>JBGUKB010000084.1:0-31272 GCA_045114235.1 Victivallales bacterium
GTCTCGTAGATGGGCGTATTCATGAACGTGAGTTCGGTTTCCGCGGCCAGTTTCGCGTTGCCGGACTGCTGAAGCACGCGGATGAAGGTCAGATCGAACTTCGGCGCGGTGAAGAATCCGCCGTAGCCCCATCCCGAGGAGAAATCCTTCGTGAGGTCGACCAGCTGAGTCGCCCCGCCGACGAGGTTCCAGACGGCTTCGTTGGAGAAGATCTTGCCGGTGTCGAATCCGGCGGAGAAGATGTCGAGGCCGGGGCCGTTCTTCCATGCCAGATAATCAAGGCCGATGTCGCGCAGCTTGCTTTCGCGGATCTCGTAGTATTTGAGCTTGAGGTTGACCTGTGGAAGCGGCCGGTCCAGATACTTGATCCAGTTGAGCGCGGCCATCGCGGCGGCCCGGTCGTCCTTCCAGTAGATCGTGTTCGTGTCCTCGTTCAGGTAGATCGTGCCTTCCGGGCTCCTCAACCCGGCGTTGATGATGCGGAGCATCTCGGTCCCGAGGCGGTAGTTCGGGTGATAGGTCACCCGGGTGACGCCGGTCCCCTCGATGATGGAGCCGTATTCGTCCGGCTTGCCCGGCACGTCCAGTCCGGCGATCAGCGCGTCCACGTAGGGGATAAAGTCCTCTCCGGTCGAGACAAGCAGATAGTGCCTGTCGGCATTGTTGTTGTTCACACGGTCCACCAGCGAAAACGCATTGTAGCGGGTGATTGCGGCGAGGATGAACGGGCGGACGTCGGTCGGCTTCGTGTATTTCAGCTCATAGAGCCTGCTGGCGAAGCGGACCTGGGCATCGTCCTGGAGCAGTTTGATGGTACGGACTTCCTTCGCGGGTTCCTGCGCCGGGAGATACTGTGTTCCGGCCAGAGTGGCGCTCAGGAGCAACAAAGCAAAGCGTTTCAGGCGTTCTGCGTTTGTTTTTCGGTGGGATTGTGGGGCTTTCATAGGATGCAATCCTTATGGGTGGGAGGTATTGGGGATTGCACAGGAAAGATCAGGGAGCCGGATACGGATGAACGTCTCCGGGCCACCCATATCTTCCCCGGCAAAGGGTTAACGGGCGGCTCGTCAGATAATGGTAAATGCGATGAACGCAAAGAGACTGATTTGCGCGAAGACGGCGCAGGTCTTCACGAAAGAGCATACTTCGTCATGCCTGTTGGAATCGTTTTTTGTGCAGGAAATCATATCAGCCTCGTTTAACAGCAAAAAATATAAGCATTTATAATAGCATGCTTTCGGAAAAAGTCAAGTCTGAAACCATAACATCCGCCGGGAGATGCATGATCGACAGACTGACGGAAGGGGCCGCTTTCGTCCTTTTTGCGAGTTTCCAAACCGTAAAACACGAGTTTTTTTATTCTTTTTTCGCGCGCATCACCTTGATAAAAACAACCGCCGAGGCTATATTATTAGTTAAAGATTCAGGCAGAAATACAGGGGCGCCGTTCTCATGCGTCCCGCCCTGAAGAACAAAAAACTAACCCAAGGCACCATCATGAAACCCACCAAGGCAGTCCCGATGAACCCCATCAGCGCGATGGACTTCATCCCGCAGGAACAGCTCCATTCGCTCCAGCTCGCACGCCTCCGCGAAATGGTCGACCTCGCCTACGCCAACGTCCCGCTCTTCAAGGCGCGCCTCGACGAGCGCGGCATCAAACCCGACGACATCCAGAAGCTCGAGGACATCCGTCTGCTTCCGTTTACGGTGAAGGCGGACCTCCGCGACACCTATCCCTTCGGCCTCTTCGCCTCTCCGATGAAAGACATCGTGCGCCTCCACGCGTCCAGCGGCACGACCGGCAAGCCCATCGTCGTCGCCTACACCCGTGAAGACCTCAACGTGTGGTCGACCGCCGTCGCCCGCGCCCTCGCCGCGGTCGGCGTCCATGAAGGCGACATCGCGCAGGTCTCCTACGGCTACGGCCTCTTCACCGGCGGCCTCGGCGCGCATAGCGGATTCGAGAAGATCGGCGCGACCGTGATCCCGGCGTCCGGCGGCAACACGGAACGCCAGGTGATGCTGATGAAGGACTTCGGCGTGACCTGCGTGGCATGCACCCCGAGCTATTTCCTGCACATGATCGAGACCGCCGAAAAGATGGGCATCGACATGCGCGAACTCCCCGTCCGCCTCGGCATCTTCGGCGCGGAGCCCTGGACCGAAGCCATGCGCTCCCAGATCGAAAAGAAGTCCGGCATCAAGGCCTACGACATCTACGGACTCTCCGAGATCGTCGGACCCGGCGTCGGCTGCTCCTGCCTCGAACAGGAAGGCCTGCACATCTTCGAAGACTTCTTCTACCCCGAGATCATCGACCCCGCCACCGGCGAAGTCCTCCCCGACGGAACGGAAGGCGAACTCGTCCTCACCACGCTGGCGAAGCACGCCATGCCCATGATCCGCTACCGCACCCGCGACATCACCAGCATCATGACCTCGAAATGCGCCTGCGGACGCACCATCCGCCGCATCAGCAAGATCGGCCGCCGCAGCGACGACATGTTCATCATCCGCGGCGTGAACGTCTTCCCGACCCAGATCGAGACCGCGATCATGAGCGTGGAATCGGTCCTGCCCGTGTACCAGATCATCCTGACGCGCGAACACGGCCTGGACAACATCGAGGTCGACATCGAGGTCAACGAAGCCATCTTCCACGACCGCGTGTCCGCCATCGAGGACATCCGCCACACCATCGCCCATGCCATCGAACGCATCCTCGGCATCCGCGTCTTCGTCAAGATGTGCGCCCCGAACTCCATCCCGAGAAGCGAAGGCAAGGCCAAACGCGTGATCGACCGCCGCAACCTCAACGCATAACACAGGAGACGCCAGCATGAAACTCAAACAGATCTCTCTCTTCGTCGAGAACAAGCCGGGCACGGTCAACTCCGCGCTGAAACTCCTGGCCGACAACGGGGTCAACATCTCCACGCTCTCGCTCAGCGACAGCAAATTCTTTGGCGTGCTGCGCCTCCTGATCCGCGACTGGGAAAAGGCGCGCGACCTCCTCGAAGCCAACAACTTCGCCGTCAAGATCACCGACGTCGTCGCGATCGAAGTCGACCACGCCGCCGGCAGCCTCTCCAAGATCCTCGAAATCCTCGACCGGCACCAGGTCAACATCGAATACCTGTACGCCTTCGCCGCCGGACTCAACGGCAAGGCCGCCATCATCTTCCGCTTCGCCGACCCCGACGACGCCATCGAAAAGATCAAGAGCGAGCTCAAGATCGTCGAACCGCTTGATCTCTTCCGCGAGATCCCGAATTGATGGATTGTTCCGTTCCGGTTTCGCGTATCGCGTTCGGAGGCGACGGCGTGGGCCGGCTCCCGGACGGCAAGGTCTGTTTCGTGCCGGGCGCTTTGCCCGGGGAAACGGTCCGCGCGGAGATCACGCATGAGGCGAAGTCGTTTGCGCGCGCCAGGGTTCTGGATGTGCTGACGGCTTCGCCCGAACGCATCAGGCCGGACTGCCCGCTCGCCGGGACCTGCCCCGGCTGCGTGTACCGTCATGCCTCCTATGACTGCGAGCTGGAATGGAAAGACCGCCAGTTTCACGATTTCCTCACGCGCGGCAACCCCGCCGGAAAAGACATTCAATTCCTGCCGCCGCTGGGCGCACCGTCCCGCAACGGCTGCCGGAACAAGCTGACATTTGTCTGCGAAAACGGCGCGTTCTGCTACCGCGGATTCGACAATAAAACGGCGGTCCCCGTACAGGACTGCCTGCTCGGGCATCCCGACATCCGCGCACTCCTCGCGGCCGCCGAACCCGGCGCCGACGGACAGAAACGCACGTTCCGCCGGACGCTTCACGACGGCGCGCTGGATTCCGGTACGGAGAAGTGGCGAAACCTCACGCATCTGACGGAACAGCTCGGCACGTACGGGGAATTCCGCGTACCGAAAGCGTCGTTTTTCCAAGTCAACCCCGACATGTCGCCGAAACTGGCGGAACGCGTTCTGACATTATTGAAAAACACTGGAACACAACAGCTCCTCGAACTCTACTGCGGCGTCGGCGTCTTCTCCATTCTCGCGGCGGAAGCGATTCCCGGCCTCACGGCCTACGCGGTCGAGCTGGATGCGGCGGCGATCGAAGCAGCGAAATTCAACGCCGCACGGCACGGTGTCTCCGACCGCTGCACATTCCTGGCGGCGGACGCGGGCGAAGCGTTCCATACACTGGCTTCTTCCTGCGATCCGGCGGAATGCTGCGTCCTCGTGGATCCGCCGAGAACGGGTCTTCCGGGCTCTCTGACGCGCGAGATCGGGCAATTCGGCCCGGAGACCGTCCTGTACGTTTCCTGCGGCCCTGACACGCTCCGGCGCGACGCGGACTGTCTGGCGGAACACGGCTACGTCATCCAGACGGCGGGCATGGTCGACATGTTCCCCGCCACGGGCCATTTCGAATCCGTCACGCTTTTCCGGAGGTGCGCATCATGACGCCGGAAGACAGGCTCGGGCATAGACAGCGCCTGCGCGAGAAATTCGCAAACTACGAACAGGATGCGTTTCTGGATTATGAACTGCTGGAACTGATCCTGACGTATTCCATCCCGCGCCGCGACGTGAAGCCCATCGCGAAGGAACTGATGAACCGGTTCCATACGTTCCCCGGCGTCATGGACGCCAAGCCGGAAGACCTGGAGCAGGTGCCCGGCCTCGGCCAGAATTCCATCACGCTGCTGAAACTGATCCGCAGTGCGAACGTGCGCTATCTGGCGCGGACGATGGAGTCCCTGCCTCTGCTGAACTCGCCGCAGCTCTTCGCCGACTACGCGCGCATGAAGCTCGGCGACAGAAACAACGAGGTCACCCTCATTTTCTACCTGAACACGCAGAACCGCCTGATCCGGTGCGATACGCTCGGCGCCGGGACGGTCGACGCCGTCAACATCTTCCCGTCCGAGGTCGCCCGGCTGGCGCTGCTCTGCGGCGCGCATTCGGTCGTCCTCTGCCACAACCATCCCGGCGGGACCTTTCTGCCGTCCCGCGATGACGACGCCGTCACGTTCGACATCAGCAAAGCGCTTTCGTCGCTCGGGATCGTCCTGCTGGACCATGTGATCGTGTCGCGGTTCGGATATTACAGCTACCGCCAGCACGAACACGAACGCGGACGCAACAATCTGCTGACGAAACTGGAAGGAGATTGAACATGATATACGGAATCGGAACGGACATCGCCGACTGCACCCGCGTGGGCTCCATCTATGCGAAGCACGGCCACCATTTCGTCAAGAACATCCTCACGCCCGCCGAACTCGAACGCATGGCGGAGCTGAAGGACCCGAAGGAATACATCGCGGGACGATGGGCCGCCAAGGAGGCGTTCTCCAAGGCGCTCGGCACAGGTATGTGCGCGGAATGCGCGTTCGTGGAGATCGAGGTGCTGTCCGACGAACGCGGCAAACCGTTCGTGAAGCTGTACGCCGCGACCGCCGAGACCGCGAAACGCCTCGGCATCACCCGCATCCACGTCTCCATCAGCCACGAACGCGAGCTTGCGACGGCGTTCGTCGTGCTCGAAACGGCGGACGGCGCGGCACAGGACAGCAAGGAGGCCCGGCCATGACCATCCAGCCCGAACAATGGCGCGAAGGCCTGCTCGTGCGTTCGCCGAACTGGCTCGGCGACCTCGTAATGACGTTCCCCGCGCTCATGCTCCTGAAACGCCTCCTCCCCGAATTCTGCTCCCTCTCCGTGATCTGTCCCGCGGGGCTCGCGCCCGTGCTCGACGCGCTGGATGAAACGGTCGACGAGATCGTCCCCGTGGCCGATCCGCACGCGTTTCCGACGCGCCGCGAGATGTATCCGCTCCTGCACCGGCATTTCGGCGCAGGCATCCTCTTCAACAACTCGCTCCGGGACGCCGTCGTGATGCGCCGTCTGGGCGTGAAGCCGCTCTTCGGCGCGGCGGCGCGCGGACGCTCCATCCTGCTCCGCGAACCGATCACATTCCCCAAACGAATCTCCGGGCAGCTCAATCCGCCGCACCAGGCGAAACGCTGCCTTGAAGTCGCGAAAAAGCTCGGCATCGACGATTGGGACGGCGTGTCCATGCCCGCCATCCACCCGGATTTCGACGCAAAACGGTTCGAATTGGCGTTCGAACGCCCCTTCCCCGATGAGAAACATCCCGTCCTCGCGGTCGCGCCGGGGGCGGCGTTCGGCGACGCAAAACGCTGGGACGCGGACGCGTTCCACGCCGTGGCGGACCACTGGCAGCAGAACCGCGACGGATTCGTGATCCTGCTCGGATCGAAGACGGAAGCGCCGATCTGCGAAAAATGCGCCGGGGGACTGACGCCGGACCTGACGCTGAACCTCGCCGGAAAGACCTCGCTCCACGCGCTCATGTTCATCCTGAAACACGCCGCGTACTGCATCGCGAACGACAGCGGCATCATGCACTTGGCTGCCGCCATCGGCACGCCGGGCACTGCGGTCTTCGGCTCCACCGACATGGCCGCGACCGGGCCGCTTTCCCCGAAATGGAACGTCCTGTACCGCAAGGAACCCTGCTCGCCGTGTTTCAAGCACGTCTGCCCGCTCGGCACGCGCGCCTGCATGCAGGCGATCAAGGTCGACGACGTGCTGAAGACCCTCCCGAAAGGCTAAATCTTACAGTTTCAACCGTTTTCCTGTACGATCATCTCTTTCGCCCAGGCGAAGAGAAGATTTGAAGCAGGAACAAAAACAACGGGAGTACCGGCTTTCATGGCAAGATAAACCTGTACGATCTCCTTGTCGTCGGCATCCACAAAATGTAAAAGTTCGTCCAGTCGGCTGCAATATTTCCCCGTGCGCCGGAATATATTTGCACGAATTGTAAAGGTTGCCATTTTATACAGGCCGCGCAGGATCCCTTCGTCCTTTTCGTAGAGCATGTTATGGACGCAGGCATGGTAAATGCCGCAGGCTCCGGTCAGGATCGCACGGTCGATGTCACTGGGCTTTACAAGCGCGAGTACCTCGTCCAGACTGCCGATAATGGGCTTGGTATCCCGGCAGAACTGGAATAGTTCCGACAGTTCCCAGTGCAGGAGTTCTTCTTTCCCGGACAGGAACCCGCAGACCAGCTCCCTGTGGTCAAGCAAATCCAGCATGGCGTCATAGGACGCAATATCCTCCGCGGTCAGCGCGTCCAGAATCACGACCAGGTCGATGTCGCTGGAATCCATCGCTTCGCCGCGGGCATAACTGCCCTGAAGCCCGGCAAACCATACGCGTTCCCCGAACGTCTTCCGCAAAACCTGCGTAAAACGCTCCAGCCAAGGTTCAATGTCGAGCATAACACCCTCCGTTCGGGAGGCTCAATCCTCTTTTTCGGATTCCGCGGCCTGTTCTTCGACTTCGGGCTGAAGCGTCTCGACCATCTGCTCCAGGACCTCCAGGAAGATCTGCTGTTTCTTCTCGTCGATGTTACGGAAGAAATGGTCCATGTAGTCGGTGAAATAGTTGTCGTGGCGGCGTTTCAGCGCGATGCCCTGTTTCGTGAGGGAGATATGGATCGCGCGGCGGTCTTCGCTGGACTGTTCGCGCTGGACGATGCCGTCCTCCACGAGGGAGTCGATCGTCTGGGAGACCGCACCGGGGGTCAGGCCGAAGACTTCGGCGATATCCTTCAGCATCGGGGGCTGGTCCATATTGGCGAAAAGATAGCTGATGACGCGGATCTTGCCGAGCGTTATCTTCTTGTTGTTGAGCGTATTTCCGGGCGCGCCGAGGACGCGGAGCAGGTCGGTGATCTGAAAGAGAAGTTCCCAGGACATCTGGGGAGTGCGGCGGGATGCGGGGGTGGCCGGCATATTGTTTATTCTCCTTACCATTTAAGGCGGGTGATTGTTTTAACAGGGAAAATATGTTGATATTATACTATACAACATAAAAACGGAAAAGCAAGCCGGGAAACCGGAAATTTGCAGGAGATTTGAACCGATCGGTTGAAATGACCGGACAAGCAGCCCGGGATCAGCCGCGGCCGAGCGAGTTTTCACCGCCCGCGAACTGGTCCAGGCCGTAATCGGCGGCCGCCGAGGACTTCCAGCCGCGCTGACGCGCCGCCTCGTACAGCAGGATGGTCGCCGCGGTCGCCACGTTCAGGGAATCCATCAGGCCGAGCATCGGGATCACGACCTTCTGGTCGGCAGAATCCATCCAGTACGGGGTCAGGCCGAACTGCTCGGCGCCGACCACGATCGCCACGCCGTGCGCCATGTCCGCGTCCGTGAAATTCTGTTTGGTATGCGGCGTGGCGGCGAGCGTGCGGATGCCGAAGGAACGCAGCCAGGCGAGGCATTCCTCGGAGGTGGCCTCGGCGAGCGGAACGGAGAAGATCGCGCCGGTGCTGGCGCGGATCACGTTCGGATTGTAGAAGTCGGTCTGCTTGTTGCAGACGATCATGGCGGTGGCGCCGACGGCGTCCGCGCTGCGGAGCATGGAGCCGAGGTTTCCGGGCTTTTCGATGGTCTCCGCGACGAGGTAGAGGCCGTTCTTCACCTTCGGGATGTCGGCGAGCGTCTTGCGTTTGACCTCGATCACGGCGATCAGTCCCTCGGGACGGTCGCGGTAGGCGAGTTTGCGGAGGATGTCCTCGGTGCAGCGGTAGAGCGACGCGCCGTGCGCGGCGAGGGAATCCAGCAGCGCGTTCTCGTTTTCGCCGAGGAAAAGCTCGGGGCAGTAGAAGACCTCGTGGAACTTCAGGCCGATGGCGTCCGCGCGGAAGAGCTCGCGGTAGCCCTCGAGCAGCGTCACGCCCTGTGCGTCGCGTTCCTTGCGTTCCCGCAGGGATGCGGCGTATTTGACCTTCGGGTTCTTCAGGCTGGTGAGAAGTTCGTCGTGCCGCATGGGTGCCGCCGGGGTGGAATCGTACTTTTGTCAGGCTTTTTTGTCCGCGAGGAGCTTCCGGACGCCGGCGAGTTTCACGCAGACGCAGAACAGCTCAATGGCGGTCTTCAGCTCGTCGAGCGGAGGATAGGAGGGCGCGATGCGGATGTTGCGGTCGAGCGGATCGCGGTGCAGCGGGAACGTCGAACCGGGTCCGGTCAGTTTGACGCCGGCGTCTTTCGCAAGTTCGATGACAGCGGTCGCACAACCGGGGATGGTGTCGAGCGCGATGAAGTAGCCGCCCTTCGGACGGATCCAGGAGGCGAGCCCGGTCCCGCCGAGTTCGCGTTCGAGCGTATTGAGCACGAGATCGAATTTCGGACGGAGTTCGCGCGCCAGGACGCGCATGTGTTCGCGGACGCCCTCGGCGCTCTTCAAATAACGCACGGTGCGGAGCTGGTTGAGCTTGTCCGGGCCGATGGTCTGGATGCTCATGTGATGCTTCAGTTCGGCGAAGTTGCCGGGACCGGTGGCGAGCAGCGCCACGCCCGCGCCGGGGAACGTGATCTTCGAGGTGGAAAAGAAGTAGTAGACGCGTTCGGGGTTGCCCGCTGCTTCGGCGCTCGCGAAGATGTCCTTCAGATGGCATTCCTCGTAGATGTGATGCACGCCGTAGGCGTTGTCCCAGAAGATGCGGAAATCGGGCGCGGCGGTGCGCATGGATGCCAGACGGTCGACGGTCTCGTCGGAGTAGCACACGCCCTGCGGATTGGAGTACAGCGGGACGCACCAGATACCCTTCACGGCGTCGTCGGAACCGGCGATCTTCTCGACCATGTCCATGTCGGGGCCGGTCTCGGTCATCGGGACCGGGATCATTTCGATGCCGAGATCCTCGCAGATCGCGAAATGGCGGTCGTAGCCGGGGCACGGGCAGAGGAATTTGACGGCGGGGAGGCGTCCCCACGGCGTGTGGCCGTGCGTGCCGAAGACCCAATGGCGGACGATCGTGTCGTACATCATGTTCAGGCTGGAGTTGCCGCCGATCATGAGGCGGTCGCGCGGGATGCCGAGGAGCTCGGAGAAGAGCTTGCGCGCCTCGTGGATGCCTTCCAGACAGCCGTAGTTGCGCGCGTCGATGCCGCCCTCGACCATGTAGCCGTCGAGGCGGTCCAGGATGCCGTTCGTCAGGTCGAGCTGGCTGCCGGAGGGTTTCCCGCGGGACATGTCGAGCTTGAGGTTGCGGGCCTGGTATCCGGCATACTGGCGTTCAAGGTCGGCCTGAATCTCTCTCAGGCGTTCCGCGGACTGTTCGGAATAGTTATCCATCTCTGGGACAGGGTCCTATGCTGAATTGATTGATTTTTAGACAAAACCTATTAATATACAGCATATTTCACAAAATTTCAAATCATTTGCCGGAAAAAACGCATTTTTCAGGCGGAAAAAGAGGGGAATTGAGTACGGAAGACAGGCTCAGTAGAGCGAATCCTGCCAATGGGACGCCAGTTCGGGATTGCTTTTACGGAGCTTTTCGAACACGCTGTTTTCGATCTGGCGGATGCGTTCGCGGCTCAGATGGAATTCCTCGGCGATCTGACGGATGCTCATCGGTTCGTAACCGTCCAGGCCGAAGCGCATTTGAATGAACTTACGGTCGCGTTCGGGCAGGCCGTCGACAGCCTTGTGCACGACGTCGCGGAGGAACTGGAACGAAAGATGCAGTTCGGGGTTGAAATCGTCGTTGTCGGCTGGCGTGCCGAACCGGTCCTCCTGCGTGATCTCGGAATCCTCGGAAAGCGCGTTGGAATGGAGCGGGGCCTGAAGCGAAATCTGCTGGCGCGCCATCTGCCGGATGGCATGGATGCGCGCCTTCGGCATTTCGAGTTCGGCGGCGAGGTCGTCCACGGTCGGCTCCACGCCGTTTCGCTTGACAAATGCCTGTTCGGCGCGGTTGATGCGCGAGATGGTCGCCAGCATGTGCTGGGGGATGCGGATCACGCGGGTCTGGCGCGCCAGCGCGCGCATGATCTCGTGCCGGACCCACCATGTGGCGTAGGTGGAGAATTTGTGGCCGAGGCTGCTGTCGAACCGGTCGAGCGCCTTCACAAGCCCGATGTTGCCCTCCTGCACGATGTCGATCAGCTGTTGCGGCTGGTTGCAGGACTGCTTCGCGAGGCTGATAACGAGGCGCAGATGCGAATACAGGATGCGCTGGCGGAGCCGTTCCATCTGCTCGAACGCGGCCTTCATCGTCTGATAGACCGACAGGCAGAGCTCGCGGTCCGGCATCAGGCGCGTGCGGAAAAGTTCGTCCATGGCGGGCGATTCCGGCGTGGTGCACCAGGAGGACACCACATGATACCACTCCATGACTTTCAGCGTGGAGACGGGATAGCGCATGAGGAGTTCACGGGAACGTGTCCACATGGTCTCGCGGGCGGATTTCTTTTTGAACTGCGAACCGGCATAAAACTCAGTCAGCTCCTTGCGGAATGCCGCGGTCTCCGCCTTCCATTTCAGCAGGGCCGGCAGAGCGGACGGTGGATTCCCGCGGATGGCATCGGGCAATTTGGATTCCACGAAAAGCGAGGTCACGTCGTCGGGCGTCCGGCAGAGGTCCACGACGCGTTCGTGTTCCTCCAGCACGAAGACGAACAGCGCCAGACAGGAACGGATCTCCTGCATCCGGGCGTCGATCTCGCCCCAGACGGATTCCGCCTCGGCGTCCGTCAGCGGGGTACAGCCGGGGTCGTACAGCTGATGGAAGATCGCTTCCTCGCTGGTCTCGAATCCGGGCGCGGGGACGTCCAGCTCCGGGGTATCCGGGGCCACAGGTTTCGCCGGTTTTGTCCGGGACTGTATCTTTCTTGCCATGATGTCGTGCTGGTATTCGATGGAATCAAGTTCAAAACGCGGCATTCTGCCGTGTGATTGCCATAAATATAATACCAGCACCACAGAAAGTCAAGGAAAACACCGCAAAGCGGTGCTGAAGTAGTGTGCGGCTACGCTCGCACACGGATGCTTTCTATCACAGCTCGTCGCCGTGTGCGACAAGCCCGCCGAACAGAGAAACAGCCGCCGCGCCCTTTATCACCCAGGAACAGGGCGTCGTAATCAGGATGTCCGTGACGGCCGCCGAGGGAAGCCAGAAGTATTTCCAGCAGTAGCCAAGCGTTCCGATCGGGTCTTCGTTGTCCCGTTTCGCCTCATCCTCGAATTCATCCGCGAACACGGAAAGGCTGTTGGCGAAAACATCGTCGCGTGTAAGCATTTCATAGCGGGAGCCATCCTGTGCATACGGAAACAGCAGGATCGCATTGTAGACCGGTTCCAGACGGATCACGCACGATCCGGACAGAACCGGCAGGTCGTCCGGATGCACATGCATGCGGAGCGTGTCGCCCGGCTGAACAAACGGCAGGCGTGTTGCGGAAAGAACGGTTCCGTCCCGGGTGAGTTCCACGGGATTGTCGAACTGATTATCGCCCGGCATCCATTCCCGCAGGAAATTGTGGGCGCGGAGCGCGGCGGGATCGGGAACCGCTTCAAAATGAACGCGGATCAGGTTCTCCGGGACGGGTTCCAGCGGAATGCGCTTTTCAAACGGTTTGTACGTATTCTAGGACACGTCGAACGCGGCGAGGAACGGCCATACATAGTGCTTTGTCCGCTTTTTGCCGGAAAACACGATCTCGCTGCGGTCGGGGGAATACTCGTAATGACGGTTTGTGATGGTCGCTTTCTCGGAACCGAGACGATCCCAGGTCTTTTCGGTCATCGCCCAGCAGCAGCCGGTGCAATAGGATCCCGCCGCCATGATGAGCACGGCGAAGAGGAGATTGCGGATCAGCGTCTTTTTCCAGACCATTTCTTGCTCCTTCGTGCGTCACGGCCGGGGCGACGGTGTTATTGGATCGATGCTCCGACGGCCATATATCCGAGGTAGTAGTAAAAAGACATGGGGACCGTTGCGGGCAGGAACGCCACGTCCAGGACGAATGCAGGCGGCAGCATGACCGTTTTCCAGAGGGTCGCGCCGAACGAGGGGAACCGGTCCCCCATGAGGCGTTCGTATTCGATCATGCGCGCTTCCTCCTGTCCTTCCAGGAACGGATAATAATACCGGAGTTCCTCGCGCTGGTCCCATTCCTTTGCCGCCTGATACAACATCTCGTGCCGATAGTATGTGGAGCCGCCGACTTCGCTCAGAATGCCTCTGCAGAAATCGAAATAGGAGGGGATCTTTCCTCTTTTCGCTTCACGCGCTTTATATTCTTCCCGGTAGATCCGGTCCAATTCCCCCAGCCATTCCCGGTAGGGATTCGGCCGCGGGGAGCAGGGCGCGACGGTCAGGAGTTCGTAGCTGCGGCCGTCCAGGGAACGCGAGACGGGGATCATGAGGCGCAGTTCGCCTGCCGGTTTCGCGGGCGCGGGCGTTCCGGCCTGCCCGTCCGTGTCCGCCGGGACTTCTTCGGTTCCGTTCTTCGGGATCAGGCGGACGCGGAACGGCTGGGACAAAGTATATTGTTCTTCGGGACGGGTCCTGAGATGAAGCGTTTCGTTCGCCTGTAACGGAAGCGATTCGACCTCAATATCGAATCTGTCGCGGGGGATCGTGTTTTCGTTCCCGTCATGCCAGTATTTCTGCCCGTCGGGTTCCTGTTCCACGATCAGGCGGCAGCGCATCAGGTTTTCCGGCAGGGGGTCGAGCGGGATGCGTTCCTTCCAAGTCGATCTCGACTGCAGTCCGAGGGAGGAACGGGTTGTTATCCTTGAGCTCGTGAGGATGATCTCGTCCCGGTCGGGCGACAGTTCGTATTTGGGAGAGTCGAAATAGGATTTGCTTGCGCCGAATTTGCTGCTCAAAACGTATGCGGAGCAGCATCCCGTCACGCAGACGCCGACTGCGCAGAACAGGATGAGCAGGGTACTATGGATAAAAACGATGTTGCAGACGGTTCTTTTCTCTTTGACCATTGTCTTGCTCCGTATGATCATGTTGCTGTCATACTATATCACAACAATCCGAAAAAACAACCTAAATAAAAAAAGCAACAGATTACGAAAAATCAGATGCGAAAAAAAGAAATGCTCTGGCGCGGCTATTGCGCACACGGGTTTGAATCCCTGACGTCAACGCGCGACGTAGCGGCGTTCCATGCGGCCGCCGAACGAGCAGAGGATGTCGTAGACGTGCGTCCCCTTGAGTTTCGCCCATTCCTCGGCGGAGACGGTCTCGCCCATGTCGGAACCGATGAGCGTGACGATCTCGCCCTGGTCGGGGAGTATGCCACCGAGCGGGGCCAGGGAGACCATCATGTAGTCCATGCAGACGCGTCCGAGCACGGGGCAGCGGTATCCGCGGATGAGGATTTCCGCCTGGTTGGAGAGCTGGAGCGGGAGGCCGTCGGCGTAGCCCGCGGAAATGAGCGCGACGTCGGTGTCCTCGGTCAAAGTGCAGGTGCATTCGTAGCCGACGTTGTGGCCCTTCGGCAGGCGGCGGACGGCGATCACGTGCGAATAGCAGGAGACGACCGGTTCGAGGCAGGAGGCGAGCTTCGGATCGGGGGAGAACCCGTACAGCGAGATGCCGGTGCGGGCGCAGTTGTAGGGCGTCCGGACCGCCTCGTGCAGACATCCGATGGCGTCGCTGTTCGCGAAATGCACGTTCGGGATCATGATGTGGCGTTCGGCGACGGCGTCCAGGACATAACGGAACAGCCGGAGCTGTTCGCGCGTCATGGGGTGGTCGATCTTGTAGCCGACGGGGAAATGCGAGAAGATGTCGGTGCAGCGGAGGTTGGGGAGCGCGGCGATCTTCGCGATGGCGTCCGGAGCCTCTTCGGGGAGCAGCCCGAGGCGGCCCATGCCGGTGTCGAGCTTGATCATCACGTCGAGCGTGCGGCGTTGCCGGACGGCCTCGTCGCTGAGCATCTGCGCGACTTCGAGCGACGGGATGCTCGGGACCATGCCGAAATGCACGACGTCCGCGACCTCGGTGTTCAGCAGAGCGCCGAGGAGACGGACGTTTTTCCCGAAGGAGATGATCTTGAGGGCTTCCGACGGAGTCGCCACGCAGAACGTCGGGGCGTAGTCGCAGAGCGACCGCGCGACCTCGACCGCGCCCAGGTTGTAGGCGTCGGCCTTGATGACCGGGAAGAGCGCGGCGGGCGAAATCGACCGTGCGAGCGTGCGGTAGTTGCGCTGCAGCGCGCCGAGGTCGATTTCGAGCCAGATTCTGTCGGGCATGGTCCGGTGTCCCTCTCCGTCAGATCACTTGTGGTATTCCTGCAGGGATTTGGGTTCCTTGTCGGCGTTCGCGCGGACGGCCTCGATGCCGATCGCGGTCGCGTTGGCGGCGGCGATGGTCGTCATGTACGGGATGCGGTTCTGGATGGCGCTGCGGCGGATGTAGCTGTCGTCGACTTTGCCTTCGCGTCCGATCGGCGTATTGATGATGAGCTGGATCTTGTTGTTCTTGATCATGTCGAGGATGTCGGGACGTCCTTCGCCGAGCTTGCAGACCACGGTGTTCGGAATGCCGTTCTCGGTGAGGAACGCGGCTGTGCCTTCGGTGGCGAGGATCTCGAATCCGAGCTTCTGGATCTTCTGCGCGATCGGGAGCAGGTACTTGCGGTAGTGGCGGCTGACGGAAATCAGCACGGTGCCTTCGAGCGGCAGATGGCAGCCGGAGGCGGCTTCCGCCTTGAAGAACGCGGTGCCGAAGTTGTCGGCGATGCCCATGACTTCGCCCGTGGCGCGCATTTCCGGGCCGAGGATCGGGTCGACTTCCGGGAACATGTTGAACGGCAGGACGGCTTCCTTGACGGCGACGAACGGGGTCTGGCCGGTCTTCGGGAGCTTGAACTGGGAGATCTTCTTGCCGAGCATGAGTTCGGTGGCGACGCGTGCCAGCGGCACGCCCGTGACCTTGGAGATGATGGGCACGGTGCGGGAAGCGCGCGGATTGGCCTCGATGATGTAGACTTCGTCCTCGCAGATGGCGTACTGGACGTTCATGATGCCGTCGACCTTGAAGTCCTTCGCGATCTTCGCGGTGTATTCCTCGATGGTCTTCTGGTGCTTCGCCGGGATGGTGATCGGCGGGATGGTGCAGGCGGAGTCGCCGGAGTGGATGCCGGCGAGCTCGACGTGCTCCATGATGGCGGCCACGTAGGTCTCGCTTCCGTCCGCGATGGCGTCGACTTCGCATTCGATGGCGTTGTCGAGGAAGCGGTCTATCAGCATCGGGTATTCGGGGCTGACCTGGAGGGATTCGACGGCGTAACGGCGGAGCGTGGCTTCGTCGTAGATGACTTCCATGCCGCGGCCGCCGAGCACGAAGGAAGGACGGACCATGACGGGGTAGCCGATCTCGTTGGCGATCTTCACGGCCTCTTCCAGGGACTTGCTGGTGGCGCTGCGCGGCTGGAGGATGTTCAGGGCGATCATGCGTTCGCGGAAATATTCGCGGTCTTCGGCGAGGCGGATGCCTTCCGGCTGCGTGCCAAGGATGTTCACGCCGTTGTCCTTGAGTTCCTGCGCGATGTTGAGCGGGGTCTGGCCGCCGAACTGCACGATCACGCCGTACGGTTTTTCCTTGGCGTAGATGGAGAGCACGTCTTCGGTCGTGAGCGGCTCGAAGAAGAGCTTGTCGCTGGTGTCGTAGTCGGTGGAGACGGTCTCGGGGTTGCAGTTGACCATGATGGACTCGAAGCCGTTGTCGCGGAGCGCGAAGGCGGCGTGGACGCAGGTGTAGTCGAACTCGATGCCCTGGCCGATGCGGTTCGGGCCGCCGCCGAGGATCATGATCTTCTTGTTGGCGGAGACTTCGACCTCGTCCTGCACGGGCTGGTAGGTCGAGTAGTAGTAGCAGGCGTTCTCGACGCCGCTGACGGGGACCTTGCAGTAGGCGGCGTTCACGCCGAGCTTGATGCGGCGTTCGCGGACCATGCGTTCGCTCACGGAGAAGAGCTTGGCAAGGTATTTATCGGAGAAGCCGTCGCGCTTGGCGCGGATCAGCATGTCGTCCGGGAGGGACATGAAGCTGAACTTCTGGAGTTCGCCCTCGAACTGGGCGAGCTCGGCCATCTGCTGGATGAAGTACTTCGTGATGCTGGACATCGCGAAGACTTCGTCCACGGTGCCGCCGCGGCGGAGGAATTCGTAGATCACGAAGAAGCGCTTGCTGTTCGGAGTGCGGATCTTCTCGCGGAGCTGGTCCATGGAGAGGGCGGCGAGCTTGGCGTCGAGGCCAGGGCCGCTGCGGCCGATCTCGAGCGAACGGATCGCCTTCTGGAAGGCTTCCTTGAAGTTCTTGCCGATGGACATGACTTCGCCGACGGCCTTCATCTGGGTTCCGAGGGCGTCCTTCGCCTGCGGGAACTTTTCGAACGCCCAGCGGGCGAACTTGACGACGACGTAGTCTCCGCTCGGGGTGTACTTTTCAAGGGAACCGTCGCGCCAGTACGGGATCTCGTCGAGCGTGATGCCGGTGGCGAGAAGCGTGGAGACGTGGGCGATGGGGAAACCGGTGGCCTTCGAGGCGAGGGCGGAGGAACGCGAGGTACGCGGATTGATCTCGATGACGACGATGCGGCCGTCTTCGCGGTTGTGCGCGAACTGGACGTTGGTGCCGCCGGTCACGCCGATGGCGTCGATGATGCGGTAGGAGTAATCCTGGAGCTTTTCCTGGACTTCCTTGGAGACGGTGAGCATGGGGGCGACGCAGAAGCTGTCGCCGGTGTGGACGCCCATCGGGTCGACGTTTTCGATGAAGCAGACCGTGATCTTCTGGCCTTTTTCGTCGCGGACGACTTCGAGCTCGAGCTCTTCCCAGCCGAGAACACACTGTTCGACGAGGACTTCGTGGATCAGGCTGGCGGCGAGGCCGCGCGCCATGACCTGGCGGAGCTCTTCGACATTATAGACGATGCCGCTGCCGGTGCCGCCCATGGTATAGGCGGGACGGAGCACGACGGGGTAACCGATGCGGGCGGCGATGGCTTCGCCTTCCTCGACGGAGTTGGCGGGGGCGGATTCCGGAACGGGGACGCCGAGCTTGGCCATGGTCTTCTTGAACTCGATGCGGTCTTCGCCGCGCTTGATGGCGTCGAGGTCCACGCCGATGACCTTCACGCCGTACTTGGCGAGGACGCCGGCTTCGGCGAGGCTGGAGGAGAGGTTCAGGGCAGTCTGGCCGCCGAGGTTCGGCAGGAGGGCGTCGGGACGTTCGCGCTTGATGACGCGTTCCACGCCCTGGACGGTGAGCGGTTCGATGTAGGTGTGGTCGGCCATGCCGGGGTCGGTCATGATGGTGGCCGGGTTCGAGTTGACGAGCACGACCTCGTAGCCCGCCTTGCGCAGGGCCTTGCACGCCTGGGTGCCGGAATAATCGAATTCACAGGCCTGGCCGATGATGATCGGGCCGGAGCCGATGATGAGGATTTTTTTAATGTCTTGCCGCTTCGCCATTGTAATCTCTCCGTGTTTTGTCGTTGGCAGATTCTCAAAAAACCAAATTGAAATAATATGCCATAAAATCGCAGGATTTCAAGCAAAAGACGCGTTTTTTCATAAAAAAAAGGCGGTCTCCGCAGAGGGAGACCGCCGATGACTTGCGTCGGAAAAAAGGTCTGTGAAGATTACTTCTTGAGAGCCTTCTGGCCTTTCTTCATGGATTCGAGCACGGAGTAGTAGCAGGGCTTCGGATCGAGGTTGTTGTCGAAGAGAAGCGGCTGACCGCCGCGGAGCCAGGACCAACCGTCGCCGATACCCCAGAGGGTAACCGCGTAGATATCATCATGATACTTGGCGAAGAGGTCGAAGAGCTCGGCATAGCGTTTCGCGAGGGCGTCGGCGGAGCTGTCGGCGTTGCCCTGGACGCTGTCGTCGCGTTCGAGGCCGCGTCCGCTGTTGCGGAAACCGTTGCGGGTGTTGACGTCCATTTCGGAGATGATGATCTTGCAACCGGTTCCGGCATAGGCCTTGAACGCGGCTTCGATGGTCTCGATGGACGGATCGTCGTTGCTCTGCCAGTGGGCCTGCATGCCGATGGCGTCGATTCTGACGCCCTTGGCCTTGAAGTCGTTGACCATCTTCACGACGGCCTGGACCTTGCCGGGCTTGTACATGTTGAAGTCATTGTAGACCAGGAGGACTTTTTCCTCGCCGAGTTCCTTGGCGACTTTGTCGGCGATGCGGAAAGCCTGTTCCATGTAGTCGTCGCCGATGGCGGCACGCCAGTTGCCGCCGAAGCCGCCGGCCGCGCGGACTCTGCCGTCGTCTTCGAAGCACTCGTTGCAGACGTCCCAGCTGTCGATTTTGCCTTTCCAGTGCGTCATGAGGGCGCGGATGTGGTTTTCAAGGCGCTGGAGGACGACGTCGCGGAGCGGACGGCCGTCATTGGGGTTCTGGAAGACCCACTGCGGGGTCTGGCTGTGCCACATGAACGTGTGGCCGTGGACCTTCATGCCGTACTTCTGGGCGAATTCGACGAGGGTGTCGCCGGCGCGGAAGTTGAACTGGCCTTCCTGGGGTTCCGTGGCGTCGAACTTCATCTCGTTTTCGCAGGTCAGACGGTTGAAGTCCTGCGCGAGGATGTCGGAGGCGATGAGATCGCTGAACGCACGGGTCGGAGCCGCGTTGCCGATCAGGAAGAGACCTTCGGCAGCGTCGCGGAGACGGGTGGGTTCATCGGCGGCCTGCGCATGGAACGCGACTGCGGAGAGGCAGAGACCCGCCATGATGGCGGAGACGGATTTCAGAGAGATGGACATTTTTGTCATCCTTTTGTTAATGTTTTATTGTAAAGAGCAGGAATTATTTGAACTGATACCAATCGAGCAGAGCGGTGCTTTCCACCGGCTTGGGACCGGCAGGCTGCTGCTGTTGCTGCTGGCCGGGACGCTGGCCGCCGAAGCCCTGGCCGCCGCCGAAACCGCCCTGCGGGGGCTGACCGCCGAAGCCGCCGAAGCCCTGACCGCCGCCGAAGCCGCCCTGCGGGGGCTGACCGCCGCCGAAGCCGCCCTGACCGCCCTGGCCACCCTGGCCCTGACGACGCGGACGCTGGCCCTGGCCGCCCTGGCCCTGACCGGCGGGACGCTGGCCACCGAAGCCGCCCTGGCCCATGCCCTGCGGGGGCTGGCCGCCGCCGAAGCCGCCCTGAGGCATACCGCCCATGCCGCCGCCGAAACCGCCGCCGAAGCCGCCCTGCGGCATGCCGCCTGCGGCCGCCACGGTGACGACGTCGGAGCTGTCAAAGAGAGCCGCAGCCGCCGGAGCGCCCTGGACTTTGAACACGAAATAGAGGTAGTCGAACACGCCGTCGACGGCCTTGTCGAGCTTGAAGTTGAGTTCCTTCCATTCGCCGTTGGTGTTCGGGAGTTTCACGGTGGCGAGCAGGTCGCCGTCGGCCGCGCCCTTGCGGATTTCGATGGAGGTGTTGTCGTCCTTGGCGCTGTACTTGAGCGTGCCGCCGGTCGGCTTCTTGGAGAAGTCAACGCCGGAAACGCGGATCCAGCTGTTGTTCTGCATGGAGGCGAGGACGGTTTCCTTGTTGGGACCCATCGTGCTCTTCAGGCCGGGCATCTGTTCGGCTTTCGCTTCTTCCTCGGTGAGGATCTTGCCGGACTTGTTCATGGTGACGAAGCGGCACTTCTGCATCGGGTCGAAGTTCTTGAGCTGCTTCGGGCCGTGTTCGGTCTCGACGACCTTCTTGATCGTTCCGTCTTCGTTGTAGAACATCTCATCGAAGTTCACGCAGCGGGAATCGCTCTTGTTGCGGAGGTTGCTGGCGATGGCGAGCTTGCGGTCATGATACGCGATGTACCAGTGGCCCTTGTACTCGATGATGGAGGCGTGGTTGTTGTTGCCGAGGTTCTGCTTCGGGTTGTCGAGGATGGTGCCCTTGTATTCGAACGGACCGGTCGGGGAATCGCTGACCAGATAGTCGATGTTCGCGGTGGGGCTGAACTGCGTGCTGTAGGAGAAGTAGTATTTGCCTTTGTACTTGTGCATGTAGGAGGCTTCGAAGAACTTCGGCACGTTCAGGTGAATGGCTTCCGGATGGAGGCTGATCATGTCCTTGTTGAGCTCGATGATGCGCGCCTGGTCGTTGCCGTTACCGCCGTAGTACACGAACGCACGGCCGTCGTCATCGACGAATCCGGCGGGGTCGAAGAGCCAGCGGGAAGCGTAGTTGGAGACGTTACCGGCGATGAGGGTCTTTCCGAGCGGATCGGTGTAGGGGCCTTCGGGCTTGTCCGCCACGGCCACGCCGATGGAGGAGCCGCCGTCCGGGAAGTAGAGATAGACTTTACCGTCGCGGATCGCGGTGCCGGGAGCGTAGCAGTGTCCGGCCCACGGAGCGACCGTCGAGTCTTCGCCGTACGGACCTTTGCCGCGGCCGTAGCCGAAGTCGTGGTTTCTGCCGACGGAGAACACGAAGCCGTGGTCGGTCCAGTTCTGGAGGTCGTCGGTGGAGACCAGTTCGTAGTCGAAGAGGTCGTAGCCGCGCTGGTTGGCGATGTCATGGCTGCAGATGATGTAGATGCGGTCGTTGAACACGAAGGCGTTCGGGTCGGCCGTGTACACGTGGCTGATGACAGGCTGGTCGGCTTTCACGACGCCGGCGGCGCACACGAGCGTGCAGACAGCCGCAAACATCGCTTTCAGAGTTTTGTGGGACATAGTTTGACTCCTTGCAATTTGTTAGCCGGACGGCTTTCGCTGGTGTCCGGCGGATGATTGGCAAATTCGTATCGGTTTTGAGTTCAAAAGAGCGGAAAAGCCGCTTCTTTTCATGCTACTATACAAGCTCGTTTCGTTTTTTCAAGCCCGAAATACGGTCATTTTTGTTTTTTTTCCGAAAAAATAATATACTTTCTGATGCTTTTTCCCGGAAAGATGATAGTTTGTGTTCAAAAAACGGGACCGGGAAAGTGTCATAATCGTGACACGGGACGGATTGAAGGGTACACGGAAGGCAGAAGAAAGAACACAGAAGGCGGAACGGCGGGCTTCCCTGCGGAAAAACACGAACCGGCATCCGCCGGAAAAAGATTCGCCGGTTGCATTTTTCTCCGGGCGGTGTATAGTAAACCGGACAACAACGCAGTCAACATCGTTCAAACAAAAGGAGTACGCCATGAAAGAACTTTGGAATACGCTGGTCGACCTGCTGACGAAATACGGGATCCTGCGGATCCTGCTCGCGATCCTGGTCCTGTTCGCAGGCTGGATCGTCGCCTGGATCCTCCGGAAACTCACCGTCAAGTGCATGAAACGGTGCCGCATCGGGGAACGTCTCTCAGCATGCGTCTCGGACGAAGCCGCGGCCCCGGCTGTCCGCGCGGAGAAGATCGCCGGGCAGATCGTCTTCTGGATCGTCTTCCTGCTCGCCGTGGTGCAGTCACTGAACCTGTTGAGCCTGCATGACGCTGCCTCGCCGCTCCGCGACGTCCTTTCCAACATCATCGGATTCCTGCCGAACATCTTCGCCGCGGCGATCCTCGGCCTGATCGCGTGGGGCGTGGCGGCGGCGGTCCGCTACGGCGCGCTGCTCCTGATGCACGCGCTGCGCCTGGACGAGAAGATCGAAGGCGCGGTCGACACGGGCGGACGCGAATGCAACCTGAGCTTCACGATCGCGACAACGCTCTTCTGGCTGATTATTCTGGCGTTCGTCCCGGCGATCCTCGGCGCGCTGCGGATCACAGGGCTGGCGCGTCCGTTCGAGGCGATGACCGCGGACGTGCTGCAGTATCTGCCACGCATCTTCGCCGCCGTGCTGATCGCCGCCATCGGATTGTTCCTCGCCACGATTTTGCGGAAGCTCGTGGAACGCATCATCCTGGCGTCCGGCGGGCTGGGTGAAGCCGAAGAGGCGGGCGGAAAACTCTTCTCCCGCGACAGCCTCGCGCGCATCTGCGGCGTACTGGTCTTCATCTGTATCGCGATCCCGGTGTCGGCGGCGGCGCTCTCCGCGCTCGGCATCGACTCGCTCACGAACTCCGTCTCGAACCTCTTCACGCGCATGCTGAACTCCGCCGGGAACATCGCGGCGGCCGCCATCGTGCTTTTCGTGGCGTTCGCGGTCGGCGCACTCGTCGCCCGGCTCGTGTCGCGCCTGCTGGCGGACGCCGGACTGGACCGCCGCATCGGGGAACTCGGCTGGAAAGCGGAGGGGAACATGAGCCCGTCGAACGTGGTCGGCAAACTGATCTTCGCAGGCATCCTGATCTTCGCGCTGGTCGCGGCGTTTGAAATCCTTCAGCTGGAAGAGACCGCCAAGCTCGTGCGCTCCTTCCTGCCGTTCGCCGGACGCCTCGTGCTCGGCGCCGTGGTCTTCCTGCTCGGCATGATGCTGGCGAACCTCGCCGCCGACTTCGTGAAACGCAACGGCGTGGAGTCGCACGTCTTCCTCTTCGCCGTGCGGATCGCCGTGCTGTTCTTCGCGGGCGTGGCGGCCCTGACCACGGCGGGGATCGGCGGATCGGCGGCGCTTCTGGCGTTCGGAATCGTGCTCGGGGCATTCGCCGTGGCGTTTGCGATCGCGTTCGGCCTCGGCGGACGCAATTACGCCGAACGTAAGCTCGAAGAATGGGACCGGGAGCATTCCGGCGACAAAAAAGCCCCGAAATAAGAGACGAATCCACTGCTGTACAAAAACGGCACGGAATTACGGGAGAGGACTGCCGGCGCGGTCCGCTCCCGTTTTTTATCGCCCAAACATGCGTTTTTTTGCCGAAACCGTTTTCATTTTTCGCGTGTGCGGTGTATATTAATGTTTTACAGTTTTTGTATGCCATATCCATAGAGGACCGCCGCCGTGAACAACACGAACCCGCCGAAAAAGAAAAAATCCGCGCTCGTCATCAATGCCGAGTACGCGCTCTTCGTGTTCGTGACCACGCTGGTCCGGCTCCTGCCCCTGCACGCGGCATACGGCGTCCTGAACTTCATCGCCTGGTCCGTGCGGCATTTCAGCAAACGCCACGGCCCGCGCACGCCGAGGCTGATCCTGCATTCCGGGTTCGTGAAGACGCAGGCGGAGGCGAACAAGCTGGCGCTGGAGAGCCTGAAGCATTTCGCCAAGGTCTACGTCGAGATGGTGAAGTTCGACCAGATCGTGAACGAAGACAACTTCAGTGAACACATCCGCGTCGCGGACGACCCGCTGACGCAGGAGTTCATGAACCCGGCGACCGCGCCACAGATCATCCTGACGACCGGGCATTTCGGCAACTGGGAGCTCGCGGGCGGCCTGCACAGCTATATCACCAAACAGCGCATGATGAGCATCATGCGCCCGCTGGAAAATCCGAAGATCGGACGGTACGTCTACGCCCGCCGCTGCCGTTACCTGCACCGGAGTTTCTCGAAGGACCTGGGCGTACGTCCGCTGATCCAGGCCCACAAGGCCGGGGAGAACGTCACGATCGTGTCCGACCAGCACGCCGTGCCGCCGGAAGGCGTCGAGGTCAAATTCTTCGGACACCCCGCCATGGCGCAGAAGACGCCCGCCTGGCTGTACCTCCGTACGCACACGCCCATCGCGATGCCGTACCTGATCCGCGACGACGACGATTTCCACTTCACGTTCCACTGCGCGAAAATGCCCGACTACCAGCCGACCGGCAACATGGAGGCCGACATCCGCGCCGTCGCCCAACTCTATACCGACATGATCGAAGAACAGATCCGCCGCTACCCGACGCAGTGGCTCTGGTCGCACAGACGCTGGCTGGACTGCGAACGCGGCCCGTATCCGCCGCCCGCACCTCAACAGAAAGAAGCTTCCCATGATGAAACATCCGTTAAGTGAGTTCAAGAACAACCGGCTGCTCGTCTCGCCGTCGGTCCTCGCCTGCAATTTCGCCCGCCTCGCCGACGAACTGAACGCCGCGGAAAAGGCCGAGGCGGACATGATCCACCTGGACATCATGGACGGCCATTTCGTCCCGAACATCACGTTCGGTCCTCCGGTCGTGGCGTCCATGCGGAAATACACCGCCCTGCCCTTCGATGTCCACCTGATGCTGGTCCATCCGGAGCAGTACGTCGAACCGTTCGCGAAGGCGGGCGCCGACCATATCACGTTCCACATCGAGAGTGAATGCGACCCGGCTGCGGTCGTGCGCCAGATCCATGAACTCGGGTGTTCCGCCGGGATCACGCTCAAGCCGGGCACGCCCGCATCGGCGATCGAGGCGATCCTGCCGGAAGTCGACATGGTGCTGGTGATGTCGGTGGAACCGGGCTTCGGCGGGCAAAAATTCCAGCCGGAGATGCTGAAGAAGGCGACCGAAATCCACAGGATGATCCGCAGGATCGGCAGCCGCGCCCACATCGAGATCGACGGAGGCATCACGCGCGACAACGTCTGCGAGGCCGCCGCGGCGGGCGTGAACGTCATCGTCGCCGGGACCGCCGTCTTCCGCGCCCCGGAGGGCATCCGCGCCGCCGTCGCCGAACTCCACGCGGCGCAGAAGGCACTGCCGAAAGACGAACCCGGCAAGTAAGCATTTTCATCCGAAAGAAGGATTTCTCCCTATGGTCCGTGAACACAAACTTTTCCCCGCCAGCTGGCAGAAGCCGGAGTCCGGCGGATTCGCGCGCTGCCTGGTCTGCCCCCGCCACTGCCTCATCGCCGAGGGGCACACCGGATTCTGCGGCGTCCGCCTCAACCAGGGCGGCAAACTTTATTCCATGGCTTACGGCTACCCCTGCGCGCTCCAGATCGACCCGGTCGAAAAGAAGCCGCTCCGTCATTTCCGCCCCGGCACGCAGGCGTTTTCCGTCGGCACCTATGGCTGCAACCTCAAATGCGTGTTCTGCCAGAACAACCACCTGTCGCGCGAGAAGTTCATGCCGAACGCCGCCTACCGCTACTACACGCCGGAGGACCTGATCGAGCTCATCCTCCGCCACGGCAGCGAATGCGTGGCGTTCACGTTCAACGAACCGGCGGTCTGGGCGGAGTACGTGCGCGACTGCGCGATCCTCGCCCGCCGGGAGAAGATCAGCACGATCCTCGTCTCCAACGGGTATTTCTCCGACGAGTGCATGCAGGACGTCTTCCCGCTCTTCGACGCGGCGAACATCGACGTGAAGGGATTCGGGGACTTCTACCCGACCATGTGCTCCGGCGAACTCGAACCGGTCAAGCATTCCTGCGAGTTCTTCAAGAAAGTCTGCGGCGGCCATCTGGAGCTGACCAACCTCGTGATCCCCGGCAAAAACGATTCGCAGAAGCAGATCGACGATTTCCTGGACTGGGTCCGCGACGGACTCGGCATCGACACGCCCGTGCATTTCACCGCGTATCATCCGGCGTACCTGTACCACGACAGCCCGCGCACGCCGCGTTCGGAGCTGGACAGCATTCAGGCGCACGCGAAGAGCCGCGGTTTCCCGAATGTCTACCTCGGAAACATCTGCTGAAAAAGCACGGTTTCGCGCAAAAGAATCGCCGGACGGCTGAACGATCTCAGCTGTCCGGCGTTTTGTTTTCATTTGAATTGAAGTGAGGATGTCAGAACCCGAGGTCAGGCTGGACGTCCCACGAATCCTCTTCCCGTTCGGGCGCGGCGGGCTTGCTCGGCTCAGCCGTTTTTTCCACAGGAGCGGCGGGCTTTTCAACGGGCGCGGGCGCAGAAGCCGGAGCAGGCTTTTCAACGGGAGCAGGAGCAGGAGCAACAGGCGCGGCTTTTTCCACCGGTTTCTCTACGGGTTTTTCCTCAGGCTTTTCGACTGGCGCAGGCTTCGCGACCGGCGCAGGCTTCACCGTGGAAACAGGTTTCGCGACTTTCTTCGCCTCGACCTGAGGCGTGGGTTTGGACTCCGGCGCTTTCTTCACCTCGGGTTGAGGCGCGGGTTCGGGAACCGCTTCCTTCTTCGGACGGCTGCGGCGGGCAACGGGTTTCGCTTCCGTTTCGGGTGCGGCCTCCGGTTCCGGTTCAACAGGCGTTTCCGGCACGGGTTCCGGTTCGACCGGCGTTTCCGCCACGGGCGTTTCTTCCACAGGCGCGCCGCCGTTTCCGCCTTCGGCTCCGCCGTTGTTATCCTCCGGCGGGACCTCGACGAGCTCGGGTTCGGGCTCGGCGTCGGATTCGTCCAGCAGGCGCACGAACGTGATCTTCAGAAGCTTACGCGGGGAGATCAGGATGCCGCCGGCCTTCGGGGAACGTTCGGGCGCGTCCATGAGGGAAATCTGCTGGACCTGCTTGGCGCGGATCGGGGTGTCGACCTTGATCTCATAGATGGCGTTCGGACGCGGCGTGATGAGTTCCAGACGGCAGCCGTCCGGGATGATGCGGTATTCGCGGTCCTTGATGAACGAGGCGATGCGCGTGCGCTTGAAGTACGCGCGGCCAGTCTTCTTCTCGGAGTAGACGACGCCGAACACGGTGGTCTTGTCGTAGCGGCGGAACTCGAACAGGCGGTCGATGAAGATCTTGTCGGGGATGTCGATGACCTTGAAGTCGCCGGAACGCTCCACGCAGAGCAGATGGTCGAATTCGTTGCACAGCACGATGTCCTCGCTCTTCACGGAGGTGCCGATGTAGCAGTTCTTCTTGTCCCAGCCGACGCGGATGTTGGAAAGCGCGGCGACGCTCTTGTCGATCTTCGCGAAGGGTTCGAGGCGGATTTCGGTGCGGCGCGGGAACATGTCGCCGTATTTCGCGAGCAACCCCTCGATGTACTTGATGGTGTACTGCTTGATGTGCTTCAGGTTCTTTTCCGCCTCATGAAGATCGTTTTCGAGCGAGGCGATCTCCTCGCGGTTCTTATCGACTTCGAACGCCGCGATCCTGCGGATCGGTATTTCGACCAGGCGTTCGATCTCGGAATCCGGGATCACGCCCTCCGCCAGCTGGGCGAGGCGCGCGACCTCGGCGGGCGCGGGCTGCGCGATGTGCGGCCCGGCTTCGATCGCGGCATGGAGCGCCTGCACAAGCGGAAGCCATTCGTCCTTGAACTGCTCCAGTCCGGTGCGGACCGCCTGGAACATGGCTTCCTTCGTCTTGCAGGTCTCGATCTTCTTGTATATTTTTTCCTCGATGAAAATCTGCGCGAGGGTACGGGCGAGAATCCTGTCGATGCACCTGGCGGCGACGATCTGGAGTTCCCATTTCAGGTACTGCACGAGCTTTTCGGTATTGCGGCGGAGGATTTCGCTGGCGCTCATGCGGACGGGCCGGTTGTCGCAGATGACCATGTACATGCAGGAGATGCTGACCTGGCAGTCGGTGTAGGTGTAGAGGGCGTTGATCGCCTTCTCCGGGCTGTAGCCGCGCTGAAGCGAGAGTTCGATGTTGACCTTGTCGTCCGCGGTGTAGTCGTGGAACGAGGATATCTTGATGCGGGACTTATTGACGGCGCTCTCGATGGAGTCCATCAGCTTGGACGTGTCGGTGCCCGCGTGGATTTCGCTGATGACGATGTCGTGTTTTTCGGCGGCGATGCGGGCGCGCAGCACGATCTTGCCCATGCCGTCCTGGTAGTCGGAGACGTCCATGATGCCGCCCTGGAGGAAATCGGGATAGATCTGGAACGGCTCGCCCTTCAGGATGGAAATCTGCGCCCGCAGGAGCTCGTTGAAGTTGTGGGGGAAGATCATGGTGCGCGTGCCGACTGCGAGGCCGTTGGTGCCCATGAGCAGCAGGGTCGGGATCTTCGAGGGCAGGCAGACCGGCTCCTTGTTGCGGCTGTCGTAGGAATCCACGAACGTGGTGATGTCGTTGTTGAAGAGGACGTCGCGGCCGAGCTTGGAGAGACGGCATTCGATGTATCGAGGGGCGGCGGCGGCGGTGCCGAGGATGATGTCGCCGAACGACCCCTGCTTGTCGATAAAGCATTCCTTGTTCGCGAGGTTCACGAGGGCGTCGCCGATGGACGCGTCGCCGTGCGGATGGTATTTCATGGTGGCACCGACTACGTTCGCGACCTTGTGGAACGTGCCGTTGTCCATCTGGAAGAGCGTCCAGAGGATGCGGCGCTGAACGGGCTTCAGGCCGTCGTCGACGTCCGGGATCGCGCGGTCCTTGATGACGTAGGACGCATACTCGATGAAGTTGCGGTCCATCATCTCCCGCAGGCGCTGGTTCGGGGAGGAGTCGACGGCGTCGGACGCGGATTCGTCGTCGCCCATCTCGTCGGACTCCGGCGGATAGTGCATATCGGGATCGTAGTATTCGGTTTCGGGCGTATCGGACGGGGGATTGGAGGAGGCGTCGCGGTCGGGTCCGGCGGGGGGCGTGAGTTTCTTTTTCGGCATGATGGGTCAGACCAGATTGTTTTGGATGTGTTCCCAGCGGGTCTCGTCGTTGCTGCCCATGTAGAACCGCAGCATTTCGTGGATGCCCTTGGTGTTTTCGAGGGTGACTTTTTCGAGGCGGATGTCGGGCCCGATGAACTGCTTGAACTCCTTCGGCGAAATCTCGCCGAGGCCTTTGAAGCGGGTGATCTCGGCGGATTTGCCGAGCTCTTTGGCGCGTTCGTCGCGCTCCTGTTCGGAGTAGCAGTAGAACGTCGTTTCCTTGTTGCGGACGCGGAAGAGCGGCGTTTCGAAGATGTAGAGGTGGCCGGAGATCACGAGCGACTCGAAGTACTGGAGGAAGAACGTGAGCAGGAGGTTGCGGATGTGCAGGCCGTCCACGTCGGCGTCGGTCGCGATCACGACCTTCGCGTAGTTCAGGTTCTCCACGTCCTCCTCGATCCCGAGCGTGCGCATGATGTAGAACAGCTCTTCGTTGGAGTAGATCGCGTCGAGCTTCTTCCCGAAGCAGTTGAACGGCTTGCCGCGGAGCGCGAAGACCGCCTGGTAGTTCGGGTCGCGGCTGGTCACGAGCGAGGAGCCTGCGGAATCGCCCTCGGTGAGGAAGATCATGGTCTCCTCGGCGAATTTCGAGCGGTCGCCGAAATGGTGGCGGCAGTCCTTGAGCTTGTTGTTCCGCAGGGAAATGCGCTTCGAGATGGCGGCGCCCTTCTTCTGGACCTTCTGTATCTCGCGGCGGACCTGCTCGTTTTTCTGGATCTTTTCGAGGAGGAGGTTGGCCTCGTCGGGGTGCTTCAGGAGGCTGTCGATCACGGCCTGCTTCACGGTGCCCTCGATCCAGCCGCGCACGTCGGTGTTTCCGAGCTTGTTCTTGGTCTGCGACTCGAACAGCGGCTCCTGTATCTTCACGGCGATGGTGCCGAGGATGCCGTCGCGGATGTCCTTCGGGTCGAAGTTCTTGTTGAAATGCTCGTTGATGGCGCGCGTGATGCCGCCCTTGAACGCCGAAAGATGCGTGCCGCCGTCGCTCGTGTACTGGCCGTTCACGAACGAGAAATAGCGTTCGCCGGTGTCGGCGGTGTGGCAGAACGCGAATTCGAGCGTGGAATCCTTGTAGTGGATGGGCTGGTAGAGGGACGCGCCCTCGTCGAGCTTGGAGCGCACGAGGTCCAGCAGGCCGTTCTTCGAATAATACCGCTGGCCGTTCAGGTAGAGCGACAGCCCGCTGTTCAGGTACGCGTACATCCACAGGCGGTTTTCCACCTCGGAGGGCCGGATCTCGTAGTTCGGGAAGAGCTTCGGGTCGGGCGTGAACCGGATGCGCGTGCCGGAATGCTCGTTGCCGGGGTCGACGTACTCCTCGTGGTCGAGGATGCCCTCGCGGAAGACCGCGGTGCGGCATTTGCCGTCGCGCCAGGACGTGACCTCGAAATTCGAGGAAAGCGCGTTCACGGCCTTCGTGCCGACGCCGTTCATGCCGACGGAGAACACGTATCCGTCCTTGTTGAACTTGCCGCCCGTGTTGATCTTCGAAACGCAGTCCACGAGCTTGCCCAGCGGAATGCCGCGCCCGTAGTCGCGGACGGTGAAGGAACCGTGGTCGGAGGCGATGTCGATGCGCCGTCCGAAGCCCATGATGTATTCGTCAACGGCGTTGTCCACGACTTCCTTGAACATCACGTAGATGCCGTCGTCGGGGTGCGAACCGTCGCCCATTCTGCCGATGTACATGCCGGGACGCTGCCGGATGTGGGCGAGCGCGTCGAGGGTCTGGATGCTGTCGTCGTTATATTTGGAACGGGCGGCGTTCGATTCCGCCTGTTTCATCAGGTCGTCCTGTACGATGTCGATGTCATTGTCCGGTGTCATGCTGTGTAGTCCGTTCTCCGCCGCGTTCCGTTTCGGTCCCGCTCAAATCGTCTGCTGCGTTCCATGCCGGAACCGTCTTCCGCGGGCATCTGTGTGCAAGGTGTTCTCCGATACGGCGGTGCTGTGCTGGTTGATTCTTTCTTTTTCCTCTAATAATATACCCCGGATTTCGATTTCTGCAAGGTCATTTCCCCCGAAAAAAAGCGAAAAAAACGGCGCCGCTTTTTCTCTTCCGGTCATGGGAATCAGGGTCTTTTCTTTTTTCAATGGCA
>JBGUKB010000085.1:0-11430 GCA_045114235.1 Victivallales bacterium
GTAGCGCAGGTCGTGGCCGGGGCGGTCCTTCACATGGACGATCTGTTCGGCGTAGGATCTGCCGTCCGGGCGCGGCTTGAGCTCGTCGAGCAGCGCGCAAATGGTCTTCACGACCTCGATGTTCTTCTTCTCGTTGTGGCCGCCGATGTTGTACGTCTCGCCTGGAACGCCCTGCGTGGCCACGAGGTAGAGGGCGCGTGCGTGGTCCTCGACATACAGCCAGTCGCGGATCTGCAAACCCTCGCCGTATACGGGCAGCTCTTTGCCGTCCAGAGCATGCAGGATGACCAGCGGAATGAGCTTCTCCGGGAAATGGTACGGTCCGTAGTTGTTCGAGCAGTTCGTGACCACGGTTGGAAGGCCGAACGTGCGTTTCCACGCGCGGACCAGATGGTCGCTCGACGCCTTGCTCGCGCTGTACGGCGAACTCGGCGCATACGGCGTGGTCTCCCGGAAGAAATCCTCCGGGCCGTTCAGGTCGCCGTAGACTTCGTCCGTGGAGATGTGGTGGAACTTGAACTTGGCTTTCGCCTCGTCGTCAAGCGTATGATAATACTTTCTCGCAGCCTCAAGCAGCGTGTACGTGCCCACGATGTTCGTCTGGATGAACTCGCCCGGCCCGTCGATCAAACGGTCCACATGGCTTTCCGCCGCGAGGTGCATCACATGCGTCGGCTTGAACTCCGCGAACACGCGGTCGAGCTCGTCGCGGTCGCAGATGTCGACCTTCTCGAACTTAAAGCGGTCGGACTTCGCGATCGGCGTGAGATTCTCGAGATTGCCCGCATAGGTGAGCTTGTCGACTACGCACACGGCATCCTGCGTGTCGTTGATGATGTGCCGGGCCACTGCCGAACCGATGAATCCGGCCCCTCCGGTCACGATGATGCGGTTCATTGTTTGCAGATATAATATCCCAAAAGGGGAGTGATACAAAACATAATTGTTGATAAAAAGAAATCCGTGATTACTCTGCTATCATTTTCAGGAGTTCTTGCCCCGATGGGAGAATTTCATAGTATTTATTGGGCCAGGCTCTTTTCCACTCGCTTTCGATCGAGTCAATCCATCCACCATAGTCAGTTAGGCTGTAATCTTTTTGAGCTCGTCGGCGGAGAGGGGGTATTCGACCGTTTTCTCCAGAATCGAAATATTGATGATGATCGCATTTCGAGCGTCGTCACGGCGGACGACCTCGGTTTCAAGCCCTTTGAGCGGGCCGGATGTCACGACGACCTTATCGCCGCGCCGGATGCCGGGATTGACCAAGACTTCTTCCGATTGCGCGAGAATCTCGAACTGGTGCAGGGCATTCAGCTCGCGAATCAGCGTGTCTTCCTCATGAGGCTCACGGAGAAGCTCAATGTGTACGAATTCCTTGACTGTTTTTTTCAGCTCCGTGCGTTCCTTATCGCCCGCAGCCAAGAAGATGTAGCTCGGGATCATCGGGAGCGCTGTGACGACTTTCGTCCCGTGGTGCAGGCGAGCTTTGTTGACGAGCGGCAGATAAACCGGATAGTTTAATCCTGCGAGTTTTTCCGCGACCTTTTTCTCCGTTCGGGGGCGAAGATAGGCAAATCCCCAGTAGCGGTCAGGTGTTTTTTCGATGAAGGCCACGCGCGAACCAAAATCTTTCCATGCCGTAGCCCCGTCGCGGGAAATAGAGTCCCGCAACGAGGCCGTCCAAACACAAAAGCCGCAGCTCAGTTTATGCTGAAATCTGCGGCAATGAGGTGTTTCCCGTAAACGAAAAAGCCGAAACAGGCGTAGACCCCGTATCGGCGTGAATGTTGTTGGTTGAGGAGCCCGGAATCGAAGCGCAAAGACTCTTGGCGTCAACGCCGCCCGGCATCTGCCAGAGATATGTCGTGTCCACTTCGATCATGCCCGGTTTTCCCAATTCAGAAATAAACTTGTCTTCGCTTTGTGCCGCAATTTGGATGCAATGTACAAAGCAATATAAATAATATAGTCATCCCTAAGCAAAATACAAGCTTCATTTATAGAAAAACCAACAAAATGCAAAGAAAAGATTATTTGCGGAGGGGGGTAAAAGGTCTTTGAGAACCCATATTTTGAACCAAAAGTAGTGAAAAATGCTTAATTCCTGGCATTTTTGAGGTAGAATATGATGAACCGGGAAACGTTCTCTGTTTTCCATAATTAACAACCTCAAAAACAGGAGAATAAGCTTGAAATCATTCAAAAAACCGGGTCTGGTGGTTTTTTACACTGGACTTGTCACTGCCCTGTCCTTGGGTGTCATCGGTTCCTGCGCCCTTCGATCCGTACCCGTTCTGGTCGCCGACATCGACGATCTGGACGCGAAAGCGCAGCCGCACTTCGACGAAGCACGTCGGAACATCCCCGCCGTCGTGGAAAAACTGACCGAGATCGGCTCGACATGCAGGCTCTGCGGGCTTATGGTCCGCGACAAGCTCACCGGAACTCGCGATACGCAGGAATATCTGGCCTCGATCTTGGAGAAGCCGATCATCACCCCTTGCCGCAAGGGGGCAGCGGTCTACGGGTGCGACTTCAACACGACCGGATTTTTGGACAGCCTGAAAGCCGTTAATGCCGACTACGCAGAGATCGAAGCCTACGCCCTCGGAGGCCTCGCTATCGAAGCCGTCTTCCTCAAACAGACGATTGCGGCGTTGACCTCGACCTTGGGAAGCGTTGTCGCCCGACTCTCGACGACGTTCGGATGTGGAGCCGCCTGTGCCGCAGTTGACGGACCATTTCCCTTCGGGGACGCTGTAGCCGTTGTGCTCGCGGCAGGCGGGACGGCTTGGAGCAGCTACGACCTCTATGAAGCCCGCAAACACCTGCCTGCCGAGCTGACCGCCTTGCTGAAACAGGTCATCAGCGACTGTCAGGAGGCTTGCCGGAAAGGGGCGTCCCGATGAAATCGTTGCTAATCCTCTTTCTAGCTGTTCTGAGCGCGGTCTCGGCCTCTGCCGCCCACAGATACCCCCAGTCCCATCGCCACACCTCTACGCCCCGCAAAAAGGAGATCGTCGTGCCGTGGAAAACCGTGGCTGCTGGTGGAGCTGCCGCAGGAACCATCATCGCCTCGTACAAAATCAGCGACGGCGTGGAGGACGGCATCAAGACCGTGGCAAAAGAGAAGCCTGAAGTCTTTGTCGATACCCTGTCCGTGCTGACCTGGCCGATCCGCTGTGCGGTACTGGCCGTGTTCCTCCTCGTTTATTACTGGATTTGGAGGATACTAATTCGCAAATCACCAACCTCAACCCCAAAAGGATAACACCACATGCAAATCACCATCAACAAAACCGAACTGACCGGGGCCCTCGCTGCACTCGGGAAACTCGTCACCAGGACGTCCATCATCAAGACGTATCAGGCTGTTCAAATCGAGGGTAGGGCGAACACGCTCTACTTCCGCACCCGGAACGTTGTCGAAGAAATCGAATTCCAGATGACCACTGAGCTGGAGGATGACTTCCCCGCCGTGCTGGTCTCGTTCGAAGACTTCCGGCAGACCGTGCGCAACAACAAGACCAAGACGCTGAACCTCGAAGTCGACAACGGCGAGGTCTTCATCGGCGACATCAAGCTCACCCCCGTGAACGGACGCTTCCCCTTACCGAAGAAACACCCGGATCAGGACATCAACGTCACGGAACTGCCTCCCGATACACTCACGGTGCTGGAACAGCTCGCCCCCATCGCAAGCAAGGAAGCGCCGTGCTCCGTCCTGAGCGGGATTAACCTCAGTAGCGACGGATTCACTGCCACCAATGGCAAGGAGCTGTCGAATATTCCGGTCCACCTCGAAATGAGCGGCGACGTCACGATTCCGTTCCCGCTCGCACTGCTGGCGACCAAAACCTACGGTCAATCCGGCAAGCTCTCGACCTGGCAGGCGGACAACGAGACGCATTTCGAGCTCACGCTCGGAAACTGGACCTGGCGGGCAAAGGCCCACAGCGGAAACTACCCGAATTGGAAACGAATCGTGCCGGAGCGAACGACTGCGACGCATCATGTGAGCTTCACCGAGGAGAACTCCGAACGGCTGAAACGCTATTTGAAAGCTGTCCCGGATGATCCGAGGCACCTCAACGCTGTCAAGCTCAGCCGTCTCCCCGGCGCTCCCGACCATTTGAACTTGGCAAGCTCAAACGGCATGTTGGTCAGTATCACTGCCGAGTTCGATCCGAACTGGGGCAATCTGGGCTTCAGTGTCAGGAAGGACTACCTCATTCACCTGCTGAACGCAGGCCACACCCGAATCGAGCTCAATGATGCGTTCTGCCCGGTCATCGGTACTGGCGGCAACGGTAAGTACATCGTCATGCCCCTGTGCCCTGCGTCGAAAGCCCAGACTGCTACCGACCAGAAGCCCGAGGCCGATGCCGTTCAAACTGAGCAGACCGCCCCTCAGGCTTCGCCCGAAACCAAAGAAAACCAAACCACCACCAATACCACCTCAAACAAGGAGAACCCCACTATGAGCGAAAACCCCACCATCACCCACACCGTTTCTGCTCCCGTGCGGACCTACATCCCGAATCCCAAACCCGAAGCCAAGCTGAGCCCGATGGACGAGCTGACCAACAGCGTGGACGCGTTCAAGGCCAAGCTCAAAGACCTGTTCGATGAAGCCGCTGCCCTGAACCGCAAGACCCGCGAGGTCGCCATCGCTCAGCGGCAGAAGGAGCGCGACTACCTCCAGACCAAGCGCACCATCGAACGCATCAGGACCGCCAGCGGCTTCTGAATCAACCTCACATCACCCTCAATATCACGCCCTCGGCAGCTCGTTGTTACCGGGGGTAAACTTTTGAAAGGAAATCACCATGCTCAAACTCAACGCCTCCTACTCGAAGAAGGTCCCCGCTGACACCGAGTACAGCAGCCAGTCTTATCACGCGTCCGTCGAGGTCGAACTCCCGGACGGCCTTTCGCACGATGAGCTCGACGCTCGTATCCATGAAACGTTCGCTCTTGTGCGCGACAGCGTGGAAGCCGAGCTGCACGGCGAATCCGTCAACGCAGAGCAGATGGCCGATGTGCAACAGCCTCCCCTCCATCCTGCCCAGCAGACGAACAAGTCCACCTACGGCAAGAAGCCCGCGACCGACGTTCCTGCGTCCCCGAAACAGATTAAGTTTCTGCTCGATCTCGCCCGGCAGAACGGCTATTCCGTCGAACAGCTGAAAGCCAAGTTCAACGTGGGTGCTCTCGAAGATCTCAGCCGGACGCAGTGCAGCCGCGCCATCGACACGCTCAACGGGAAGGCGGCGTGACCATGGAACGCGAGATTGAAACTGTCCGGGAGACGCCGCATTGGTCGTACTCGGCCTTCAATACGTACCTCTCGTGCCCGATGAAATACTACTTCCGGTACATTGAGCACGCCGAGGTCGAGCGCACCAGCGTCAGCCTGCCGTTTGGCCGTGCTTTTCATGCTGTTCTCAGTGAACGTGCCATGAAGGGTGTGGACTACACCGTCGAGGACGCGAAGGATGATTTCGCGGTCTACTTCCGGGGCGAAACCGAGGTCAGCGAGAATCTGTCGTACAAGCCCGATGAGGACTATTGGTTCTGGAATCAGAGAGGCTGTGATATGCTCGACGTGGCCTTGGTCGAATGGCCGGACGATTACACCGTGAAATCGGTTACCGAATCGTTCAGCCTCGACGTGCCTGGCCTCAGCAAGCCGTTCATCGGTGAATTCGACCTCGTGGTCGTGGATGGCGGGGACGAAACTATCGTGGACTGGAAGACGAGTACCGGCAAGTGGCCGAACGGCAAAGCCGACCTCGATCTCCAAGCGACTACGTTCACTTACGCCTACCAGAGGCTCCACGGAACGAACCCGCTGTTCAGGTTCGACGTGTTCACCAAGGCGAAAGCACCCGCACACCACCAGTTCTACACGCTCAGGTCGCACGACGACTTCGAGCGCTTTGTCTTTCTCTCCGGTCAGATTGAGAAAGCCGTCAACACCGGCGTCTTCCTCCCGGTCGAATCCTGCATGAACTGTGCTGAATGCGCCTACGGCAGCCGCTGTAAGGCCGTTCACCGGAAAGCGGGGTGAGCCATGGGCCTGATTATGCAAGAAGGCAAGTTCGTGAGCAGGGATGAGGTCGCAAGGACCGATACACCGAGCTCAACACAGACCTGGTGTCCGGTTCCGCACATCGACGTGATCGAGGCTGTGACGGAGGTCGTTAAGGCGCACAACTGGGAGATCGAAGGCGAAAAGTTCGGCCTTGCTCGTGACGGACAGAAGATGTTCGGCGTGATGGAGATTTCCAGCTCGTCTTCGCCTGAATGGCACCGCTGCATCGGCATCCGCAACTCCCACGACAAAAGTTTCGCGGTCGGGCTGTCTGCCGGGATTGTCGTCTGCGTCTGCACGAATATGGCGTTCGGTGGGACCACAGTCGTGAAACGCCGTCATACCAGCGGAATCGTCCTTGCTGAACTCATCGACCGGGCCGTGACTTCGCTGGAGGACGACTTCCTGACGGTCGAAACAGTCAGCGAGGGACTGAAGGACGCCTACCTGAAAGACGACGATGAAGCCCGGAGCTGCATCGTGCGTGCCGCCGAGCTGGGCGTCATCAACTCCTGCGACATCCTGCCCGTGTTCCATGAGTTCAAGTCACCATCGCACGAAGCGTTCGCGGAACCGACACGATGGAGCCTTTTGAACTCAATCACGGAGATCGTCAAGAAATATTCGCCGCAGCGTGTGGATCACAGCTACCTTGCCCTGAACCGTGCCTTCGGTCTGGATGGTCGCAAGGCTGAACTCTTCGCAGCATGAATACGCTCATCCCCACGTTCTGAAGATGTCGATCCCGCCAAGTAGAAAGTCGCACCCGGAATGAAGAGAGCCTGACACGAACCCGATGCACTCGTGTCAGTGAGCCCCGCATCCCGGAGGTCGAAGGAGTTTAAGCCTTCCCTCCGGCTATCTTTTCTGAACCATGAAAACCGCTGTTTGAAAGAAGTGAGCCAATAAGGTCTCTTTTTTAGATCCTATCAGTCATTTTATACCGGCAGTATAATTTAAGGCCAAATACAACGTCCCTAGCGTTTCAGTCGTATATAGGCTGGCTATCATCCCCTTAGCGAACTTCTCGAAGATATGTTTTGAGGCGGTGTCGAGGAATGTGCCCAAGGAAGATAGCCTTTCTCATTTCTTCAGCACGGGGACCTTCGGCCAGCCGGAAGTGGATTCCGTGAACTCGCGGGCGGAGAAGCACCAGATGACGAACTTTTTGCCCTTGATCCAGTCGGCGTCCTTTGCGGCCTTGCGGTAGAGGTTCGTGCGGACGGCGGCCGCGGCAGAGCCTTTGACCGCGATGCGTTCGACCGGCATGGCGAGCGCGGCGGCGAGGTTTTCACCGAGGCCGGATTTTTCCGCGAGCATGTCGCCGCCTGAGGAGAAGATGAGCGTGTGGCTGTCACCGAGGAGCAGAACAGGCGAAGCGTCCGCGAAGACGTCGCCCTTGACCGTGTGCAGCGTGATCTCTTCGCTCGGCTTTGCTTCCTTGTCGAGGGAGAGCATGAGGTCGCCGATGATGGAGATTTTCTTATCCTCGGCCTCAAATTTCTTGTCGCCTTTGTCCAACTTCATGAGCTTGACGAGTTCGTCGACCGCGAGCTTGATGCCCTCGGGATTCCAGTGGGCGTCCTGCTTGCAATAGACCGGCTTCTCGGACTTTTCGAACACGCCGGAGAGGTCCAGCACCTCGACGCCCTTCGCGCGGAGTTCCTCGTAGAACGGCTTCAGGTAAACCATGGCGTCGCCCTTCTTGAGCTCGCCGAACGGTGCTGCATCGGCTTTCGGGGGCACAGGAACCACGATCAGCTTCACGCCGATCTCCTTCAGCTGGTCGTTGAAATCTGTGATTCCCGGAATCGGGTCGGCATTGTCCTTTTTCGTGGCCTTGGAATGTTCCACGATCTTGCCGTCCGCGAGCGGACCCTCCGCGAGGTGGGAGAGTTCGTTGCGCGAATACAACCAGCCGTCCTCGCCCTTCATGGTGATCGTGCCGGACTGGACTTTTTCAAGCGCCTTTGAAGCAATCTCGGAGACCTCGGCGGCGCACACGGCGGCGCTCATGCCGAGAACCATCAACAGGGAAGCAAGCATCTTTTTCATATCGGAAACCTTTCTGTGAAGCTTTTTAAGCTTATTTTGAGTTCATTTCATTTCTGCACGATCTCGCCCCAGCAGGGCTCCTGCAGAAGCAGATCGTCGTCGAATTCGCTGCGGTTCCAGCTACCGTATTCGTCCTCGAAGTCCGACCACGGCTTGAGCTCGATTTGAACGGTGTCACCGATGCGCAGGCGGGCGGCGTCTGTCCAGATGTTGTCGCGCATGCTGGCGATGTAGACCAGCGCCTCGTTGGAGCCGTCGATGTCGCCCAGATGCAGGCTCATCACATGGTCTTTGTACGGTGCGGAATGCGGCCTTGGAACGGACGTTACGGCCAGAACCGTAGCCGTGACCGTCTTCGGATCCTCGATGGTCAGGAAATCGCTTTCCCCGCGCTCCTTCAGTTCGAGCGGGGAATCCGTCCAGTCGCCGACAGCGAGCTCGCGGATGGCGAACTCCCACACGACGACCTTCTTGCCTTCGAGGCGGTCGCGTCCGCGCAGAAATTCGGCGGACAGCACATCGCGCGTGGCGTGGGCTCCGGCGTCGTTGCGGGCGATCACGTCGATGGAGCGGCCGAGCTCATGGGCGAGCGTTTCGGCGAATCCGGCACGCGTGCCCCAGCCCATCGCGTCGAGCGAGAAAATATTGGTGAAGCTGTCGCCGAGAAGCAGCACGTCCGAATTGCGGTCCTGCACCACGTCGTACTGCACGACCTCGACCGTCTGTTTCGGGAAGATGTCGTCCACGTCCGGCAGCTTCAGCATGTTCGCAATGTCGCCGCGGGCGGTGATCGAGGCCTTGGCTCCTGCTTCGGAGTCAGGTTCTGCATCGCCGATAACCTCTGCCGTCTTCTTCGCGGCCAGCTGCATCGCCGCAGGCGTCCAGTGCGTATCGGTCTTGAGGTAGGATTCCACGCCGTCCTTTCTCATGGCGATGAAATCGTCCGTGAAGTCCAATACGGTCACGCCCAGCGCTTCGACCTGTTTTTTGAATTCGTCGAACGATTTGTTGCCCTTGCGGTCTTCGCCCGCGCCGAGCTTGTCGCCGTAGATCAGTGGCTTGCCGGGAGCAGGAATCAGGATCAGGCGGATGTCCCGTGCTTTGAGATCGTCCGCAAATTTCTTGATGGCTGTGACGGCGTCCGGGTGTGCTCCCGCGAGGTCGCGTTTGTGCATGCGCCCGGCCTGCATGAAGCCGGGATTCACAAGGTAGTCGTAGTCGCCGGAATAGAACAGCCAGCCATCCCTGCCGACGATGACCTTTTCATTGCCCGTGCGGAAACATTTCGTCAGGAATTCCTGAGCGGGCGTGAGCAGGACCGCACGTAGGAGCGAAGTGTCCTCGATGGCCGTTTCGTACTGCTTGAACGCCTTCTGCGCGGTCGGGGCGGGACGAATCTCCTTCAGCGGCGAAGAATAGACGAATTGGATGCACGGATAAACGCCGATGACGAAAAGGAAGAAAATGGAAAGAAAGAGTTTCTGCGCCTTCGAAACTTCCGTTACGCCGATTTCGCGTTTTGCGATCTCTTCGCGGGAGAGCTTGACTTTTTTCACTTCAGACATGATCGCGCCTCCTTAGAAGATGAAGTAGATGAACGGGTTGTAGCTCTGCGTGGTGAGCGCGATGAGCGAGATGAAGAACAGCAGGATGCACCATGCGATCTTCGGCCAGGTGAGCCGTCGTGTGAAGTCCCAGGTCTGCGGCAGCGCCCAGATCGTGATGCCCGCGAGGAGGAAGTTTACGACGTAGTACGGATTGTAGATCAACCCGCGCACCGCTTCGCCTTGCCCCGGCGTGGCGCCGCCGAACATGCATTTGAGGTATTGGGCCGCGTCCGGGAGCGTGTCGGCTCGGAAGAAAACCCATGCGATCAACACGATGAAGAACGTGATGACGATTTGCAGCAGCGCCGGGAGCTTATGATAGATGCTTTCCTTGCCCTGCGCACGCTCGAATGCGAGGTAGCCGCCGTGGATGCCGCCCCAGATCAGGAAGTTCCAGCTCGCGCCGTGCCACAGGCCGCCGAGGAGCATCACCAGCGCCAGGTTGATGTACGTGCGGACACTGCCTTTGCGGTTGCCGCCGAGCGGGATGTACAGGTAGTCGCGGAGCCAGGTGGAGAGCGACAGGTGCCACCGCCGCCAGAATTCCGTGATGGACTTCGAGCGATACGGCGAATCGAAGTTCTTCGCGAACACGAATCCGAGCATCAGGCCGAGGCCGATCGCCATGTCCGAGTAGCCGCTGAAGTCGAAATAGATCTGGAATGCATACGCGACCGCGCCGTACCAGGCGTCGAAACAGCTCAGGTCGCCCGTGTTGAACGTGGTGTCCGCGATCTTGCCGCAGGGATTCGCCAGAAGGACCTTCTTCGCCATGCCGAGCATGAAGAACGATGTGCCTCGTGCGAATTTCTCCCAGGTGAGCGTACGTTCGCGGAGCTGGTCCGCCACGTCCTGGAACCGGATGATCGGGCCGGCGACGAGTTGCGGGAACATCGAAACGTAGCACGCGTAGTCGATGAAGTTCGTGACGACCTTCGCATCGCCGCGGTATACGTCGATCACATAGCTCATGCTCTGGAACGTGTAGAAGCTGATGCCGAGCGGCAGGACCACGCGGAAGAAGCCGAGATACTGCGCCTCCGGGATCCCCAGCGCCGCCATCGTCGCGTTGTAGTTGTCAAGTCCGAAATTGAAGTACTTGAAGAATCCGAGGATCGCCAGATCGCAGACGATGGAGATCGTCACGAACAGCTTCTTCCTCGCCGGGTACGCGCCCATCAGACGGCCGTTCGTGTAGTCCACGCTCGTATTGAACAGCATCAGCAGGCAGAACCAGGGATTCGCCCACCCGTAGAAGATGTAGCTGAAAATCGTCAGTGCGAGGTGACGCAGTTTCTTTGGCGCGGCATAGTACCCAAGCAGCGCCAGCGGAAGGAAGAAGAAGATGAAGAGGTAAGATGAAAAAACCATGAGATATTAAGAGTTATAATACAAAGGTGATGAGGTAAAAGACTGTTTCCAAAGTGCCCTTTGACGTTTAAAAACAAAAGTCCCGGAACGAAGTCGCAAAACTCCATTCCGGGATTTGTAAATATGTGAGTAAGACGAGGGCTTTACAAGAAGATGCTTGCTTCCTTTCAGATATGCGAAGCAATAGGCCGTCCGAGCGTAAGCCGAGGACGGCCTGTATTGTGCTTGCTTGCTTGCTTGCTTGCTTGCTTGCTTGCTTGCTTGCTTGCTTGCTTGCTTGCTTGCTTGCTTGCTTGC
>JBGUKB010000086.1:0-3882 GCA_045114235.1 Victivallales bacterium
GATCGGGATCTCCATCGGCTTCAGGTCGCCGGTGTTCAGGATCCAGAGTTTGTCCGCGCCCCAGCGGTAGGTCAGGTTCAGCTGTTCCCAGAGTTTCGGGACGGGGCTGACGTTCAGCCAGCGGTAGCTGTGGGGGCCGCCGACGTAGTCGACGTGGTAGTACATGCCCGCGCCGCCGGAACGCTTGCGCTCTTCCGGGGTGGGCAGACGGCGCACGTTGCCCCAGTTGTCGTCGCACCAGAGGATGATGACGTCGTCGGGCACGCGCATGCCGCTGTCGTAGTAGTCCTGGACTTCCTTGTAGATGGCCCACATCTGCGGGACTTCGGAAGCGGGCTTGCCGTACGCCTCTTCGATCAGCGAGCGCTGGTCCTTGATGACGTCGGTCAGGATCTTGATGTTGTCCTCCATCTTGGAGCCGCGACCGCCCATGGGCTCGTCGCCGTCGCCGCGCATGCCGATGGTCACGAGGTTGTCGTACTTGGCGTTGCGCGTGATGCCCTCTTTCCAGAAGGAATAGAGGTTATCCTTGTTCGTGTTGTAGTTCCATGCGCCGAGGCGGTTGCCGCGGTTGCGCTTCGTCCATTCCTCCTGGTTGCGCATCATGGGCTCGTGGTGGCTGGTGCCCATCACGATGCCGTATTCATCGGCCAGACGCGGGTTCTCCGGGTCGTCCTCGTTGAACGCCTTGCCCCACATCGCGGGCCACAGGTAGTTGCCTTTGAGGCGCAGGATGAGTTCGAACATGTGGACGTACATCTTGGAGTTGATGCCGCCGAACTGGGCGCGCGACCACGGACCGAACGCCGGTTCCTCGTCGTTGATGAAGATGCCGCGGTATTTCACCTTCGGCGGCCCCTGCAGGAACGCGCCGGGGACGATGAAGAGGGAGTCGTGTTTCTTCGCCGGGACGTCGGCCCACCAGTACCACGGGGAGACGCCGATCTTCTCGGAGATGTCGTAGATGCCGAAGATGGTGCCGCGCTTGTCGCTGCCCGCGACGACCAGGCTGCCGTCGACGGTCTGGATCAGGAACGATTCCCACTGGCCTTTGATCTTCGAGACGTCGATCTTCTTGTCGGCAATGAGGCCGTCGATGAGCTTGCTCTTGCCGATCGTGCCGACCACGACGGAACCGGCTTCGATCTTGTCGGCCGTGACGACTTCCGACGGCTTGCCGGTCACTTTGCCGACGTCGTCGCCGAGGTCTTTTGCGGCGCGGATCACGCCCGCCCAGTCGTTGGCGTCGACCAGGATCTTTGCGGAAGCGCCGTCCTTCGCGAGCTGGAACGCGCCGGGCGCGCTGTCGAACATCACGTAGGGGACGGCGACCGCGTTCATCGACGGCTGCTGCGCGGAGACTTCCCGTGCGGCGGCCAGCGCGAGAACGCAGCAGGCGGAGAGAATGACTTTTTTCAACATGTTAAAAATCCTCTGTTGATGTGAAAAAAAGATGAATGAAAGTTTGCTTCATTTCTAAACTATACTATAATGTGCCGATCCGATTTTTCAACCGTTTTCTCTTCTGCGGCACGCTTTTTTCGACAAAAAAACGCGTTTTCGTTTCCGCCAGGCATGACCGGGACGTTTCTTTTTTGCGTTAAGTTTACGTTAATATCCGTTATGCCTCTTGAAAACCTTGTCTGAACGCTTATATTATCGAAAGTTTAGCTTCTGAACGACCGAAACAATCTCTCACCGAAAGGAATCCCACGCATGAAACGCACCCTCAGACCTGCCGCGATCCTCTTCGCCGCCGCCGCGGTATCCGCCACTCCGTCCTGCGCGACGGAAGAACCGGTCGAACCGCCGTTCGGGAACACGCTCGAGTCGCTCGAAGCGAACTATCGGACGCCGGAATGGTACAAGGACGCCAAGTTCGGCATCTTCGCGCACTGGGGCCCGCAATGCGAACCCGAATCCGGCGACTGGTATGCCCGGAACATGTACATCCCGAACGAATGGCAGTTCCGGCGCCATCTTGAGAAGTACGGCGACCAGAAGGAAATCGGGTTCAAGGACATCATCCACATGTGGAAGGCAGAGAAATGGGACCCGGAGGACCTCGCGAAGCTCTTCAAAAGCATGGGCGCGAAATACGTCGTATCGCTCGCGAACCACCACGACAACTTCGACATGTGGGACAGCAAGTACCAGGAATGGAACTCCGTCCGCCTCGGCCCGAAGCGCGACATCGCGAAGGAATGGAAGAAGGCCGTGCAGGGCGCGGGCATGCACTGGGGCGCGAGCGTCCACGCCTCGCACGCGTGGTGCTGGTACGAGCCATCGCGCAACTACGACGGCCTGCTGAAGAAGGAGGACGGCGCGGGCACCTGGTGGGGCGAAATGGGGCTCGATCCGCAGGAACTCTACGCGCAGAACCACGAGGCGTCCCCGGACAACCGCCACTGGGACTGGGACCCGAAACGCGTCGTGCCGCCCTCGCAGGAATACCGCGACAAGTTCATGAAGCGCCACAAACAGCTCATCGACGAGTACGAACCGGAAATCCTCTACTACGACGACACCGTGATGCCGTTCTATCCCACGTTCAACGACGGCGTCGAGCTCACCGCCTACTATTACAACACCATGTTCAAAAAGAACCGCGGCAAGCAGGAAGTCGTGGCATGCGGCAAGGTGCTGAACGAGGAACAGCGCAAGGCGATGGTCTGGGACGTCGAACGCGGCGTGCCCGGCCAGATGGTCACCCCGTACTGGCAGACCGACACCTGCATCGGCTCCTGGCACTATGACCGCGGCATCTACGACCGCGGCGACTACAAGTCCGCCGCCACCGTCATCCAGATGCTCGTCGACATCGTCAGCAAGGGCGGAAACCTGCTCCTCAGCGTGCCCATCCGCGCGGACGGCACGGTCGACGAGAAGGAACGCGTGACTTGCGCCGGGATCGGCGACTGGATGAAGATCAACGGCGAAGGCATTTACGGCACGCGCGCCTGGAAGAAATTCGGCTCCGGCCCGCAGGCCGAGGGACCCGGCGAACGCCTCAACGCGCAGGGGTTCAACGAAGGACGCGGCAGACGCGCCACCGCCGAAGACCTCCGCTACACCACGAAGGACGGCAACCTCTACGTCTTCACGCTCGTCGTCCCGCGGCCCGGCACGAAGCTCAACGTCCCGGACCTGGACGCCAAGGTCAAAAAGGTCTCGCTCCTCGGATCCGACAAGGACGTGAAGTGGACGAACGACGGATCTACGCTCACGATCGACGCCCCCGAGAGAGACCCGAACCTGAAGATCGCCCTCTGCTTCAAGGTCGAATTCGAGAAGTGATCCCCCCGAATCCAGGCTTTGAGTCTATCCCTGAACAGAAGCGTTCTCCCTCAAAATGATGATGCTTGTTGTCAACGGATGGAGCTTCTGACCGGACGCGTTTGCAGGACGAAATGCCCCCGATTCTTTGTGTAAGACGAAACGCAACTCGCCCCCTTTGATCGTTGCGTTTTCTTTTGCGATCGTCTCTTTTCCTGCTTTTTTCGCGTTTTTTTCGGGATTCGGCTTGAAAAACCGCGGATGAGGTGTATATTAAATTTCATTCTGTGGCGGGGTAGCTCAGTTGGTAGAGCAACGGATTGAAAATCCGTGTGTCACCAGTTCGATCCTGGTCCTTGCCACCATTTGCTATGTCAGGCCCGATGAATTCCATCGGGCTTTTTTTTGATTTCCCCCCACAAATTCGAGCTCAAAACTGCTATCGGGGTCATAAATCATACCATTTTCGGATCCGGTTTTGGGGCCCGAAATCGCCATTTTGCTCAAATTTCTATGGGCCATATAGCAGTTTTGTGTCACTTTGCATGACCCGATTAAGCTCAAAATGCCGCCCTAGTTCGAAAATCGCGATAGTGCACATGCAGT
>JBGUKB010000087.1:0-41930 GCA_045114235.1 Victivallales bacterium
GCGGAGCCCGGTCTTGGTGGTGGCGGGGTCGTAGATGACGGTGTTATTGCTTTCACACGCGGCGAGCGCGAGGGCTCCGGCGGCGGAAAGACCGAGGATCAGAAAACGTGCGTTCATGTGCGGTATCCTTTATGATTAGTCTGCCTCTTTGAGGCTGATTTTGAAATCGCTGCAATTCCTGTTCGGGGCGACGGACTGGAGGAAGAGCGTTTCGCCGGGGATGATGACGGCGTCCTGCCAGTCGGCGAGGACGGTATGGTTCACGGCCATGCCGTCTTCGGTGAACCACGTGAAGCGGTAGCGGATATGGTACGGGTTTTCACGCGTGATGGTGCTCCAGAACTGCGCGGCGGCGCCGGTGCGGACATTCGTGACTTCGACCTGAGCGCGCTTGTAGCCGTCGGCGGTCTGCCCCAGCGTGAGGCTCTGGAGCGCGAGGCGGCGTTTCAGGAATCCGTCGGTCACGAACCGGGAGTCGTTGACATAGTTCGGCGTCATGGTCTTGTCCGCGTTTTCGATCGTGTTCACGGAGTTCTGGCACGCGGCCAGCATCGCGGCCGCGGCGAACCATCCGATCAGGCATATTTTCTTCATGGCTGTTCTCCTTATTTTGATTTGATCGGCAGGACGTGGAACGCCACGTTCTGCGCGCTGGGTGCGTCGACGAAGATGATGGCGGACTTGCAGTCGTCCGGGAGCCGGAACGACTGGGAAAACGATGCCCCGCCGTTCAGTTTGAGCTTGACCTGCCTGTCAGCGGGGACCGGGAACTGCGTGAGCTGGAATTCCTTCGGGAGGATTTCCCAGGTCCGCGTGTCGGCGGTGTTCATGGCGGCGCGGTAGGCGGCGCCGCCTACTGCGACGGTCGCGAGGGCGGCGGCCTGGACAGCGGGGTCCATGTCCTTCTGCGCGGCGATGACCGCGATCCCGGCGTAGTAGGCGGCCTCCTTGATGAGCGTGCTCAAAACGATGCGCGTGATGATGCCGGGGAGGCGCTCGTCGAATTCCTGCGCGAGGATGCCGTCCATGTCGGCGAGGATCAGGGTGCCGTATTGTTTGCCGCCCGCCTCGGCTTCGAGGTTCTTGAACGGCGCGTCGTAGAACGTGCACGAGGGCCACGCGGTCATGACCGGGAAATAAAGAGAGCTCTGCTCCAGCGCCGCGCTCCGTCCGTTCGCGAAGACCACGTACACGCAGTTCTCGTCCAGCGGGAAATCGAACGGCCGGACGTCGGAGAGGTTTTCGGGGATCTCGCGTCCGGCCTTCTGCAGGACCGTGACGTAATACTGGCGGAACAGAGGATTGTTCGGCATGGCTTCGACGAGATGCTGGAAGTCGATGCGGGCGTTGTCGTATTCGCCGTCGCGGATCGAGCCGAGCCCGGAGAGGAAGATCGCGGCGGGGTTGAGGAAGTTGCCGTATCCTTTGTTCGCGACCTTTTTGACCTTCGCCAGAGTGTTTTTGAACGCGGCATTGTCCGAATTGCCGGAAAGCATGGCGATCGTGCCTTCCGTCCCGATTTGCTTCGCCGCATCGGGGTTCTGAGCCTTTTCCGCTTCGAGTTCAGCCTTCTCCTGCTCGAAGAACTTGCTGTAGTCGTCCTGGACCTTTTTCTGTTCGTTGCGCAGACGGCGTATCTGCGCGTGGAACGCTTCTTCGTTGCCGGTCCCGAGGTAGGCGAGCGCCTTGTAGACGGCGAGCGCGATGCGGTCGCGGCACCAGCCGCGGTAGGGCAGGGCGTTGAGGTTGGTTAGGGCGGCCCCGGCCTCCGCTCCGATGTCGCGCGCGCTGACGTCGGCGCGTTCGTCGTATGCTTCGATCAGCTCCTCGGCGATCCTGAGCTGGTCGATGCTCTCCTGGAAGTTCCCGATGTGGAAGTTCATGCTTCCCGCCTCAAGCCGCCACATGAGCTCGTCGCCGGTGTTCACGACCGAGGTGTTGTACCAGGCGGGCTCGCGGAGCTTGTACTCGATCTCGTCCAGCGCGTCCTCGTTCTCGCCCTTCAGGTAGTAATCCATCATGTCCTCTTTCTGCTTGTGCGAGTTCACGACGCTGGAGCAGCCGGCGAGGATGCAGCCGGCCGCAACAGCGGGCAAAGCCTGACACGCAAGTATGGAGAGGAAACGGCGGATCGTCATGGTGTCACGTTATTTATTCGATGACGCTTTCGAGTTCGATCGCGGGGTTGGGGTCGCGGGGAGCGCCGGGGAACCCGGACGGTCTCGGGGGCCTTCCGGCATCCGGCCTGTCAGAGGGAGCCTTCTTCTCCTTCACGAGAGGCTTTCCTGCTTCGGCGGGCTTCTCCGCGGGGGCTTTCTTTTCCTCCGCGGGGACTTCCTTTGCTTCAGCGGGGGCTTTCTTTTCCTCGGCCTCCGTTTCGGTCTTCGGCGGGTTCATATCCTTGAACGCCGGGGATTTCATGATGCCGGGGATGACCTTCTGCGGGATGACGGTCCGGATGAGGTGCTTGCCGTAGTCGTCGATGGTCCAGTCGCGTCTGGTCGAGATGGGGATCGTGCGGAAGTCGACGCGTTCGTCGAACGGGACGCTGCCGAGCGTTTCGCCGGTCTGCGCGGAGATGATGCGGACGCTTCCTTCGAGGTTGCCGATGTAGCGGAATCCGCTGTTGCCGGTCTCGGCGACGTTGTAGGCGATCTTGTCGATCTCGAACCGCGTGATCGTGGCCTGGAGGAGCATTTCGACCTCGAGGAGCTTTCCGGCCTTGACGTACAGTTTCGGCTCCAGCTCGTTCAGGTTGTCCATGTCGTTTTTCTTCAGTATCTTCGCGACGGACTGGAGGTTCTGGAGACGCAGTCCCTTGTCGAGCATCTCGTTCTCGAGGCGGACGTTGAAGCCGTCGGCGAGGTAGGACGGCGCGGAGACCTTGATGACCGGGGCGAGGATCGCGGAACGGTGGAGCGATTTGTCGTCGGCGAGCATCTTCTGCAGAGCGGCTTCGATTTGGTCGGCGAGTTCGTCGAGGTCCTTCACGCGCAGATTCGCGGTGCGCGCCTGGTCGATCTCGCCCGTGGTGGCGTCCAGGATGCGCATGGTGCAGTTCAGGCGGGAGCCGAACTTGCTGATCTCGGAGACGAGGATGTATTTCACCCCCTCGACTTCGCCGAGCCTGGCCTTCTGCGTGGAGTTCAGGCTCACGAGGTCGGAACTGGTCGTGAGGCCGATTTCCGTGAGCATCTGTTTCAGCGCGCCGCGGGAGACCAGCGTGTATTCGTCGGACTGGATCGAGCTCTCAAGGATGCCCCAGAACGCTTCGATGTCGGACGCGGGCACGCCGCCCTTTCCGACGGGTTCGGCGACGGCGAGCTTATCGGCGGCGAATGCGCCGACGGACAGGACGACGCACGCAAATACTGTGAGGAGTTTTTTCATGTTCATTGCAGTCATCCTTTCCGGTTACTTTTCCAAAGTGGTGGTGATCTTCTGGTCGGACTTCACGTCCAGCGTGAGGGTCTTCGTCTGGTAGCCGTCCGCCTTGATCTCGATCTTGTGCGCGCCTTCGGGCAGGGGGAACGCCTCGCCGCCCGCGCCGACGATGACGCCGTCAGCATAGACAACGGCATCGGACGCCTTGAAGCCTTCGCCGCCGGCCGGCGTGACCGTGACCATGTACGGCATGGGCGTGACGGTTATCTTGTTCTTGCGGCCTTCCTGGCAGACGCTGTAGAGGTCTTCGGCGGCCTGTTCCAGAGCGGACTTCATGAGCGACAGGAAGATGTTGTTGTCGAACGCTTCCGTGCTGACCGGACGCTGTTCGCGGTAGCTGCCCGTGTAGACGTTGCTGTAGACGGAATGCTGCGCCGCGAGGTCGATCATCTTGATCGTCACGTCCAGTTCATAGGTGGTGGTGTTCGTGTTGATGCCGTAGCCGGAGAACGAACGGGTCTTGCTGTGGATGTCCGAGACGGTGCCGTAGATCAGGTGCGTGGCGCCGGTCTCCTTCGCGATGCGGAGCATGAAGTCGCGCGGGAAATCGGGCTCCTTCTGGAGTTTCTCCATGGCGGCGGCGACCTGCGAGACCTCCATGCAGCCGAAGACGTCGTTGTGTTTGCCAAGGTATGCGCTCAGGTACTCCGCACCGATCACCATCGGACGTGGCTCGCCCTTCACGATCGTGTTGTACAGGTCGATCGCCTTCTTGCGCGTGAAGACGTTGTCGTCCACCTGCGCCTCGCGGTTCGCGGAGTTCGTCCAGCTGTTGTCCCAGGCGTCGATCATGCGGACATAGCCCTGCATGATGGAGTTGATGGTCCGGTGGTCGGCGTCGTTCAGCGTGTTCTGCGGCGGGATCACGATTGGATCGTTCTTCGTGTCGAGGAACCGGATCTGGCCGGAGATGTCGATCGAGGTGAAATCCAGCACGCAGACCTTGAACGGCTTCCACGCGGGCTTTTCCTTCGCCTTTGTCCTGACCGTTTCCGTGATGACTGTCGTGGTGGTCGTGGTGGTGGTTTTCTTTTCCTGTTCCGTGACCGTTTCGTCCGCGGCGTAATCCAATGCCGCGACGAGCGCCAGCGCGGCCGCCGTCAATGCGGTGAAATACAGTTTCTTCATGGTGTTTCAAGCCTCCTTTGCGTTCGGGTGCCTGTATCTTGTCTTCGGAAGCCGCCGATAGAAATCAAGAGCGGCCGATGTCAACTCCGTCGCGGCCGGCATGCGCCGTTTCGCGCGACACCAAATATTATACAGCCTGTTTCCAAAAATGCAAGCTCAAAATAAAAAAAAGTGCAAAAAAGTTTGGAAAAACGAATTAATGAAACAAAAAGCGAACCGGACGCAGGTCGGCCCGGTTCGCATAGTGCAAATGTTTGGGAAAGGATCGGTCAGTCGAGTTTGACGGAGCGGCGGAGCGGAGCGGGGCCGCCGTTCGGGAGAACGTCCGGGCCCTTGACCGGACCGTTCGCGTCGAGTCCGCGGAAGAGCGCTTCGCGTTCCTCGTCGGAGAGATTGTCGAGGGGATTACCGTTTCCGCGGCGGTTGATGCGTCCGGTCCCCCACGGGTTCTGATTCACTGTGGCGGGTTCGACGATGCCGGGGGAGGAAAACTTTTCCCAGGATTCCTCGAGTTCCTTCTGCTGTTTTTCGCGCTCCTTCTGCTGTCTTTCGAACTCTTCCAGCTCGGCCTTTTCCTTCGCGGCCTTTTCCTCGGCTTTCGCCTTGGCTTCTGCTTCCATTTCCTCCTTCACTGCCTTGGCGGTCTCGGGGAAATCCTTGTCGAGTCCCTTCACTGCTTCCTGGAGTTTTTCGAAGAAGAGCGCGTTGTAGCCGAGTTCCTTCCAAAGTTCCTTCTCGCCGTCGGCGGAGAGGACGAGGATGGTGGGGTACGCCTCGACGGAGAACTTCTTCGCGAGGTCGTCGTTCTGTTTCTTCACGCCGTCGTCGAGCTTCGCGTCGCGCGGGAAATCAAGGAAAAGGGTCACGAGGTGCTTCTTCGCGAAGTCCTTGAACGCGGGTTGGAGCAGGATGTTCTTTTCGAGCTGCTGGCACGGCGGGCACCAGTCGGAGCCGGTGAAGAGCGCGAGGATCGGCTTCTTCTCCGCTTTGGCCTTGCCGACGGCGGCGGTGAAGTTATCCGTCCATCCGGCGGGCGTCTTGCCGGGCGTGAATTCTTCGGGGTGTTCCTTGATGTATTTCTCCGCCTCGGCTTCGACCTGGGCGGCGCGGATGCGTTCGCCCATTGCCTTGGCGCGTGCGCGGTCGCGTTCGACGATCTGGCGCATCTGATCGGAGGTGAAGGAGCGCGGACGCGAGGAATCAGGGGGCGCGACGGGGATCGTGACAGTCTTCGTGTCGTCCTTCATTTCGTCGGCCTTCGGGGTGTCGGGCTTGACCTGGCCTGCCTTCGTGCGTTCCTGGATCATTCTCACGCGTGCCTCGTCGCGTTCGAGGATCTGGCGCATGGTGTCGCCGTCCAGCTGGGATTCGGCGGGCGCGCCTGCCTGATTCAAATTTAGGTCGAGCGTGACGAAGCCGCCGCCCTGCTGATTGGCCTGCGCGAAGGCAGGAACTGTGGTGAGAAGTGCGGCCGCGGAGGCCGCAGCGAGAATCGTGGCTTTATTCATTTCGGAGTCCTTCCAAAGAAAGAAAATATGGTTGAAAACGGTTTTGTTCTGCAAATTAGACGGTGCAGTATAGTATTATCTTAGCGCGTTTTTGAAAAAAATCAAAAAAAACGTCGAAAAAAGTTGAAAAAGTGTGCTGAAAGGGTGTTTTTACAGGACGGACGGGAACGACGCGGCGGCGGATTCGACGGCGGCGGACAGTTTCGCGAGCATGGAGAGGATGCTGCAGAGCATGACGGCGGTGAAGAGGACGGCGAAGAGAGAAGTTTTGTTCATGGAAGATGCCTTTCAAACGGAAAAGTGTTTCTGAAAACTGGTTTTCATGAATTTGATGCTTGAAGATGCGCTTTTCTTAGCGGGAAACGGAAAACTTCCGCAAAATTTTTTTGAGGCGTGTGTGAATCGACTTGAAAAAAGGGAAACTTCCACTATTTTATATAGAACACATTCTGTTCAAAGAATGACTGTATCCGTTTTTTTACGAAGCAATACCGGGAACCATTATGAAAATCCTTATCGTAGACGGGCAGGGCGGCGGCGTGGGCCGTCAGCTCGCAGTCCAGATCAAACAGGCGTTTCCCGACGTCGAGCTCATAGCGGTCGGCACGAACACAATCGCCACGTCGGCGATGCTGAAAGGCGGCGTGGACAATGCCGCGACCGGCGAGAACGCCGTGCTGGTCTGCGCTCGGAAAGCCGACGTCATCATCGGTCCGCTCGGGATCGTGGTGGCGGATTCGCTGGGCGGCGAGATCACGCCCGCGATGGCGAACGCCGTGGCTCAGTCCGACGCGAAACGGATCCTGCTGCCGTTCAAGCACTGCGACAACCTGATCGTCGGCGTGTCGGATTACACGCTGGGCAATCTGATCCAGCAGGCGATCGAGGAATTGCGGAAAATCCTCGCTTGATTTTTCCGCGTCTTGTGATATAGTATTTGGAAGTATCCAACCGGGACGGACGATCTCCGTCGGGAATGCAGAAGCACTCCATCCGGGATTCGCAACAATCTTTTGATTTTCAGCGCCTCACGAAGGGGCGCCGTTTTCCGGAATGGGAAACACGACCATTTTACTTAGGAGGTCGAAATGGCTTGTTTCAGTGCTCCCCTCGCAGCCGCGATCGCGACCGGCATCGTCCGCCGCGGCATCGCCGCCAAATCCGTCGAACAGCCCGGAACCGTCAGCTGGGCGACGAAGCTCGGCTGGCTCGAAAAACTTTTCTTCGGCGGATGCGTCCTGTTGGCGTTCGAACACGTCTGGCACGGCGAGATCATCTTCCAGTTCCCGTTCCTGACCGGAGTCCGCGACGGCAACACTGTGGAAGTCCTGCGCGAGATCGCGACCGTCGGCGGCGCCATGACCGCCCTGATCGTCGCCGTTTGGATCGGCATGCTCATCGTTTCCTCGTTCATCGTGAAGCGCGGCAAGACCGCGGAAGCGGAGGCCTGACTATGTGTCTGATCCTGACTGCTCTCGCGGCCGTGGTCAGCACCGCGGTCTGGTACGCCTCCAAAACGATGCGCGACATGAAGATCAGCGTGCTGTGCTGGCTCTTCTGGGGCGCCGCCATCATGTGGCTGGTCGACCTGGTGTTCGAGTACGCCGAGGAAGGCGCGAAGGTCTTCGAACCCGAGTTCGCCGACGTCCTCAACGATTCCCTGCTCGGTCTTGCCGTGATCACGATCGCGCTCGTGATTTGGACCGCCGTATTTCTCGTGAGCGATCCGAACGGCGTTGTACGTTCGTCGTTGCTGAAGAAGAAAGCCTGACCGGTCTTCTCCTAAAACATTTGACCTCGCCGGAAGTCCTGAACGACTTCGGGGCGAGGTCTTTTTGTTGCTTCGGGGCAGGGGGTGTGAATCGATCCCGAGTCCGTGCTGAGATCAATCCGGCCACCAGCGTTCGATCGTGCCGATGACGATGAGCGAGAAAATCAGGAACGGAATCACCGTGAAGAGATACCAGCGCGACCAGAGCGGAAGCTTCATCCCTTTGCCCGTGTTCGCCTCCGCGAAGAAGTTTCTCCACCCCCAGGCGGCGGATGCGCCGCAGAAGATGACGACGAAGAACGATCCGAGCGGGAGCAGGATGTCGCTCACGATGTAGTCCTCCAGGTCGAGGATCGTGGACTCGCCGCCGAGCGGATGGATGCCGCTCAGGAGGTTGAACCCGAGGGCGCAGGGCAGGGAGAAAATGAAGATGACGATCCCATTTATGATCGTGGCCTTCCGGCGGGAATAATGCAGTTCGTCGATCATGAGCGCGATCAAATTTTCGAATACGGCCACGACCGTAGTGAATGCAGCCGCGCTCATGAAGAGGAAGAAAAACGCGCCCCAGAGACGCGGCCAAGCCATGTGGTTGAAGACATCGGGAAGAGAAACGAAGACGAGGCCGGGGCCGGACGTGACGTCGATGCCGTAGGACTTGCACGCAGGGAAGGTCACGATGCCCGCGAGCACGGCGACCGCGGTGTCCAAAGAGATGATGATCAGCGATTCCTTCATCAGCGAATGCTCTTTCCCGATGTAGCTGCCGCAGATCGTGATCGCACCGACGCCCAGGCTGAGCGTGAAGAACGCCTGTCCCATCGCGGCGACGATGACTTCGGAAAGCCCAGTCTGCCGGACTTCTTCCATGTCCGGCAGGAGGTAGAACTTCAGTCCTTCCTTCGCGCCCGGCAGGAAAAGCGCCCGGCAGCAGAGGATCAGGAGCAGGATGAACAGCCCGCCCATCAGGATCTTCGTGACGCGTTCCACGCCGTTTTTCAGTCCTGCGCCGCAGATGGCGGACCCGGCGAGGACCGTGATGCCCATGAAGAAAACGTTTTTCCACGGGCTGGCGATGACCGCGCCGAAATGCTTTCCGATGCCCTCGGTGTCCAGCGCGGGCAGTCCGCTGAAGAGATAGTCGAACGTGTAGCAGAGCATCCAGCCCGTCACGGTCGTGTAGAAGATCATCAGGACGGCGCATCCGGCGCAGAAGACCCCGGCAGGTATCTGCCAGCTTTCGGGATGGGAATGCGTCAGCACCTTCGCCGCGCCGTAGAGCGTGCGTTTGCTCGCGCGTCCGATGGCGAGCTCCATGACCATCAGCGGCAGCCCCATCGTCACGAGGAAGAAGACGTAGAACGCCACGAAGCACGCGCCGCCGTATTTGCCGGTCACATAGGGAAAACGCCAGATATTGCCGAGGCCGATGGCGCATCCGGCGGTGAGCAGGATAAAGCCGAGGCGGGAACCGAGTGTTTCGCGTTTGCTGTTAGGCATGGGGAAAGGCTTTCGGAAAAGAACGGTTGATCGATGAAAGGGAAGATTACTTCTGCTCCTCGTCTCCGCCGTCGCCGTCTTTTTTATTTCCGGTCAGCTTCAGAACGAGCGCGAGGGTGTTGATGATGAAATAGACCAGCAGGCCGTAGCCGAGCAGTTTGTAGCCCATCGCAAGCCCCCAGATCACACCGACGGCAAGAAGGATGTCTATCGCGATAAAACCGAGTAAGTTTTTGTCTTTCATAAGGAAACTCCTGTGTCCTGAAAATGTCCGCATGGAATAAAAGTTCGTGCCGGATGCGGTATCCGCAGGGAGGGGGTAAAAGGATTTACAAAATGTACTCCATTCGGACTGAAAAGTCAAGAAAAAAGTATAAGAATTCCAGGAAAAGAACAAAAAAAGCAAAAGAATTTGAGCCTCTTTTAATCCTTGATGGTTTGTCAGGAAAGATGGGCAAGAAACAGCCGGTCATGAATCTTTTTTCAGATATGGGGTTCCTTCTTTCGATATTCATCCATGAGCCTGAGCTCATATTCGCGGTCCGCCATCTTTTTTATTGCATCCAGAATTAACCCCATTACCCAGGAAAGCATTCCTGTCAGTAAAAGGAATGTGGAAAAGATCAATGTTGGGAAACGAGGAACAAGCCCTGTACGAAAATAATCAATAAAGACAGGAACAAGGAGAATGCTTCCTGACGCCAGAAAGAATCCTCCGAGGCCCCCAAAAAAAAGCAACGGGCGATAAAGACGAAACATATTGAAAATCAAACAGAGGACTCTTATGCCGTCTTTGAATGTGTTGAGCTTGGAATGACTGCCGGAAGGCCGGTCCCGATACGTGATGGGCACTTCAAGAAGACGAAACCTTTTGTCAACGGCATGCAACGTGATTTCAGTTTCTATTTCAAAGCCCTGAGACATGATAGGACAATTCTTCACGAAAGCACGGGAAAAAACACGATATCCGGTCATGACGTCTTTGACTTTTGTATCCCACAGGAGTCCGACAAGATAGCAGACAAGGGCATTTCCGAAATTATGTCCTGGACGTTTGTTCTCCGCATGGTAGGTTGTCGAAAGCCTGTCTCCGGTAACCATGTCCGCCTTGTTCTGAAGGACAGGAAGAAGTAAATTATCCAGTTCCTCTGCCGGATACGTGTCGTCCGCATCGGCCATGACATAAATATCGGCATCCACTTCGCGGAACATAGCGCGGACAACATTTCCTTTGCCTCTCTGTGATACAGGAACGACAATCGCGCAAGCGGCCAAAGCCAAAGCGGCAGAATCGTCTGAACTGGCATTGTCAAAAACATACACTGTCGCTTCCGGCAAAGCCTTATGGAAATCGGCAATGGTTTTGGTGATGGTCAAAGATTCATTGTAACATGGTAATAAAATAGCAATATGCGGTTTCATCGATTTGATCCATTTTTCAAGTGTTTTCTTTTACAAAGGCGGGATGCTCTGTTTTTTTGTGTGAATGAAAGAGCGGATGTGGAAAGAACCTGAAAATGTCCAGCCATTTGAAATGCAGGAAACTGGAAGGATTGTTGCGAAAATCGTACTCATCTTCCGTATCCCATTTTACATAGTAAAACTGTGTGAAATGGGGCAGCATGCAATCTTCGAAATTGTAAGGCTGACGCCTGCTGGATTTGAGATCTCGCAAATTCAACGTCTGCTGGCTGATAGATGATTTGATCTTTTCGCAGCTCAACCTGCTGGAAATGGCAAATGTTTCCCTGGAGTTTTTCGGAATATCAAATGTGATGCCTTCTTTTCGATAAGACTCCAGAAGTGTCTGGCGGCGACTTTCCATAATCATATTTCTGATTTGATAGGCGGAAATAAAAATGCATGTGGAGAGTACAGGCAGGAACATGATAAGCAATAAGGAACAACGTGCTGCCAGCTTCAGTTTGCCCCTTTTTTCAATCCATGCGGGCGGAGAAAAACAAAACTGATAAAAACACAAAGGCATAATAGCCCAGACCTGGGGGAAATACCGCTCATACCCGATATACTTGAGCGGGTATAGAAACAATGTCGCAAGGAGGAACAGGCATATAAAGGAGACCGCATCTTTTTTTGCGAGTAGAAGAAGAAAAAGACTGAAGCAGAAAAGATAATTGAGAAAAATACCAAAGCCACCGACACCGCGTGTCACCTGCAGATTGAAATCAGGCTGGAAATCAGCGTTGTGATAGAAAAGGGCGCAGGCCCTGGTTGCCAATTCCGGTGAAATCCATGCATAGATAAAACGAGCGATATATCCCATTTGCTCTCCATCAACATTGGAAAAGAAATCATTTGTTATGTCCACGGTCGCTATTTTGGGATCAAAAGACATTAACGGATAAAAAGGCCCCCCGTATTGAATCCAGGAAGTGAGGAAAGGTGACATTCCAATCCATGCGATCAGGAATGCTGTTGCAAATAGCCCCCAGTATGTTTCTTTGTGTTTCCAGGAACAAAGCCAAAATAAACACCAGAAGAGCATGCAATTCAGAAGCCCTGTTATTTTGATCGTACTGCAAATGACGGTTGCCATGATGGCCAGCACATAATCATGTGTTTCATGATGCTGCCAGTACAAAACCAGAGAGAAAACCGTTATCATCAAAGAGGCATAAACATGGAAATCATTAAGACCGTCTAACAAGGTCGGAAACTGCGTGCAAAATGAAATCGCAATGGCAAAGAACAGACAGCTTTCCTTTTTGCAAATCCACATCTTTTCAGCAAAATGAAACGATGTCCTGAACAAAACAAAAAGCAAAAGATATCCCAAAAAACTGCTGGCACACCAAAGTCCCGTTGCCTGTGCGACAAGCGCGCCACACAAGGCGACGGTCCTTGGCAGGAACAATGTATGATAAATGAACAAAGTAGAAGGATCTGCGATGGCATCGAATTTTTGAATCGTGGAATCAAAAACTGGATTCCACCCCTCCTTCAAAAGGATTTGCATGGGAATATGATATAGCCTTGCATCAATGCCATTGTAAGAAAAGGTGTAAGCCGTAAAGAGAAGCGCAAGGAAAACAAGTCCCAGGAATTTGACCATGCATTTCCAATGGACCAGCAAAGCAAAAAAACAGGAGAAGAGAAAGCCGAACCATATCGGGAACGGAGAACACGTTTTGCCAAACAAAAACAGACCGCACTGCAAAAAAAGCGCTAACATCGGCATGGCCAGTAAAAGCAGCCATGCTGACACGAGATGGCTTTTGACGAGGGCTTCTCTGAAGCTTTTCCATCTGCCGATGATGACCTGTGGCCGGAAACGATTCATCACGGATTGGATAAGGGGAAAGGACAACAAGAAATGATAATGCTTCCCGTTATTGCCCGCTAAGGACTTCTCCGTCAGTTCTGCTTCAGGTGTGGTTTCGTCCATTTCGTTTTTCCTTTATATGACTGAGACAGGATATTCTGTCCCTTGATGCTGCAAGTGAAATGCTTTTGCAATAATATAGCAGACTCTGTTTAAGAAATCAAGGTTGAAAAGATCATTCCTCAGAAAAACTCTTCCGATGGTTGCAAAAAGTTCCTCCCCTTGTATCTGCCAGACTAAAAAGCACATCTTTTTTGTTTGCAGTATTCGTTTTGTCTGATTCCGGCTTGTCTTTTTATCACGAGAATAAAAAAAATGAAGAAAAGCCGCTTGAAAAACATCCCGTCCGGGGGTATATTATATGCTTCAACCCGAAAAGCGAATGGGCTTTTGGGCGGATTGGAAACCAATAAACCAACAACCAAACCAGGAAACCAACAACATGAGCGAAGAAAAGAAACAGGATGCACCCGTGCAGAAGAGCTACGTCATCATCGACGACAAGCTGACGATGGAAGATCTGCTGAGCGGACAGACCAAAACCGATTTCAAGGTCGACTCGATCGTCACCGGCACGATCGTCGAGAAGCGCCAGGACGGCGCGCTGGTCGACATCGGTCTGAAGGCCGAAGGGTTCATCCCCTACACCGAGTTCAAGAACTGGGAAGAGATCAATCTGAACGATCAGATCGACGTCTATCTCGAAGAGCTCGAGAACGAACAGAACCAGCCCGGCATCAGCCTCCAGAAGGCGGCCTTCATCCAGACCTGGAAGAAGATCACCTCCGACTTCGGCGAAGGCAGCGTGATCCGCGGCAAGATGAAGAAGAAAGTCAAAGGCGGCATCCTCATCGACCTCGACGGCGTGGAAGCATTCCTCCCCGGCTCCCAGATCGATATCGGTCCCGTCAAGAACCTGGACGACCTCATCGACCAGGAATACGATTTCAAGATCCTCAAGATCAACCAGGAACGCCACAACATCGTCGTTTCCCGCCGCGAACTGCTCGAAGAATCCCGCAAGGATATGCGCGCCCAGTTCCTGAAGGAAATGCAGGTCGGCGAACTCCGCAAGGGCAAAGTCAAGAACATCACCGATTTCGGCGCGTTCATCGACCTCGGCGGCGTGGACGGACTCCTCCATATCACCGATATGTCCTGGGGCCGCATCACGAACCCGAAGGAAATGCTGGAAGTCGGTCAGGAGATCGAGGTCATGGTCCTCGACATCGACTTCGCGAAGGAGCGCGTCTCCCTCGGCCTGAAGCAGAAGTCCGCGAACCCCTGGGACGAAGTCGAGACCAAGTACCCGGTCGGCTCCACCGTCAAGGGCCATGTGGTCAACATCATGCCCTACGGCGCGTTCGTCGAGATCGAACAGGGCGTCGAAGGTCTCATCCACGTCTCCGAAATGTCCTGGACCAAGCGCATCACGAAGGCCAGCGACGTCGTCAGCGCCGGCGAAGAAGTCGAAGCCGTCATTCTTGAGGTCAACAAGGCCGACAAGAAGATCTCCCTCGGCCTCCGCCAGAAGACCCGCAATCCGTGGGAAGTCCTCGCCGAGAAGTATCCTCCCGGAAGCCACATCAAGGGCAAAGTCCGCAATATGACCACCTATGGTGCGTTCGTCGAGATCGAAAACGACATCGACGGCATGATCCACGTCTCCGACATGTCCTGGACCCGCAAGATCAATCACCCGAACGAAGTCCTGAAGGTCGGCGAAGAAGTCGAAGCCGTCATCCTCGACATCGATCCGACCCAGCAGCGCATCTCCCTCGGTCTGAAGCAGACCGAAGTCGATCCTTGGGCCAACATCGAGCAGATCTACAAGATCGGCGACGTCGTGAAGGGCAAAGTCACGAAGGTCACCGCGTTCGGCGCCTTCATCGAGCTCTCCCACAAGATCGACGGTCTCGTTCATATCTCCCAGATCTCCCGCGACCACGTCGAAAAGGTCAAAGACAAACTCAATCTCGGCGACGAGATCGAAGCTGTCGTGATCAAGATCGACAAGGACGAACGCCGCATCGGCCTCAGCATCAAGGCGCTCGAGGAAGGGTTCAACGAAGAGTCCATCAAGGCCGCCGGCGAGGAAGTCTCCGCCGCGCTCAAGCCGGGCGAAGCTCTCGGCGACATGGGCACCATCTTCGGCAACTCCCTCGACAACCTCGACCTGAAGCAGGACTGAGCGTAGTCAGAGATTTGTAAGAAGTCTCATTAGCCCCGTTGGAATTCCGTTTCCGGCGGGGCTTTTTGCGTGCCGGAAAACAGGCGTGAAGAATGCCGGGCAGGTGAACTTCCTTGCCCGGCATGATTGCTCTTTGTTCTTGTGTTCGCGGGATTAAGGATTCGTGGGGTGGTTTTGATCTGAGTAGAAGGGGCAGGCGTCGCCCGGCTTCCTGCCGGGGCATTGCTTCAGCCCGCCGCAGTTCAGGCAAATCGAATCCTCCAGCGTACGCCCGTTCGCGAAGTCGTCGATGCTCTTCATCGTTGTCTCGGCGATGTTGCGTTCCGCCTCGGCGGTGAAGAACGCCTGGTGCGAGGAGACAATCACGTTCGGGAACGTCATGAGGCGCGCGAGGATATCGTCGAGCACGGCGCGGTCGGAACGGTCCTCGAAGAAATAATCGGTTTCCTCCTCGTAGACGTCGAGGCCGGCGGCGCCGATCCGACCACTCTTCAGGCCGTTCACGAGCGCGGCGCTGTCGATGAGGCGTCCGCGGCTGGTGTTGATGAGCACGATCCCTTTCTTCATCATGGCGATGGTCGCGTCATTGATCATATGGTGATTCTCCGGCGTGAGCGGGCAGTGGAGCGAGATGATGTCGCTTTCGCGGAAAAGCGTTTCGAGCGGGACGTACTCGAAATTCAGTTCGCGCGCGGCATCGGGATTCGGATGCAGGTCGTACGCCAGCACGCGCATCCCGAATCCGCGGAGCAGCCCGATGAATGTGCGCCCAATCTTGCCCGTGCCGACCACGCCCATGGTCTTGCCGCGCAGGTCGAATCCCATGAGGCCGTTGATGGAGAAATTGCCCTCGCGGACGCGGTTGTACGCCCGGTGGACTTTCCGGTTCAGCGTCATGAGAAGCGCGAGCGCGTATTCGGCGACGGCGTAGGGCGAATACTGCGGCACGCGGACGACCGGGATGCCGTGTTCGCACGCCGCCTTCAGGTTCACGTTGTTGTATCCGGCGCAGCGCATCGCGACGAGCTTTACGCCGTTTTTTGCGAGCTGTTCCATCACCTCGGCGTCGAGTTCGTCGTTCACGAAGGCGCAGACGGCATCGAATCCGGCTGTGACGTTCACGGTGCGCGGACGGAGTTTCGCCTCGAAGTATGTGATGTCAAACCCGTACTTTTTGTTCTCCTCCTCGAAGAAGAACTTGTCGTACGGCTTGGTGTCGAAGACCGCGATGCGGAAATCTTTTTTTCCCATGTTTTTGTTCCTTTTCTCTTTTCTGTTTGTTCTCCTGCGCGGACAAAACTATTTTGTCACAACAGGCAACCCGAGGCGCTCCTGCGCGTCCTCCAGCCCGCCGAAGTTCGAAACGTCGGTATAGCCCATTGCGCGCAGTGTTTCCTGTGCTGTTTTTGCGCGGCGGCCTGAGCGGCAGTACAGGATGACCTGTGCGGTTTTGTCCGGCACGACGGCGGCGATCTCCGCCTCGATTTGATCGTGCGGGATGTTCAATGCACCTTGCAGATACCCGGACGCGTATTCCTCCGGCGAACGCACGTCCAGCAGGATCACGCTGTTCATATCAATGGGCGCGGACTGTTCCGCCTGTGTGCCGTCCGAGCCTTTTTCGGAGTTGCCACAGGCACATCCGCAGACGGCGGCCGCCGCGCAGCTCAAAAAGAGCGCATATCGTAAGAGCTTCATGCCGTGTGTTCCTTTCCCTCGCTGAATGTCGAACCGTTTCCATCATTTTCCCCTAAATATAACCCCGCTTCGGGAAAAGTCAAACGCGGCTATGCCTGTTTTCACCCTTTCTCTCTGTTGAACACAGCCTCGTCCGAGTATAATCATTCCATACATGGGGCAGGGTGGGGCAGACGCGTAAAACGCCGGGAACTGCATTTTTCAGCGGAAAAACGCGGATTTTTTCGGATTTTGACTTGAATTTGACGGAAAAAGTGATATAGTATTTGATACCACATTATTGCGGGGTAGAGCAGAGGTAGCTCGTCAGGCTCATAACCTGGAGGCCGTTGGTTCGATTCCAACCCCCGCTACCAATGATTTTTACAGGCTGTCCGTCACGGATGGCCTTTTTTTGGGTTCTTCGACGGTTTCTGACAAGAAAAAGGGGAGATAATTGAGATGAACCAATGAGATAGGGTTGAAAAAATCGACATCGGCACTATTTTTGAATTTGCGGCAACAAAAATAGGAGTACCAATGTCGACCTACCTCTACTATACACAGGGAATCAGAGATTTTCAAGAAGAAACCACAACATATTCCGAAGAAAGGCTGGAAATCCGCCTCAGACGCAGGAAACACCGATGTCCGAAATACAAATCAAAGGACATCACACTGAGAGTCCTCTGCGAACGAGATGTGCGCGGATTGCCGATGGGGCGGCTCCGAGAAGTTCATTTCATTTACACATTGCATCAAGTGTATTGCCACCGCTGCCATGAACGTTCCATTGAACAGGTCCCGTTCATTTCGCATCCGAAAGCCCGCCTCAGCAATGAGTTCGAACGGACAATCCTTGAGCTCCGGGAACAGGTCAGCATTCGAGCTTTGGCGAACTACTTTCATTTGAGGCGGCATACTGTGAAAGAGATTGAGAAGAGATATCTCCAGCACAAATTTGCAACAATCGACACATCGAAAGTCAAGGCGGTCGGTGTCGATGAAATTCACATCGGGCATGGTCAGGCGAACCGGGCCTTCCTCACGATCGTACGGGATCTGGAGAGTGGTGCAGTCATCCATGTCGGCAACGGCAAAGGTATCTCAGCATTGGAAGGAGCGTTGAGCAAATTGAGTGCAAGTAAATTACAATTTGTTGCAATGGACATGGCAAATGTGTACTCCACCTGGTTTGCCGAACACTTCCCGAAAGCTCAAATCGTGTTCGATCACTTCCACGTCATCAAGCTCATGAATGATAAGCTCGACCATGTCCGGCGAAGAGTGATGGGCAGATTGGATTCAGTTCAGCAAAAGCAATTGAAGGGTCTCAGGTTCATCTTTCTCAAAAACAACGAGAATATTCCTGAAAACGCAAAGAATATCCTACGGAATCTGAGGGGAAATTTCCAGGAGCTGGGAGATACATATATGTTCAAGGAAGCTCTGAGAACCATCTATCGTGTTGTTCAAAACGCCTATCAGGCCAATATCGCACTTCATAGATGGTGTGCAATGGCAGAAGAAACGCTTGTCCCCGAACTGAAAACCATGGCGAAGACCATTCGGGACAGGCTGGACGGAATCGTCAGTTACTGGACGTTCGGACACGTCAGCAATGCGAGCACGGAGGGCTTCAACAACAAAATCCGATGGCTTATCTGTCAGGCGTACGGCTTCCGGGACATTGAATACTTCAAACTCAAAATCTACCAACTCCCCCAAATCAACTGCGAGAAAGCACTATGACTTTTTGTCAGAAACCGTCGAAGAGGCCAAAAAAAGCCGTTTTTTCGTGATCTTTGTTTGAAAAACGTCCGAAAGTGTTGTATTGTATTGCCGTGATTCAAACTGTACAGAAACGCAAGGAGACGATCATGATAAAACAGAAAAACGAGGGGGGACATGTTAATTATACCTCTTCTGGAGACTATGGTTTATGAATTCTGTACTACGCCACATCCGCAAGATGCGCTGGCATCTGGCACACACTATCCCGATGATTGTGCGCCATGCGTCAGTTTATCCTGATCGCCCCAGAAAAACGGCTTTGCGCCGATACCTCGAAAATTTATATCTTTATATACGGGACGGTTCTCCCTGTGTTTCCTATGATGGATTTGGTCTTGATATCAAAGGTAGCAATCAAAGAGATTATGTCAACAGGTTCACATGGATGAAACTCCTCTATAAAAGGTTGTCAGCAGAAGGGTTAGAAGGAGCCACCCCCCGCGACAAACTGAATTACAATGAGATTATACCAATCTATGCCTTGCAGGATAAGTTCTGTTTTTCTCTTTTCATGGAAAAACATGGAATTCCTACAATTCCTATTCTGGCACGAAGTACGGTTGATGGCATCTTTTACGATTATACCTCCAAAGAAACCCCTTTGTCCTCCTATGATCGTCTGTTTATCAAACTTTCTAACAGTCTGTGCGGAAAAGGCGCCTGTCTTTTAACCAAAAAAGACAACTGCTTTTATGACAAGGATCAGCCCGTAGATTTGAGTTCCTATTTAAATAACAAAGAGGATTTTATCGTCCAGCCGGTTTTGGAAAACCACAAGGACATCAAGGCGCTGAACCCCACATCGCTGAACACGCTGCGGATCGTGACCTGTCGAACAAAAGCTGGCGATTATGAGCTTTGGGATCCGGGGATGATACGAATCGGACGGCAAAGTGCGGTCGTTGACAACTTTGCCAAAGGTGGCATGGGAGTCGGGCTCACCGAAGACGGGAAGCTCAAACGGTATGGTTATTCGCATAATGAAAATTTTGAATACAGCAAAATGGAAAGACACCCCGATTCGCAGATATTGTTTGATGGATATGAAATCCCCTTCTACAAGGAGGCTGTTTCCCTCATTTTGAAAGCACACAAACTATTTCCCTTACTCCAGACGATAGGATGGGATATCGCGATCACGAAAGATGGACCCGTATTAGTGGAAGGAAACCATGACTGGGACATTGAAATGCTTCAGATTGTCCATCACAAAGGATCCGTTGCAAGACTGCGGGAAATATACGGGGATTTCACCTTTTGAATGAAAACTGTGCCATATTGGTTCCAGCAGCAAATCATTTGTGACTTGTAAAATCTATCACCTATCCCAGTGATTCGGCTCTGAGTCGGCAATCCATAGAGAAGCCTGACAACTGCTTCTCGAGCAGAGGCAGCTCGTCAGGCTCATAACCTGGAGGCCGTTGGTTCGATTCCAACCCCCGCTACCAACGATTTTTCGAGGCTGTCCGTCACGGATGGCCTTTTTTGCCTCATTTTCAGCGTGTTGCGACGTTTTGCCCACCTTCCTCTATGTCCCGTTCCATTGTTCGTGTTGGTAGTGGTATTCGCCGTTTGACCCCTTTTTGAGCAGGAATCGCAAGCAAATCGCAAGCAAATCGTAAGCAAAAAAAACACCCTCAAACTGGGGTTGTCAAGCCCGGTTCTGCCCTGACGACCAACCTTTTCTCTACCCCGCAATCATGTGTCCTGCCCTTTAACGACGGTGTGAGCACATCATATTCTGCATTGCCGACCGGAGCGTTCAAAGTTCCAATTCCGTCAGGATTGCCGATATGAGGTCATTTTCGTTTTTTGGAGGATATCTGTGTCGAAGAACTTTTTTTCGGTTTTTTCTTCAAAACGCGCTTGATTTTTAGCGGAACGGGAGTATATTAAATTCATTCAGTTGCTCCGGCATAGCTCAGTCGGTAGAGTAGGTGGCTGTTAACCACCCTGTCGCAGGTTCGAGTCCTGCTGCCGGAGCCATTTTTTTTGACACCCTTTGGTTGGCTGCTTAGCTCAGTCGGTAGAGCGATGGAATCATAATCCACAGGTCGCTGGTTCGAACCCGGCAGCAGCCACCATTTTTTTGTGCCTGCGCACAAGCGACCTGAACTCAAATTCTCGCTCATACTCTTCCTAAACTCCTCAAAATCCGAGCTTAACGGAAGAATAAATAGTTCTCTCTTTCTCCGTAGAGAATGCGCCAAATCAATTCACAAATCGAGTCCCCCGACCCCCTCCAAGGGCCATTCTCCGTTTCGGGCACAGGCAGACGCCAATGCTTTTTTTGAACTTGATTCCAGAATTGTTTGCTTTTTCGTGTATATGGTCCCCGACCAAGCGCGCTTTATTCGAACAAACGACCTCTTCTCACTCGCATTTTTTGATTTTTACCCTCAAAATGCCACAGGAAGAGGTTTGTTTTTGCGCGTACATGCTCCCCAAACATTTTCATAGAAAAACTTTTCTCCGCGCTCCCGGCAGCCGGTGATCCGCCGAAAAGAATTATCGGGAAATCTTCGCATAAACCATGCCCGGTTATGCTCGGCTCGGAAAGAAAATGCCGGAAATCTTCGCATAAAGCGCGAGCACAGGACGTCTGTTCGAGCATAAAGACGAACACATGGGGGTGCGAGGGGTGGCGAGGGAAAAGATTTTTCGGGGAAAGTTAGCATAGTCACGCAGGCATCAAATACAACAAGAATCACCTGCTGATGTCATAATGTCGGCGGCATACCTATCCAACGTTTATATAGGCTCTGGCTTCCCTTGTAACGACATTCGTTATATGGGGTCGTTCTGTATTTGCCATCGCAGAGCAACGAACAGGTTCCCCATGTGTCTTTGATTTCCAGGAATGGCGTGGATCCCGACATCTTGATGACTCGGTGACTGGTCTGGAAGAATTGACAGGATGCACAGGAATTCGGACGGAGTGTGTTTTTCGTAAAAAGCATATTCGTCTCCTTTGTTTCAGTTCGGAGATTATCTGAAAAAACAGGTTGGCCTCCATCTGGTCGATTGGAAGGTATCCGATTTCATCAACACAGAGGATGTCCGGTCTCCGATAGGCTTTCAATGCTGAAGTTATCCTTCCAGCGGCTTGAGCCGCAGAAAGCCGATTTATGATGTCTGCCGCAGTATCGAACAAAACCGTATATCCTTTTTTGCACGCATGAATGCCAAGGGCAATCATCAGATGTGTTTTTCCTACGCCCGTGGGACCAAGGAAAACGACATTTCCCTTTTTTTCAACGAAATCGAGATGAAAGAGAAAACGGACAAGATCTTCGTTGATTTCCTTGGGAAAAGTCCAGTCGAACGTCTCGAGCGTCTTTCGAGCAGGGAAATGGGCCATTTTGATCTTTCTGGAAACGGAGCGATTCTGTTTGTTTTCAACTTCAGTTGAAATAATCTGTTCGAAGAAGTCGCTGATGGGAATTTTCTTTTTTACAGCTGTTTCCAGGAAAGACGGGTATTCGTCACAAAGGCGTGTCAATCCGAGGTAATTCAGATTGTTTTTCATTTCTTTTTCAGTCATGCCTGACCTCCATATTTTTTATAGGCATCAAGGTACACCCTCAGTCCTCGAAAACATCGCTGACTTCGGGGGCTGAGTTTTGACAAACAAGGGTTCTGGGGGGCTTCCATGGTTGTTTTTGTGACGATTTGATGCTATATTATTTACGACAAAAATGATGCCGCCGGGTGCGTGAATGCACCGGAGGTCGGCTAAAAATGGGAGAACAACACAATGAAAAACTCTGATTCGGAGTGTGGTCGCGGTGTGGATCATGCCGCTGACATGCCGGAAAACCGGCGCAAAAACAGCCTGCTGAGCAGACTGTTCTCGAACTGTGCTCATCCGCGTGGCGCGATGGGGAGCATGATGCTTTCAATGATGAACTGCTGGCATGGCCCGCTGACGAATTGGGGGTTTGGATATGTTCCGTTCCAGGACGGATGGACGATCCTCGACGTGGGCTGTGGAGGCGGACAGACGCTTCGGCGTCTGCTCAAGAGGAGCAAAGACGCGATCGTGCATGGCATCGACATTTCCGATGAGAGTGTGGCGAAAGCGCGCAAGGTGAATGCCGATCTGCTCGACACACGGGTGTTCGTACAGCAAGGCTCCGCGGCGGAACTCCCCTATGCAGCTCAAGCATTCGACTTGGTGACGGCAGTGGAAACAGTCTATTTCTGGCCGGAGCTGCCTCATTGCTTCGAAGAGGTAAAACGGGTACTGAAACCGGGCGGACTGTTCGCAATCCTCCTTGAGGTCGCATCCGCGGATTGCGCATGGACGCGGGTCGTCGATGGAATGACGACATATTCGCCGGAGCAACTGAAAGAGATCTTGGAACATGCGGGCCTTTGCAATGTGGAGATACATCGCAAGAAACCTTCCTACGCCACGATCATAAGCAGACGGCAGTAGTTCAGGAGTTCAAAATCATGCTTTTGACCGTTGTGCTTTCCCTCGTCATGATGGCGTCGCTCTTCCTGATGCTCTATGCAGCTGTGGCGCTGGTCCAGGACAAGCGGCTGTTCACCTCGGCCCCGAAGGACATTCAGGCGGTCGTTCAGCCCAAAGAGGAACGTTTTCCCGGAGCACACGTTCTTGGCTGGTGCCTGCTGGTGTTCGCCGTATTCCTGTTTGTCGGCACGATCATCTGCGGCGGATGGGACGGTGTCCGAAACGGCTTTTCCTTCCGACAGTTTTTCTGCCGGTTCCTGTTCATGCTGGTCTCGCTGAAAGCGTTCGATGTGCTGGTTTTCGACTGGTTTCTGCTCTGCCACTCGCGTTTTTTTCCGCACTACTACCCGGAAGTCTCGGACCTGATCGGACCGCACCAGTTCGGTTTCAACTGGCGATCCCATCTGCTGCATCTGCTGGCATTTCTGCCTGTTTCCGCCGTGATCGCATGGATATGCACGTTGTTTTCCTGAGGAGGAAATGAACTTATGACAAGACATGATGAGATCAAAGCGTCCTACCGGAAACTTGGAAACAGCGCCGATTTCTACGACGGCATCATCACCCGTTCGACTTTGATCGGGAAACTGGTGGATTCAGTGGTATGGGGGCTGAACCGGAAACTTGCGGCGAAATGGGTAAATGACGCGCTGTCGCCCGTACCGGAAGATTTCGCTGGGAAACTGCTGGAAGTCCCGGTCGGAACAGGCGTCCTGACGATGCCGTTGTACCGGAGCCTGCCGGATGCGTCCGTCACCTGCCTCGACTATTCCGTGGACATGATGGAGAACGCGCGGAAGCGAGCGGAAGAAATGAAGTTGGACAATGTATCATTCGTGCAGGGAGACGTGGGCGCGCTGCCGTTCACGGATGAAAGCTTCGACCTTGTTCTGTCGTTGAACGGATTCCACGCATTCCCCGACAAGGACGCGGCGTTCCGCGAGACGTTCCGCGTACTGAAGCCCGGCGGGATCTTCTGCGGATGCTTCTACATCGTGGGCGAATTCCGGCGCACGGACTGGTTTGTACGGAGAGTCTACGAGCCGAAGGGATTTTTCACGCCGCCGTTCGAAACGAGGGAAAGCCTGACCGCCAGACTGCGTACCATGTATGCCGAAGTGAACGTGTCCGCTGTTCGCGCCGAGGGCATCTTCTCCTGCCGGAAAGGAACAAATTGAGACAGGAGGTACGGTTCAACTCCGAAATCAACAGTGAACTGAAACACTCGTGTTTTTCCTGAAAAACGATTGCATGTCGCTTGTTTTACAGGAAAAATATGCTATATTATTCAAAACAAAAGGGACAGCCGGATGTGCTACGGCATGGGGAGGAGGATTCCGGCCGTTCAGGGAACAAAACAAAAAGGGTAGAACATGAAATCATGTCATTGTGCAAACGGGGTCGCTCCGTTGAAAGATCTGCTGTCCGCATACCGGGAGCAGATGAGCATTCCGTCGTTCACCGGTGTTCTGGAGCTGGTTCACGCCATGCCCCGACGAATTCGCCTCAGAATCCCATGCCTCCGCAGAAACGTGCCCGATGCGGAACTGTTCCGTCGTCGGCTGTCCGGGCTGAAGGGGATCGAACAGGTCTCTGTGAACGTATTTCTGGGAACGGTCCTGATCGTTTATGATCCGGCTGTCCTGACGCCGATGGTGATCGTTTCGGCGGCGACGCATTGCTTTGAATTCGAACATCTGCGGAAATCGCATCAGTCCGTGCTCGGTCGCGGCGTAAAGAACGTGCGGTTTGCCCTGGACCAGGCGCTTCTCCGCAACACACGCGGATTTGTGGACGTCCGTTCGGCCATGACGCTGGTCCTGCTCATCGTTCTGATCCGCGGCCTCGTCGGGCGCGGTCGTGCGGCGTTCAATCCGCTGAGCGTGATCTGGTGGCTTTTCCAGGCCGTCGATCATTGAGGCAGAAAGGAGCGCGCCCATGCTGAACAATCCCCTGCTTCAAGTGTGGCTGTCCTGCGTCAAGAAGATCAAGCCTGTCCACAGCATCCCCGGCAGACTTCGCGTGAACATCTACGGTGTCCGGCAATACCCGGAGCTGGCGCAGGAATACGCTTCCGTCCTGCTTGACAAGACCCGGCATCTGCCCGGTGTGCAGTCCGCCGAACTTAGCGTCCTGACCGGGAATATCCTGTTGACCTACGACGTGCGGGCGACTACGGAACACGAGCTTTTGGAACGACTGAATATGGCCTGGACGGCGCTGATGCAGTATTTCCGCGACGTCGACCAGCCGGAAATGATCGTGCCGGAAGCGATCGCGCGTGTTCTGGACCGGGTTTGGAATCCGCCTCACACAAGCAGACAATAACATCTTTTGCAGTTCAAAAAAAGGAGAGATCATGGTTTTTACGAACAATCGGAAACGCCCGCTCCTGAAATGCGGATTTGCCCACAGGATGCGCGGACGTGTACGGATCACCTGCCGTGCGGTCCGTTATCTGCGACAGGAACAGGACGACCTGGAGGCGCATTTTTCCGAATTGCGCGGGGTGCTGTCCCTGCGGATGAACTGCGCGGCATCGTCCGTCATCCTCCAGTACGACCCCGGACGCACCAACGATGAGGAACTGCTGGAGTCTGTCGAGCACATCATCGGGATGCATTCCCTGAACGCCCTGCAGAAGGAGCGCGAGGAGCGCAATATGCTGGCCGTGCAGGAACGCGACCTGCATGAGGAAGGTCTTTCGACCATGCTCCTGCGAAGCATTTCGGCTGGCGGACTTCTGCTGACCTCGTGGATCACACGGGCGGCCGTCCCCGCCACGCTCACCGGACGCATCTTCGGTTTCACCGGGTTCGGCGCATTGATGCTGGCCGCGCCGCTGTTCCGCAGCGGGCTGGGAGCATTGAGGAAAAACCTTCTCCCGAATGCCGACACCTTGAGCGCGATGGCAGTGCTTTCCAGTGTCCTTGCGGGCAAAAGCGCATCCGCCCTGACCGTGCTGCTCCTGCACGATGCTGCCGAAGCCATGACCGTATACACGATGGACCGCACACGGAACGCCATCCGCGACATGCTTTCCGTGGACAACCGCGAGGAAGTCTGGCGGCTGAAGTCGGACGAGCCGGACTCCCCGCTGGAGCGCATCTGCGTTTCCGAGCTGAAACGGAACGACCTGATCGTGATCCATACAGGAGAGAAGATCTGCGCAGACGGCACGGTCGTTTCCGGTCGCGCCACCATCAACCAGGCTCCCATCACGGGCGAATTCGAGTCCGTCCTGCGGGAGAAAGGCGGCAAGATCTTCGCAGGCACGGTGATCGTCGAGGGCACGATCACGGTCCGGGTGGAATCGGTCGGCGATCAGACCGCTGTTTCCCGCATTATCCATATGGTCGAGGATGCGGAGGGCAAGAAGGCCGCGATCCAGACCTATGCGGACCGTTTCTCCTCCGCACTGGTCCCGGTGAACATCCTGCTCGCAGGCGTCGTCTATCTGGTCACGCGCGACATCGGACGCGCCCTGAACATGCTCATCATCGATTATTCGTGCGGGATCCGGCTTTCCACTGCTGCCGCACTTTCGGCGGCGATCAGCACTGCCGCCCGCGAAGGCGTTCTCATCAAAGGCGGCGGCTCCATCGAAGCGCTGACTGAAGCCGACACGCTGATCCTGGACAAGACCGGCACGCTGACCGAGGGTAAACCCCGCGTCGAAAGCGTCATGACCATTTCCGACCGCTATTCACGCATGGATGTGATCCAGTATGCAGCCGCGGCCGAAGAGACTTCGAAACATCCGATGGCCGCCGCCATTCTCGCCCATCTTCAGAGGTCCGGCGGGAGCATCCCGCTTCATACGGAAATCCAGACCATCGTCGGGCGCGGCGTGTACACGGACGTGGACGGTCATTGCATCCGCGTCGGCAGCAAACGGTTCCTCAACGAATGCGGCATCCACACACATCCGATGCGCGATCAGGCGTCGAAACTCTTTGCGAATGGCGAAAGTGTGATCTTCGTGGCGCGCGACGATGAGATCATCGGTCTCATCGGCATCCGCGATCCCCTGCGCGAAAATATGAAGAAGGCGCTGAACCGGCTTCGCCTCACCGGAGTCGATGATATTGTCCTGCTGACCGGAGATCTGGAACAGCAGGCGGACGTCGTGGCGCGTCGACTCGGCCTGGACGGGTTCGAATCCGAACTCCTGCCGGAGGACAAGGCGCGCGCGGTGCTGCGTCTGCAATCCCGTGGAAGCAAGGTCGTGATGGTCGGCGACGGCATCAACGATGCCCCCGGACTGGCCTATGCGGACGTCGGCGTCGCACTCGGCAAGACCCGCACCGACGTGGCGATGGAAGCCGCGGACATCACCATTGCGGGCGATAATGCCCTCATGCTGTCCGGCGTATACGGGCTGGCGCATCACACCATGGACGTCATCAAGCAGAATTTCTTCGTCTCCATCGGCATCAACACGGTCGGACTGCTCTTCGGCGGACTCGGCATCCTGCCGGTCATCGCGGGCGCGGTCATGCACAACGCCAGTACGATCCTCGTCGTCGGCAATTCCCTCCGCATATTCTTCTACGACATGCACGAACCCATGAAGCACACATAACCGTTCGTTTCGGGACCGCGTCCATCTCCGGACGCGGTTTCCTCCCATAATCCCCCATCAACACTCAAAAAGGAGCTTGAAAAACAATGGCTATCACAACAGAACATCTGGTCGGAGCCGCCGTCGGCATCGGTGCTGCGGCAGTCGGGTTCTATCTCTACCAGAAAAATCAGGACAAGATCAACGAATTCCTGCGGACGCACGGACTCGACATCCCGGTCAGCGACCGCCAGCCGCTTGAGTCCATGAACATCGAAGACCTCGCCACGCTCAAGGAACGTATCGAGGACTTGATCGCCGAGCGCGAACTCGCCGCGAAGGAAGCCGCAGCAGCCCCGGCCGCGGAGCCCGCGCCCGCTCAGGCGTAATCCCCTTCCAATCGTTTCTTTTGTCCATCCACCCGGTTCCGGAGACGCTTCCTCCTCTATGCGGAAGCGCACTCCGGGGTTAGGGGCATCTCTAAAAATTGGTATTCGGCGGCTTTTCGTGGTCGGGCAAATTCCAATTGGTAAGATTTTCGGTGGTTACCTTCAGGTAGCCACGCTCAAATCTTCCTGCATTGTCCTGTTTGCCCATACGCTGAAAATCCATCCGATCAAATTGTTAGAGATACCCTATGGATGTTTTTTCACTGCGGACTTTTTGAAAACTAACCATGAAAACGCAAGAACATCTGCCGGTTTTCGGCGTGGGGCCGATCTATGTCCTCACCATTACCGTCCTGACCTGCGCGGCTTACCGGATGCGGAATCTGCCCGCATTGTCATCCGGGCGAATCAATGTGCTCCAGAAGCCGCTGCTGCTCCTCGGCATCGTTCTGATCGTGCTGGGCGTGTTCATCTGGTTTCAGGCCGCCGTCGTGTCGAGATTGCTTGACGGTATCGTGAAGAATCGCCTCATCACCACGGGGATCTATGCGTGGGTCCGCAATCCCCTCTACACGGCGTTCATGTTCGCCTGCACCGGGGTGGTCCTCATGGCGGGGAACCTCTGGTTTTTCATCCTCCCATTCGTTTTCTGGGGCTTCATGACCGTGCTGATGAAGCACACCGAGGAAAAATGGCTGCGGGAACTGTACGGAAAGCAGTACGACGACTATTGCAGCCGGGTCAACCGCTGCTGGCCTTGGTTTCCTCGAAAGAAATGAGGTCGAAAACACTCGATGAAGCAGTACGAGATTACAGTCCACGAGTTCGGGAAACAGAATCCCGACGTCATTGTCATGTTTCATCCGCTGGGCGTGTGGTGGGATGTCTTCGACCGCGTGATCCCGATCCTGGAACGTCGTTTCCACCTCGTGATCCCCGCTGTTCCGGGGCTCGATCCCGACCGGCCGGACCAGCCGTTCACGAGCATCGAGGAAATCGAAGAACAGATCAAGACCTGGCTGATCGGGCACGGTCATCAGCATGTCGCCTGTCTGTACGGATGCTCCATGGGAGGTGCGCTGGCAATCCGTATGCTTGCGCGAGGCGTCATCGTCCCCAAATGCGCCGTCATCGACGCCGGAATCACGCCGTATCGGATGCCGAAGGCATTCACCTACCTGATCGGTGCGCGCGACTGGTGCGCCGTCGAATTCGCGAAACACGTTGGCGTTCGGATGCTGAACGCCTTCACGGATACCTCGAAATTCACGCGGGACGATCTGCTGTATGTGAAGAAAGTCCTGTCCGGCATGAGCTCGAAGACGATCTGGCGGGCGTTTTACTCCACGAACAACTATTCCATGCCCGAATCCGTTTCCTGTCCGCCGTGCCCCGTCCAATACTGGTACGGTGAGGCGGAACGCGCCGCCCGCAAGCGGGACATCGCGTACATGAAAAAGGTTTTCCCCGATACGGTCTTCGTGGAAAACAAGGGGCAGGACCATGCGGAATTCTTCACGCTCCACCCGGAAGAGTTTTGCAAACAACTTGAAATGTTCATCCGAGTATCAGGATAACCCCTGCTCATCGAAACACAAAACGGGCGGGAAACAACCACATAATGGTCCACTGCATAACCATGCGGAGCTTCCCGCCCGAAAATGAGGCTGGAGAATCAGCCGAGGTGTGCTTTCAGCTTTTCGACCCATGCCCCGATGCGGGACGAGGTCTTCTCCGATTCGTTGTTGTCATCCAGCGCGAGCCCGCAGAACATGCCGTCCTCGGCCGCCACGGACGAACTGTGCCCGTAACCTTCTGCGGAGGTCTGGCCGATCAGGTTCGCGCCGCGGCTCTTCGCTGCCTTGGCGAGGATGCCCATCGCGTCGCAATAGGTATCGGCGAATCCGCTCTGGTCGCCGAGTCCGAAGACCGCGACGAGTTTTCCGTTGAGGTCGGCGCTTTCCAGCAGGCCGATCTTCACCGCCCAATCGTCCTGAAGCTCGCCGAGCCCCCATGTGGAACTCCCGAGGATCAGCAGATCTGCCTTGAAATCGTCCGCCGTCGCGTTTGCCACGTTGATCGCCTGGACGCCGAACGCCGCCGCGATTTCCGCTGCCGCGCTCTCCGTCGCGCCCGTTGTACTTCCGAAAATGACTTTTACGTTTGCCATGTTGCATGACTCCCTTTATTGAGTTATTGGGTTAATGGTGGATATGTGTTCCAGAAATGCCCGCGGGTCTCCGCAGACGTTCAAAATGCGTTCCGCCGCCGCCTCGACTTTGCTGTACAGCGACATCCGGGCGATGGATTCCCCCGCATCTCCGTAAACCGCCCAGCGTCCGTGTTCCACCGGAGTCCGGGGCAGATTCGCCATGAATCCCGCCACATCTTTCGCCGGATAGCCGAGGAAAATGCCGACTTCGTGGGGCAGACCGTTCCCCAGCCGGAAACGCCGTTGCAGTTCCCGGAGCATGGCATCGCTTCCCGCATCGGTCCGGTAACCGCAGTGTTCGAGCAGAGCGCGATTCTCCGGTTCGGACAGTGTGCGCACCATCGTTTCAGGATGGTAGAAAAGCACCAGAGAGCTTTCATGTTCGACAAGCAGCTCCAGATAGTCCAGCTCCAGGATGTTCAGGATATCCCGGCGATGCAGACAGACCGGATCGCCGTTGCCGGTTTCCGCCGTAAAACACCGCCTGACGCGGAGCAGTTCGCCGGGCTTCACGCCGCGTCGGACCGCCGCGGTCTTCAGAAGAAGAAAGCGCAGGAGGCTTTTCCGATGAAAGAAACAGGTTGCCGATGTCATAACTTTGTTTTACCTAACTTTCAAAAAAATGCCGAATCCATCCGGTCGGCACATGATACGGGTGAAAAAGACAAGTCCCGGAACCATCCTGCAAATCCGGTTGGGAAACCGGATCCGCACCTGCATACCCTAACCAGCGATCCCGTTCAAACCGAGCTGAAACCCATACTCGGACGGGATGCCGGACCCTTTTTCACATTCTCCCATTTTGGACAGCGGCACACCTGCACCGATACGCCGCGGAATGGTTCCGGGACTTTTGCGTCATGATAATACTATACCACGCTTTTTGGAAATGTCAAATTAGTTTTACCTAACTTTTGATTTTTTTCTTGATTTTTCCCGAAAAAAAGGTCCCAAACAGGTATCCACGGATGCGGAACCGTTCAAAGCGAGATCAGAATTTCTTCCAGACTGCCTGACGATTTGCGGCGGCCTGCAATTCCGCCAGAGGCAGATGAAGGGGACACGCTTTGACACAGGCGAGACTCTGGCAGCAGTGATCGAAGAACAGCTTCCGGTATTTCCCGCGCATCTCCTGCAAATGGACATCGTCCTGATTCTGGTCGATTGTTTTTCCTGCCTTGACCATGGACGCGGCTCCGGCGAAATCGGGATTGCATCCGAACGTCGGGCATACCTCCAGGCAAATGCCGCAGAGCATACACCTGGCCGCCTGGAACTGGAGGTCCGGCGACTGTTCGAACTCATACGTCTTTTTCTCCGTCAGCCAGACATGCATTTCCTTCAGGCGTTCCGAGATCATGGAACGGTCCACCTTCAAATCCCGGACAACAGGAAACTTTCCAAGCGGTTCGAGCAGGATTTCGCCTCTGCCATTCGCGGCATCTTCGAGAAAAATGGAACACGCCAGAGCCGGATGGCGGTTGATCCGCATGGCGCAGGCTCCGCACTTCTTCTGGAAACAGGCACATTCCCAGACTACGGGCGACACTTCATGGCCCTCGATATCCACGATTCTGTCCTGAGCGTTCAGTTCACGCAGGAAATCCGCTACAGATATCCTGCCATCGCACGAATATGCGAACGTCTGGAGATACGGCTTATCCGAAGCGGATTCCTGACGTTTCACGGTTATTTTGAACGTGCGGCTCATGACTTTTCCTCCCAGCCGAACCGGATTTCTCCATTGCAACACTGCACCACACTGCTTTTCCGCATGGCCGGATCGCAATTCGGGTAATCCGAGCGGAAATGACTCCCGCGGCTTTCCGTCCGGTTCAATGCGGAAAGCAGGATCGCCCGACTGAACAAACGCACTTCATCGGGAACAGACATCATTTCAACAGCGTCCAGAGCATTTTCCAGCTGAGCTTTGCTGCGTTCCAGCCCCATGGCGGCACGCATGACGGATTGAAGCGGTTCCATCCTGAAATGACGCAACGGGACAGGCGGTTTTCCCTCGGAAAAACCGTCCGGGGTGATGGATTCGGAGTGCAGAACCGCCTCGGCAGCCGTTTTTCCGCCATGAATCGCCCCCAGCAGAGAGTTCCCGCCGAGTCGGTTTGCCCCGTGATACTGGCAGGCGCATTCCCCTGCCGCGTAAAGTCCTTTCACTGGACTCCGGTGGGATTTGTCGACTTGAATCCCGCCCATGAAATAATGAATGCCTGGCTCCACGGGGATTGGCTCTTTCGTCGGATCGATCCCGGCGAACAGGATGCAGTCGGACACGATACCGGCCAACGTGGTTTCGTATGTTTTCGCAGGCAGCCCACGCAGGTCAAGATAAACCTGAGCCCCCTGCCTGATCAGGATGCTTTCTTCCCTCGAAACGACGTCTCGCGGCATCAGGTTGCCGAGTTCGGGATACTTGTCCTCCATGAAGTAATACGGCTTGCCATCTCGCAGAACGAAAAGACGTCCTCCATCGCTTCTGGCAGACTCGGAGATCAGCAAATTCTTTCCTTTCAGACGCAGCGTCGTGGGGTGAAACTGGATGAATTCGAGGTTGGAGAACGGTACGCCATCCGCAAAGAGAAGAGCCGCCGCGATTCCGGTGTTGGCGGTCGAACCCGTGGCGTTGCCGAAAAAGCCGTTCAATCCACCGCAAGCCATGATCACCTGACCCGGGACGAACCGCATTTCCTGCGTGTCGAGGTGTTCCAGCCAGGCCCCGCAAATGCAGCCGTCATGCTTCGCCAGAGCTCGGAACGTCCAGTTCACATAACGCAGGATTCTCCCCTCGGCTTCATACTTCCGCGCCTGCGGGATCAGCACGTCCATGATCTGCCTGCCGATCCCGTTCTCGGTGTATGCGGTTCGGGCACAGGTTTGTCCGCCCATCTTGCGGACCGAAACTGAATGGGTGGTTCGTTTGACGAACGGGACGCCCCACTCATCCAGTTCGCGGATGATGTCCGGGGCCGCCGAAGCCATTGCCATCAGCGCCTCGGCGTCGGCAAGGCCGCAACCTGTTTTCAACGTTTCCTCGCAGTGCAGTTCGGGGGAGTCACCCGGTCCGATCGCGGCGTTGATCCCGCCTTCCGCGAGGCACGATTGGGACCGCTCGGACATCATGTCCGAAACGAGATGAACTGTACAGTCGCTTTGCCTGACAAGCTGAAGCGCCGCGCTGAGTCCTGCCATGCCGCTTCCGATGATAACCACGTTCCCTTTCATTACACCACCCACATCCTGGTATAATACGTGATGGCCGCGATTGACAGCAGATACAGGATGGTGCAAATCGTCCGGCAAATCGTCCGTTTCGTCGGCAGATCGCGCCATCCCGCGGCCACACACAGAGGGGCAATGCCCAGCATCACATGCACATAGACCATCGTGACGAACAGGATTTCCAGCAGGTATCCGGAAAGTGACAGTTCCCTGAAGAAGAAGTGATCCCCGGACTTGACCGTGAACGCCCACACATGGACCGGGATGAGGAGGAAGATGCAGATGCCGCTGAGCAACTGCCCCCAATAACGCAGATTCTCCCGGAAATAGAGCCGTTTTGTCTTGTACGCGTTGCGGCATATCCGGAACAGGAACACTGCGCAAACCAGCATGTGCAGATACACGGTCGCCTCGGTGATCTGGCTGAACAGGCGGAAATGGATGGTGCTGATGCGTGACAGCAGGAAACAGCAGAAGACGCAATGGACTGTAAGAAGTCCCAGCAGAAGGAAGCATACGCGGATTCCGAGCTTTCTCATGGTCTGGCCTCCCCGGCTGCATCCTCTGCTTCGATGTCCGTCAGGAGCAGTAGATCGAATTTCCCCGCATGGACCAGCGCAGTGAACTCGAACGGACGACATGGGCGCATTTGGATTTCATATCCTTGTTCCCGCAGAGAGTCCGCCTGCCTGGTGCATTTTTTGAGGTAAACGGGGGAATCGGCATCCACGAGGAAAAGCATCGGTGTGTGCATCGGATTTTTCCGGTGCAGCAGGATTCCAGTTTCCACAGGAATCTCGTCGAAGCCGTCCAATGGCTCGTTCAAATCGAAATCCTGAAGCGAGTAGACCGTCTCCTGAACATCTTTTCTGTTCTTCGCCTTTTTCTTCGGCGAGGCGGATGTGATGAAGTCAAGGGCGGAAAAACCGGGGTTGTAGCTGGCATTGTAACAGAAATACGCCAGGGCCGCTATGACTGCGGCTGTGATGAGACCCGTTCTGACGATCAGTTTTCCGTTCATCGTCCTGTCGTTCTTCCCCCGTTCCGCATTGCGTTCAGGACGGCTATGATCGTGACGCCAACGTCGCCGAACACGGCTTCCCACATTCCGGCAATGCCCAATGCACCGAGCAACAGGAAGAGGACTTTGATCCCGATGGCGAACACAATGTTCTGCATGACGATGATTCTCGTCCTTTTCGCGACACGGATTGCATCCGCCAGCCTGGACGGCTCATCCGTCATCAGCACGATATCGGACGCTTCGATGGCCGCATCGGAGCCGAGGCCGCCCATGGCAACGCCCACATCCGCGCGCGCCAGAACAGGTGCATCGTTAATCCCGTCGCCGACGAAGACGAGTGTGCTGCCTTTTCGCTTCTTTTGGTCCAGGAGATCGATCCTTTCGACCTTCTGATCGGGAAGAAGCTGTGCGTAATACTCGTCCAGAAGCAGTTCCTCCGCGACCGCCTTTCCGATTGTTTCGCTGTCTCCGGTCAGCATTACGGTCCGTTCCACCCCAAGGCGCTTCAGTTCTCCGACCGTCCGTTTGCTGTCTGGCTTCAATTCATCGGTGATCAGAATGCATCCGGCATATTGTCCGTTCACCGACACATAGACCCTGGTCCCGGTCTTTTCGCAGACGGTGAATTCCACATGTTCGGACCGCATCAGCTTTTCGTTGCCCGCGAGCACGGTCTTCCCCTCGACCGTGACACGGATCCCTTTTCCGGGAAACTCCCTGTAGCCGGATGCCGTCGTTAGCTCGACGTTTTTCCCGTATGCGGCGAGGATGGATTTCGCAATCGGATGATTGGAAAGGCTTTCCGCTCCTGAAGCATATTCCAGGACCTGTTCTTTGGAGAACCCGGATGCCGGAAGGATGTCCGTTACCCGGAATACGCCTTTGGTGAGAGTCCCGGTCTTGTCGAACACGACGATGCCGACCTTGTTCAGCGCCTCCAGATAGTTTCCGCCTTTCACGAGGACGCCGTGCCTGGACGCCGCGCGTATCCCGCCGATAAAAGTCAGCGGGATGGAGATGACCAGCGCGCACGGACAGGACACCACAAGAAAAACGAATCCCCTGCGTATCCATTCGGTCCAGCTTCCCCCGAAAAAGACCGGAGGAAGGATCGCCAGGAAAGCCGCCATGACGACCACGACCGGGGTGTAATAGCGCGCAAACGTGGTGATGAAGTTTTCCGTCCGGGCCTTCCGGTCGGACGCCGTTTCCACCAGTTCGATGATCCTCAATGCCGTGGATTCTCCGAAGGCTTTCGTCGTTTCGATCGTCAGAACGCCGTCCTGGTTCACGCATCCCGACAGCGCCGTGTCCCCTTTGTGGATGGTCCGCGGAACGGATTCGCCGGTCAACGCCCGCATGTCGAGCATGGAATCGCCTTCCAGGACGATACCGTCCAGCGGTATCTTTTCGCCCGGCTTTACGATGATGGCTTCCCCGACGGAAACCGTTTCGGGAGACACCCGGATCAGTTCCCCGTTCCGCTGAACGGTCGCATAGTCGGGACGCAGGTCCATCAAGCTCGAAATGGACTGAGCGGAACGTTTGATCGACATGGCCTGGAAAAACTCTCCGACCTGATAGAACAGCATGACGGCGACTGCTTCCGGGTATTCGCCGATTACAAATGCACCGATGGTGGATACGGTCATCAGGAAATGCTCGTCGAACACGCGCCCCCGTGTAATGTTTTTAGCGGCTGTCCATACTACATCGCCTCCAAGGACGATGTAGGAAACGACAAGAAGCGTCAGCTCAAACGGCAGAGATGCGTTCCAAAGACCCGCCCATGCAACCGCGACGCCGAACAGAAGAGCACCGACGGTCAGCCGGATCATCAGAGCCCGGCATTTCCTGTCGGATAAGATGCCCGATTCCGGCTTCTTCCCTGAGTCGTTCGCTGCCGAATCCTGCCCGGAAACTTTCACCTCCGGCTCGTGGCTGTGGACGATGGCAGTGATTTTCTGCAGAAGGATATCCGACGGCACATCGGAATCGACCGTCAGCGTTTGCCGCATCAAATTGATGGAGCAACGCTGAACTCCGCTCATCTCTCCTACGTCCTTTTCGATCTTTGCGGAACAGTTCGGGCATGTCAGCCCCTTCAGCAGAAAAATATGTTCCATAACCGTCTTCGAAACCTCCCTTTAATACAGACTGTTTCATTACCAAAACAGTTGTTTTTACTGTAAAAAAATATAGCATCTTTTCCGTAAAAATCAAGGAAATACGATGATAGCTCCATTCAAAAAGGTGTCGCGTAGCCGAACCAATCGATATACCTTCTGCCTTCCTCCTGTCGTCAAATGAAAAACGATGATAAACTTTTTACATTCTTCCCTTGAAATCGGCGCGAAAGAAACTATATTAAAGTAGTCGGCTATTCGATGCAACACATTTTCATTCAAAAACAGGAGGTTTTTCATGTTATTCCGTGCCATGCTCGTCTTCGCGCTGTCCGCCTTTATGGTCATCGGCGCATCCGCCGCCGATGCCGCGAAGAAGGTCCCGGTCAAGTCTGCCCGCGTCCTTGTCGCATACTATTCCTGGAGCGAATCCGGCAACACCAAGTACGCTGCCGAACAAATTCAGAAGGCCACCGGCGGCAAGCTCGTCGAGATCAAGCCGAAGAACGCGTATCCGAAGGACTACAACGCATGTCTGGCACAGGCCCAGAAGGAGATTCAGGGCGGCATCCATCCTGAGCTTGCAAACGAGCCTGTCGACTTCAAGCAATACGACGTCATCTTCATCGGCTCCCCGAACTGGTTCGGCACGATTGCACCCCCGGCAGCGAGTTTCCTGGCTTCCGCCGACCTGACGGGCAAGACTGTGATTCCGTTCTTCACCTACGGCAGCGGCGGGATGCAGAACTGTGAACGCGACGCGAAGAAGCTGGCGGAAAAAGCCGCCGCCGTGCTTCCGGCCAAGGCGATCCGTGGTGCATCCGTCCGCGAGGCTGACAAGGAGATCGCCGACTGGACCGGTTCCATGCTGGATATCTCGAAGGAAGCCGCCGATGCCGGATTCTACGGCTTCACGCTCAAATCGTGGGACGGCAAGGATGTCAAGACCGCCGATTTCAAGGGCAAAGTCGTGCTCGTGGTGAACACTGCCACGCGCTGCGGCTTCACCCCGCAGTACACTCGCATCGAAAAGCTCTACAAGGATTATCACGACAAAGGGCTTGAGATCATCGACATCCCGTGCAATCAGTTCGGCTCGCAGGCTCCCGGCAGCGACGAGGAGATCCACACGTTCTGCACCTCCAGCTACAGCACGACGTTCCCGCAGATGACGAAGAGCGACGTGAACGGCGACAAGCAGATCCCGCTGTACAAGTTCCTGAAAGCGCAGAAAGGCACGGAAGGCGACATCCGCTGGAACTTCACGAAGTTCGTCATCGACCGCAAGGGCGACGTCGTGAAACGCTTCGAGCCCGCGGGAAGCATGGACGAACTCGAATCGCTCATCAAATCCCTGCTGTAAAGCGCTGAAGCACTGCCAGAAGCAGAACTCTTCCATTCAAAACGCACTCAGCCCCCGAAGCCAGTGATGGTTCCGGGGGCTGATTGCGTTGCCAGTGCAGGAAACAATTGGGCTCAATCGGCCACCTCACTGCTCACCATCCCCGGCACCTGTTCCCGCCAGAGCTCTGGCACACCATGCCGGAGCTGTTTCAGGCTCACGTCCTTGCACCCGCCACTGAGGATGTCGTGGATCACGCCGGGAGCCAGCCAGCGCAGGCGCAGGGTCGCGCCGACGACCGATTCGTCGAGCCCGACTGCCTTGGCAAGTTTTCGGATGTTGCTGAACTTGCCCTCGTCGATATACTTCTGCCAGCGGAAGGCACGGGCAAGCGCGACGATGACCGGGGCTTCGTTCACCTCGCCGGGATACACGATCTTGTGGCGCGACCCGATACCTCGGAACTTGATGGGGATGCTGACCTGCAGATTCCCGTTTTCAAGGAGTTTCTTCTTCACGGGTTTTCGCGACCAATCATGCAGATTCCTGTTCACTGTATACCTCCTTCACGGATTTGATTTCGCTGGTTTTGAACTCGATGTCGACGCCGTCATCATTGATGGCGACGCGTTCGACGAGGAGATGCATGAGCCTCTGCTTCTCTGCGGGCGTGAGCTCGGCCCAGAAGCGTTCTTTGAACGTGTCGTGGATTGTCTTCGTGCTCAGTCCGGTCAGCTTCGTAACTCCCGCGATTACCTCAGGAGCCTGAACCACGGATTTCATCTGCCGTAGCACGATAGCCTCGATTTCGCCAGCAGGCACGGCCTTGATCGGACAGTCGGTGTCGGCTTTCATGCTCCGCAGGCAGCGGTAATAGGGGTAGACCCGACCACGGCGCTGTGACTTGACCGGAACCATTGCGCTGTGGCAGTGTTCGCATCGGACAAGCCCGGCAAGGGCGGCCTCGCTCGTGCTGTCCCGCGACCTGTCCGGCCGCGGGTTGTTCTCCTGGAGGAACCGCTGGACCGTGTCCCAGGTCGCCTGGTCCACGATTGCCTCGTGTTCGCCATCGTACACCTCGCCGTCGTAATGCACCTTGCCGATGTAAACATAGTTGTGGAGGACGCGAAGGATGTACGCCTTGTCCATCGGCAAGCCGGTGACACCTACGATCCCGTCTGCCGCAAGCTCGCGGACGATGGTGATTGGCGACTGGATTTCGAGGTAGCGTTGGAAGATTCTCCGCACGACGGCTGCTTTTTCGGGATCGATCACGAGTTTCTTGTTCTCGACCTTGTAACCGAATGGAATCTGCCCGCCGACCCACTTGCCCTTCTTTCGGGTCGCGGCCATTTTGTCCTTGACGCGGGTGGCGATCATTTCACGCTCGAACTGAGCGAAGGTCATGAGGATATTCAGCATCATGCGTCCTGCGGAGGTCTGCGTGTTGATCTCCTGCGTGACGGAGACGAAGGCCACGTTCCATTTCTCGAACGAACGGCTGAGGTCGGCGAAGTCGCAGAGCGAACGAGACAGGCGGTCGATCTTGTAGACTACGATGACGTCGACCTTGCCCGCTTCGCAGTCCTTCAGGAGCTTTTGAAGCGCGGGCCTGTTCAAGTTGCCGCCTGAGAAGCCGCCGTCGTCGTAATGCTCCGGCAGGCACACCCATCCGTTTGCTTTCTGACTGGCGACGTAGGCTTCCCCGGCCTCGCGCTGGGCGTCGAGCGTGTTGAACTCCATGTCGAGTCCCTTTTCCACCGACTTGCGGCAGTAGATTGCACATCTGACTTTCTTCATAATTTCACCCCCGAAGAATTGTTTTCCGTTCCACCTCATGCCGGTAATCTTACGCGCTATCGCCGACAGGGATTTGTACGTCTCCCCGTTGAACACGAACTCCTTGTCCCGGACGATGGTGACCTCATACTGTTTCCCCCGATAGACGCGGAACAGCTTGGTTCCGGCGATGCGCATCGGGTTCTTCTTTCTGCTACGTTTCAGGTTGGCCAGCGGGTCCCGGTCGGCAATCCGGTCGAGCAGTTCAAGGTCGGCCTCGGAGACGCCGCCGTAGAAGAGTTCCTGCAGGCGGTATATGATTCTCCGGCGCAGATGGTGGATGGAGGTGTCCCCGCATTCGAAGCCGTAAAGGTCGCGGAACTGCTCGACGAGCTCATCCATGTCCTTTTCCCTGACGGCTTCAATTTGGGCCATTAGCACTGTTTCGCTTTTCATGCTTCGCTCCTTCCTGCTTCTGTTTTACGGCTACGCGCTTCACGATTGAGGCCGTGAGGCACGTTAGTTGTTCGATGATGGCGGTGTCCGGCATAGTTTCTTCTCCGTTTGAGTTGCGGTTTCATGGAGTCCATCGCGTCCTTTTTCAGCACGATTCTCCGGCGACATGTACTTAAAGCTCCTGTCTCCGGGTTTATCCAGTGGAATACCATGAATTCTTCGCATAACTCCCGATATAAAATAGCATAGCTCCTCTTGAACCATCACTTCCTCCGTATGTCTGAGAGCTTCAGTTTCTTCCTCGGCTCCGCAGTCGTGATATGCGTCCCCGTCCGTTCGGACAGCTTTATGCGGCCATGTTTCTTCACCACGACGGCTCCGAACTCCGGCAGACTGCATCCGAGCATAGAACCGCACACTGCGCATCCGGCGAGGCAGTCCAGCCAGTGGTTATCGTGGTGTTCCGGCTTCAGCTTCCATTCGTCCACCGTGCGGCCTCGACCGGAAGTCTTCACCCGGTATTCAGCCGTGAGGTGTTCAGCCAGCAGTTGATGAACGCCGGGGATGCGCCCGTAGAGCGTGAGCGAGCCCTTATCCCCGATAGCCACGGCGAGGCGAGCGTGGACGAAGCTCTTCCAGAAGTTCGAGTCATAGATGACATGCCGGACAGCGCGTTTCTTTGCCACGCTCGGCATCATCCAGTTGAAGCCCAGCCGGTCGCCCGGCTGCTTACGGTATTCCGTCATCGGCTTCGAACTTGCGCCGACATACCTTCCGTGGCTCGGCAGCACGATTCCGGCGAACCTGGACTCGCGGCAGAATTCATACACCAAATCCGTACTTTGCCCCCAGTTGGCGTCAATCAGCGCCCGTTCGATCTTCAGCACGGCTCCATCCTCTCGCTCCCACTCCCGCCCGAGCAGGTCGTCGGTCAAGGCGGTCAGTGCGGCGTACAGGCCGCCCTCAAGCCCGGCACGAGGGAACTCGCTTTGGATGGTCGGATTGGCGTCCGCGAGCGAGAATTCGCGCCTGTGCTGGTCAGGCCAGGAGCCGTAATCGATGACGCTTCCTGTGAAGTTCTCCGCCCAAGCCGTTACCACATAAAACAGTAATGCCTTCTGTACATCGATGAACAGCGTGATCCGGTCGCAGGCAAGCGGAACCTTGTTGTGCGGGATACCGTTGATTTTCGCACAGATGGCATCGATGGAAAGAATCTCCTCACCACCAGTATCTTCGGGGAGCGGATCATTCTGATACTCGCTCATAAATGCGACCTCATCCTGGAACTTCAAATTCATGGCATGCTGAAGGGCGCTGATCTCGTCATGGTTGTACCTGGCTTCCCAGCTCACCTTCGCACCTTCGTCCATCTCCGCACGATGTGCTTCGTAGAACTCGGTCGCCCTTCGAAAGTTGCCTTCTTCCCGCAGAGCCTCCGCCCGAATCTCGGCGTACTTTTCCCACAGCTTCATGTTCTTCGGGAACTCGTACACCATCTTCGTCCGTTCGCCGTTCCAGTCGGGATGCGTCTGGCGGTTGAGGATGATGTCGGCCATGTCGCCGGGTCTGATGATCGTACAGGGCATGATGCCCGAAATCTTCTGGCCGGGACCAGCGAGGCCGAGGATGTCGCCCGCCAGCACACGGATGCGCTTGCGGGTCTGTTCCAGGCTACCGGCGCTCTCGCTCGTCTGGGGGTCGTCGATCACCACGAGGCTCGGTCGAACACTGCGCCCGTCCGGTCGCTTGTACTTCATGCCTCGAATTCGCCCTGTGATTCCGGCCACACGCACCACGATGCCGCTCGCCGCGCTGCCCTTGATCGTCGGGAGCACGATTTCATTGCTCGTCCAGGTGATGCGTGTTCTTTCCCCATGATACAGCTGACCGGCGCATCGGTTCGCGATGCCGTCGAGCTGCTGAATTGGATAGCAGACCTCAGGGAAGTCAGCAGCAAGATGCTCG
>JBGUKB010000088.1:0-13429 GCA_045114235.1 Victivallales bacterium
CGGCGGCACACTGACCGGCGTGGGCGAATTCCTGCGCGAAAAGAACCCGAACGTGAAGATTTTCGCGGTCGAACCCGACACCAGCCCCGTCCTCGCGGGCGGCGCGCCCGGTCCGCACAAGATCCAGGGCATCGGCGCGGGCTTCGTGCCGAAAGTGCTGAACACCAACCTCATCACCGAGGTGATCGGCGTTTCCGCGGAAAACGCGGGCAAGACCGCTCGTGCGGCAGCCGCGCAGGAAGGACTGCTCGTCGGCATCAGCTCCGGCGCAGCGCTCTATGCTGCGCTCGAACTCGCGAAGCGTCCGGAATTCGCCGGAAAGCGCATCGTGGCGCTTCTGCCCGACACCGGCGAACGCTATCTTTCCACCTGGCTTTTCAGCGAGTGATTTGAATTTTCTTCAATCTCGGAGTATAACCATGAAGAAGTTCATCCTTCCCGTGATTCTGCTGGTCGTCGGCGCCGGGGTCGCCACCGCCGCTTCCTTCGCGGCGAGACAAAGCAACTGTTGTCAACCCGCGCAGAGCTGTTGCGAGGCGAAAGCCGCCTGCTGTGAAACGGTATCCGCCGTCGCAAAAGACTGTTGTCAGCCAGTCCAGAGTTGCTGCGAAGCAGAAGAAGGCGACTGCTGTGCCCCCGTTGTTGTGGAGTAAATGGAGTTGTCTATGACTCGCGACACAGCCTGGGCCCTGCTGACCAAATACAACAAGGACTCCTTCCACCTCCGGCACGCGCTGACCGTGGAGGGAGTCATGAAGCATTTTGCCCGCGAAAACGGTTTTGAATCCGAAGCGGATTTCTGGGGGATCGTCGGGCTGCTTCACGACGTCGATTTCGAGCAGTTTCCCGAGGAACATTGCCGGAAAGCGCCGGACCTGCTGGCGGAGATCGATGCCCCGGACAAACTGGTCCACGCGGTCTGCTCGCACGGCTGGAATATCACCGTGGACGTGAAGCCGGAACACTTCATGGAAAAGGTGCTGTACGCCGCGGACGAGCTGACCGGCCTGATCTGGGCGGCGGCGCTGATGCGCCCCTCGAAAAGCGTGCAGGACATGGAGGTAAAGTCGGTCAAGAAGAAGTTCAAGGACCGGAAGTTCGCCGCCGGGTGTTCGCGCGAAGTCATTTCCGCGGGCGCGGAACTGCTTGACTGGACGCTGGACGACCTGATAGCGAAGACCATTGAGGCGATGAAAACCTGCGAAGCGGAAGTCGATCAGGCCGCCGCCTCGCTCACGGAATAAGATAAATGACCATACTGGAAGAAATCGCCGAACTGAAGGCGAAGCGCAGCGCCCTGATCCTGGCGCACAACTACACGAAGCCGGAGATCCAGGACATCGCGGATTTCGTCGGCGACTCGCTGGAGCTCTCCCGCAAGGCAGCCGAATGCACGGCCCCGGTGATCGTGTTCTGCGGCGTCCGCTTCATGGCGGAGACCGCGAAGATCCTGTCGCCGGGGTCCATCGTGCTGCATCCGAATCCGCATTCCGGGTGCCCGATGGCGGACATGGCGGACCCGGACGCGGTCGCCGCCTATCGCAGGGAACACCCCGAGACGCTGATCGTGGCGTACGTGAACACGACCGCCGCGACCAAGACCGAGGTCGATCTCTGCTGCACCAGCGGCAACGCGGAAAAGCTCATCTCCACGATTCCGGCGGAACAGAAAATCCTGTTTCTGCCGGACGCCAACCTCGGCAGCAATATCGCGTCCAAACTGAACCGGAAGATCGATTTGTGGCCGGGCTGCTGCCCCACGCACAACAAGATCATGCCGGAGCACATTGTCGCCGCGAAGGAAAAGCATCCGGACGCGCTCGTGCTGGTCCACCCCGAATGCCGTCCCGCCGTGGTCAAGCTCGCGGACCAGGCGCTTTCCACCGGCGGCATGCTGAAATTCGTGCGGGAATCCGACTGCCGCGCGTTCATCATCGGCACGGAGTGCGGCATCCTGCACCGGATGAAAAAGGAGAACCCGGAGAAGGAATTCTATCCGCTCGAACCCGAGGTGCTCTGCCCCAATATGAAGCGGATCACGCTCGAAGACGTGCTGTTCGCCCTGCGCGACCTCGAACCCAAAATTGAGCTGGACGCCGCCATGCGACGCAGAGCGAAGAAGCCCATCGACCGTATGCTGGAGATCCTGCCGTGAAGATCGCCGTGGGACTCTCCGGCGGCGTCGATTCCTCGGTCGCGGCGGCCCTGCTCAGGGAACAGGGGTACGAGGTCGTCGGCATCACCATGAAACTCTGGCGCGAGGGGCGTTACAAGGGCGGCGATAAGGACGCGTGTTTCGGCCCCGGCGAAGCGGAGGACATCGTAAACGCGGAGAGCCTGTGCCGCCAGCTCGGGATCGAATACCGCGTATTTGATTGCGCGGACGAATACGAAAAGGTCGTGCTGGACTACTTCCGCTCGGAATACCTCGCCGGACGTACCCCGAATCCGTGTGTACGGTGCAACGCCTTCATGAAGTTCGGCGTCCTGCCGCAACTGGCACGGAAATCCGGCGTCGCGTTCGACAAGTTCGCGACGGGGCATTATGCCCGGCTCCGTGAGGAGAACGGCGCGGTCCATCTGTTTCGCGGCGTGGACGAGAAGAAAGACCAGTCGTATTTCCTCTATCGGCTGAACCAATCCCAGCTCAAACATCTTTTATTCCCACTCGGCGACATGACCAAGCAGGAAGTTCGCGAATTCGCCGCCAGGTACGGACTGAGCGTGAAGGACAAACCGGACAGCCAGGATTTCTACAGCGGCGACCATGCCGAGCTCCTGAATACGCCGCCGCGCGAGGGCAACATTATCGACACGGCGGGAAACGTGCTCGGCAAACACGACGGATTCTGGCATTTCACCATTGGCCAGCGGAAAGGGCTGGGCGTCGCCGCGAAACATCCCCTGTACGTGCTGGAACTCAATCCCTGCCGAAACGAGGTCGTGGTCGGCAGCGCCGACGATACCCTTCAGCACGAGCTCATACTCGCGGACTGCGCCTGGATCACGGGCGAACCGTCCGGCGAGGTGCAGGTGAAGGTGCGTTCCGCCTCGAAACTGCGGAATGCAATCTTCGAGGCGGGCAGGCTCGTTTTCCCCGACGGCATCACGGCCGCCGCGCCCGGCCAGTCGGCTGTCCTGTACCGCGACGACGAGGTCCTGGGCGGCGGGATCATCGAAACCGCACAATGACCAACAGGAAAGCTATGAACCCGCTGATCGATAAAGCCGCGCTCAAACCGTACAACCTCACGCACGGGGAGATCGTCTCCCTTCTGGCGCTGGAGGATACTGCCGAGCTTTTCGCCGCTGCCTACGAGCTCAAATGTCGTCACGTCGGCAAAGTCGTTTCCCTGCGCGGCTTGATCGAATTCAGCAACCAGTGTTCGAAGAACTGTTATTACTGCGGCATCCGGCGCGGAAACACGCTCGTCAAACGGTATCATCTGAGCGAGGACGACGTGGTGCGCATGGCGCACTGGAGTTTCGAACAGGGCTACGGCTCCGTGGTCCTGCAATCCGGCGAGTTCGAATCCGAGGCGAACACTGCATTCGTCGAACGCGTGCTGAAGCGCATCCGCGAATTCGGAGGCGACGAGTTCGGCGTTACACTCAGCCTGGGCGAACAGACCGAGGAGGTCTACCGCCGCTGGTTCGAGGTTGGAGCGCACCGGTATCTGCTGCGGATCGAATCGTCCGTGCCCGCGCTCTACGCGTCCCTTCACCCCGCGGACCATTCCCACGCACGCCGGACGGAGTGCCTGCGCGTCCTGAAAAAACTCGGCTATCAGACCGGGAGCGGCGTCATGTCGGGCTTGCCGGGGCAGACGCTCGACGACCTCGCGCACGACATCGAATTCTATCACGCGCTCGACCTCGACATGATCGGCATGGGGCCGTACATCCCGCACACGGAAACCCCGCTCGGGAAGGACATCGAGTTTACCCCGGAATACGCGAAACGTCAGCTCGTTCTGGCCTTGAAGATGATCGCGATCACCCGGCTGTATCTGCACGACGTGAATATCGCCGCGACCACCGCACTGCAGGCGCTCGACGAACGCGGCCGCGAACAGGGGCTTCTCGCCGGAGCGAATGTGATGATGCCGAATGTGACCGACACGGAGTACCGCCAGAGCTACCGTCTCTACGAGAACAAGCCGTGCCTCGACGAGAATTCGGCGAAATGCCGGAACTGCCTCAAATGGCGCGTCCTTTCCATTGGCGAGACCATCAACTGGGGGCACCGCGGAGATTCGCCGCACTGCCGCGTGAAATCCGTGGAAAAAACATGAAAAACTGAGCTCAAAACAACCTTTTTCAAGAAAATCTACCATTTTTGTTTCCTTTTTAGCTTGACAAAACGGAAAAGTTGTAGTATATTAATTTCCGTTACCTCTGGAACTCAGTTCCTTTTTTTGTTGAAACAATACATGACCATATCGGTTGTGATTAAATAGGAGCAGGTGCGACATGAAGTCAGGGCAAACGGTATTTGACATGGTAGGAGGGACTCCTTTGCTGCGTCTGCCCTCGATCGGCCGCGAACTGAACGGCGTGGAGCTGTATGCGAAGGCGGAGTTTTTCAACCCGACCGGCTCCGTGAAGGACCGCGCGGCGAAAGCGATGATCATGGACGGGATCGCCCGCGGGCTCCTCACGCACGACAAGACGATCATCGACGCGACAAGCGGAAACACCGGGATCGCGTATGCGGCGCTGGGAACGGCGCTGGGGTACAAAGTCACGCTTTGCCTCCCCGCGAACGCGACCGAGGAACGCAAGAAACTGATGCGGCTCTACGGCGCGGAGATCATCGAGACCGACCCGCTGGAGAGTTCGGACGGCGCATACAATGAGTGCAGACGGCTGGTCGCCGAGCATCCCGAGAAGTATTTCTACCCCGACCAGTACAACAACGACGCGAACTGGAAGGCGCATTTCGAGGGGACCGCGGCGGAGATCTGGGAACAGACGGACCACCGCGTGACGCATTTCGTGGCGGGCACCGGCACCTCCGGGACGTTCATGGGCACGACCCGCGGCCTGAAGCATTTCAACCCGGAGATCAAATCCGTGCTGATGCAGCCGGATTCGCCGTTCCACGGCCTTGAGGGCATGAAGCACATGGAATCGACCATCAAGCCCGGCATCTTCGACGAATCCATCGCGGACATCAAGCTGGAGGTTTCCACCTACGAAGCCTACGCGATGACCCGGCGTCTGGTGCGCGAGGAAGCGGTGCTGGTCGGCATCAGTTCGGGCGCGAACGTCGCGGCCGCGCTGAAGCTGGCGAAGACCCTGCCGCCCGGCTCGGTCGTGGTCACGGTCCTCTGCGACAACGGGAACCGTTATCTTTCGGAAGAGTTCTGGGAGGAGTGATTATGCTGAAATTATCCAAACAGATCGAAACTGAAATCCGGCAGGCCGGTGCTGACGCGTATCCGAACGAGTGCTGCGGCATCATGTTCGGGAGCGAGGACGGCGACGACCATGTGGTGAAGTCGCTGCGTCCGATCGTGAACGCACGTGAAAGCGGCGAGCAGTACCACCGGTTCCTGATCACGGCGGAGGAAATGATGCAGGCGGAACTGGAGGCACGGCGGCTCGGACTCGAGATCGTCGGATTCTACCATTCCCACCCGGACCATCCCGCCAAACCGTCGGACTACGACCGCGACCATGCGCTGCCGTTCTATTCCTACATCATCCTGCGCGTGGCGGAGGGCAGACCTGAGCTGATGACCAGCTGGCGTCTGCAGATCAGCCGCGAAGCATTCGACCCTGAAACATTTGAAATCGAACCGTAACCATAAGGAGAGCGTAACATGAGCGTGACAATTCTTATCCCGACCGCATTGAGGTCCTTCGTGGACCGCAAGTCCGAAGTCGAAGTGGAAGGCTCGACCGTGGGGGAAGCCCTCGCCAACCTCACCGCGCAGTATCCTGACCTGAAACGCCAGATCTATGAAAACGACACGGCCCTGCGCGGATTCGTGAACGTCTTCGTCGACGGGACCAACATCAAGAAACTGAACGGCCTCGACACGCCGCTCGCGCCAGGCGCGACGGTGATGATCGTGCCCGCCATTGCAGGAGGATGTTGATATATGAGTGAAGTTATCCCTAGCGTAGTCCCGGAGGACCGCTGGAAGAAGGATTTGAACCACGACGACCTGACGCGTTACAGCCGCCAGCTCATCCTTTCCGAAATCGGTATCGAGGGACAACAGAAGATCAAGGGGGCGAAGGTCCTGATCGTCGGGACAGGCGGTCTCGGCGCACCGCTCGCGCTCTACCTGGCCGCGGCGGGCGTCGGCACGATCGGACTCGTGGATTTCGACAACGTGGACGTCTCGAACCTCCACCGTCAGATCATCCACGGCACGCGCGACGTGGACCGTCCGAAGGTCGCCTCCGCACGCGACCGCATCCGCGCCCTGAACCCGCTGGTGAACGTGGTCACCTACAACGAACCGCTCTCCAGCGAAAACGCGCTGGACATCATCCGCGAATACGACGTGGTGGCGGACGGCACGGACAACTATCCGACCCGCTACCTGGTGAACGACGCCTGCGTCCTGCTCGGCAAACCGAACGTGTACGGCTCGGTGTTCCAGTTCGAGGGACAGGTCAGCGTATTCTACGCGAAGCACGGTCCGTGCTACCGCTGCCTGTACCGCGAACCGCCGCCGCCCGGACTGGTCCCCTCCTGCGCGGAGGGTGGCGTCCTCGGCGTCCTGCCGGGCGTGATCGGCATGCTTCAGGCCACCGAAGTCATCAAGCTGCTGGTCGGCGGAGGCGAAACGCTGGCCGGGCGTCTGCTGCTCTACGACGCGTGGAAGATGAAGTTCCGCGAGCTCAAGCTGGAAAGCGATCCGGACTGCCCGATCTGCGGCAAGCACCCGACCATCACGAAGCTCATCGACTACGAGCAGTTCTGCAACATCCGCACGAAGCAGGACGAAACCCCGGTGGAATCCATTTCCGCCACGGAGCTGAAACGCCGTTTCGACGCGAACGAACCGGTCCAGGTGATCGACCTCCGCGAGCCGCACGAACGCGCCTACTTCAAGTTCCCGAACGCGAAGGTGATCCCCCTCGGGCAGGTCGTCCGCCGCATGGACGAGCTCGATCCCGCGATCGACGCCGTGTTCGTCTGCAAGATCGGCCAGCGCAGCATCCTGGCGATCCGCAATCTGCGCGACGCGGGCTACACGGGCAAGGCGATGAACCTCCTGGACGGCGTCCAGGGCTGGATCAACGAGGTCGATCCGACCGCAAAACAAATCTGACTTGCCTTCCATAGGCAATTCAAGCAATAAAAACACTCTATAGGAGGCAAAAACATGTCTGAAGAAGCCAAGATCAACGCTTTGGGTAAAGCCGCCGCTTACCAGTTGGCGGACGTCACCAAAACAAAACCCCAGTTCGGTCTGCTCACCCCGAAATGGCTCACCCGGTTCCTTGAGTTCAAGGGCCTTGACGCCGGCATCTATCGCGTGAACCGCGTGAAGGAAGGCGACACCCCGCTGGAAGTGCTGTGCAGCTCCAAGCCGAAGAGCGACATCATCCCCCAGGGATTCGTCGACTACGAGGCCAAGCCGCGCGAGTACATCCTGAACTCGATCTCCACCATCATCAACGTCAAGACGCAGGTGGCGGACGTCTTCAGCTCCCCCTACGACCAGACCAAGGAACAGCTCGCGCTCGCCGTGGAGAGCCTTCGCGAACGCCAGGAAAGCCAGCTCATCAACAACGACGACTACGGCCTGCTGAAGAACGTGGCGGATTCCCAGCGCATCCAGCCGCGCAACGGCGCGCCCACGCCCGACGACCTGGACGAACTCATCTCCAAAGTGTGGAAAGAGCCGTCCTTCTTCCTCGCGCATCCCCGCGCCATCGCGGCGTTCGAGCGTGAATGCACCCGTCGCGGCGTGCCCCCGGTGACCGCCAACATCAACGGCGGCAACTTCATCCTCTGGCGCGGCATCCCGCTGATCCCGACCGACAAACTGCTGGTCGACGGCCTGAAGAACCCGAAGTCCCAGAGCGGCAAGACGAACATCCTGCTCATCCGTACCGGCGAAGCCAAGCGCGGCGTGATCGGCCTCTACCAGACCGGTCTGCAGGGCGAACACTCCCGCGGTCTCTCCATCCGGTTCCGCGGCATCGACGACAAGGGCAACGCGTCCTATCTGCTGTCGCTGTACTGCTCGGCCGCGATCCTGGCCGACGACGCCATCGCCGTGCTCGAAGACGTGGAGGTGGGTGAATATTATGACTACGACAAAGCCTGATTCCAACCCGGCAACGGCGGGCCTGCCTACCGAAGCCGAGTTGCTGAAGTGGGCGGTGGAGCTGTGCAGCGACGAGCTGGCGACTGACGCCAGTGCCGCCGCTGTCCCGGCTGCCTCGGCGGCTGGCGCGGCTTCCGCTTCCTCCGGCACGGACTGGGACCAGATCGCGGCGGACGTGCTTCGTGCCGAATCCGCCGTCGGGAACGTGCCCCTGCCGTCCACCGGAGTGCCCACCGCGCCCTCCGCCGGTGTGTATTCGCCGACCTTGGTCGACGCCGCGAAAGCGGACGACCCCGTGCCGGGCGAAGCCACTGCACAGGCGAAGCAGCAGATCCCGCACACCACGCACGCCTCGGTCGGAGCGATTCCCGTGGACCAGATCCGCGCGGATTTCCCGATCCTGCAGGAACGCCTGAGCAATGGTCGGCAACTGGTCTGGTTCGACAACGGAGCGACCACGCAGCGCCTGAAACAGGTCATCGACCGCATCTCGCACTACTATCTGCACGAAAATTCCAACGTGCACCGCGGCGCACATGAACTCGCCGCCCGTTCGACCGACGCCTACGAGAATGCGCGTTCGACCGTGGCGAAGTTCCTCGGCGCACGCAACGCGCGGGACATCGTGTTCGTCCGCGGCACCACCGAGGGCATCAACCTGGTCGCGCAGAGCTATGTGCGGCCGTTGCTGAAGCCCGGTGACGAGATCATCGTCTCCCTGCTGGAACACCACGCGAACATCGTGCCCTGGCAGATGATCGCGGCGGCGACCGGCGCGAAGATTCGGGTCATCCCGGTCGACCAGAGCGGCCAGCTCATCATTTCCGAGTACACCAAACTCTTCAACGAGCATACGAAATTCGTGTCCGTCGCGCATGTCTCGAACGTGCTCGGCACGGTCACGCCCGTCGCGGAACTCGTCGCCATCGCACACGCGCACGGCGTCCGCATCCTGATCGACGGCGCGCAATCCGTGGCGCATCTGCCGGTGAACGTGACGGCGCTGGACCCGGATTTCTACGTATTCTCCGCGCACAAGGTGTTCGGTCCGAACGGCATCGGCGCGGTCTACGGCAAGACGGACGCGCTGAGAGAGGCGCAGCCCTATCAGGGCGGCGGCAACATGATCGCCGACGTCACGTTCGAACGCACCATCTATCAGGGCGCGCCGAACAAATTCGAGGCAGGCACCGGCAGCATCGCAGACGCGGTCGGCATGGGCGCCGCGCTCGAATACATGATGCAGATCGGTATGGCGAACGTGGCGGCGTACGAACATGAGCTGACGCAGTACGGCATGGCGCGTCTGGCCGAGGTCCCCGGACTTCACCTGATCGGCACCACGCGGGACAAATCCGGCGTGCTGTCGTTCGTGCTGGACAACCACGACATCGCATCCGTCGGGAAGTACCTGGACAGCCAGGGCATCGCCGTTCGCGCGGGTCATCATTGCGCCCAGCCGATCCTCCGGAGTTACGGCCTGGAGGGCACGGTGCGCCCGGTCCTCGCGTTCTACAACACGCCGGAAGAGATCGATCTCTTGGTGGCGGCGCTGAAGCGTCTGAACTGACCGCGGAGAGGGAGCGACAATGAGTCACAAACTGGACGATGTACTGGAAGCGGTTCTGGAAAGCTATGCCCGGCATCCGCATATCGGCAAGATCGGGGAGACGCAGTTTCCGAAGCGTCACCTGATCCTGGCCGTGCTGAGGAAGCTGCAGTATGTCATCTTTCCGGGCTTCTTCGACCAGAAGGAGCTCAGGAACGACAACATACGCTTCTACACCGGCCAGCTGCTCGAAGAGATCAGCGAGGTGCTGACGGCGCAGATTGCCAAGACGCTGCGGTTGTTCACCGAGGCATACTGCGATGCGCCGGACGACGTGGTGCAGAAACGTGCCGAGGAGATCGTGGACGCATTTCTGTCCGCGATCCCGAAGATCCGCGAATACCTCGCCACGGACATCGAGGCCGCGTTCGAGGGCGATCCCGCCGCGTTCAGCCGCGACGAGGTGATTTCCTCGTATCCCGGCATCTATGCCACGATGGTGAACCGGATCGCGCATGAGCTGTACACGCTCGGCGTGCCGCTCATCCCGCGCATCATGACCGAACACGCCCACAGCGTCACGGGGATCGACATCCATCCGGGCGCGAAGATCGGGAAGTATTTCTTCATCGACCACGGCACGGGCATCGTGATCGGTGAGACCGCGGAGATCGGCGAACACGCCAAGATCTACCAGGGCGTCACGCTCGGCGCGCTCTCCACGCGCGGCGGCCAGCAGCTGAAGGGCACGAAACGCCATCCGACCATTGAGGACGATGTGACGATCTATTCGGGCGCGTCCATCCTCGGCGGCGAGACCGTGATCAGCGAGGGCGTCGTGATTGGCGGCAACGCGTTTGTCACCAAATCGGTTCCCGAACAGACCCGCGTGAGCGCCAAGATGCCGGAACTTCAGTTCAAACGCCATGAGTCCGTGGAGTTCCAGAACGGAGAGTTCCTGAACTACGAGATTTGAAACTGTTTCTCCTGACAGGGAAACAAAACAGTGCAGAAAAAATGAAGCGTGGCCGCCGGAAAAGGTGACCACGCTTCCATTTTGTATCGTTGGGAAAGGTGAGCTTATTTCAATGCGTTTTCAAGCTGGGTAAGCGCCTGTTGCAAGGTCGCACGCGGGACCGCGATGTTGAACCGCTGGAACCCTGCGCCGCCCGCGCCGAAGATGGGCCCGCTGTCGAGCCAGAGTCTGGCACGGTCGATGATGAAGCGGTCAAGTTCGGACGCGCTGAGATTGAGCTTGGCGAAGTTCACCCAGGGGAGATAGGTCCCTTCCGGCTCGACCAGCTGGAGTTGAGGCAGCCGCGTGTTGATCGTTTCGCGCAGGAAGGCGACGTTTTCGTACAGGTAGGCGACCAGCTGGTCCACCCAATCCGCGCCGGACTGGTAGGCCGTCTGGCAGGCGACCAGCCCCATGATATTCGACTGGCTGTAGCCCTCGGCGTCGAGTTCCCGCTGGAATGCCTTGCGCACCTTCGCGTCCGCGATGAAGATGTTCGCGATGTGCAGCGCCGCCAGGTTGAACGTCTTGCTCGGGGCCGTACAGACTGCGCAATGCTGCGCGACCTCATCGGAGAGCGACGCGAACACGATGTGCTTGTTGCCGGGATACACGAAGTCCTCATGGATTTCGTCCGCTACCACGAACACGCCGTGGCGCAGGCAGATTTCGGCCATGCGCTCGAGTTCAGCGCGCGTCCACACGCGTCCGACCGGATTGTGCGGACTGCACAGCACAAAGAGTTTCACGCCGTTCTCGACGATCTTGCGCTCGAAGTCCTCGAAGTCGATGGAATATTTCTGTCCGTCGAAACGCAGTTCGTTCACGACAAGCTTGCGGTCGTTGTCGCGGATGCCCTCGCGGAAGCAGTAGTACACGGGCTCCTGGATTAGAACCGCGTCTCCTGGCTGCGTAAGGCTGCGGATCAGTGTGCAGATCGCGAACACGACGCCCGGCGTGCGCACCGACGTAAGCGGATCGACCGTCCAGCCGTGACGCGTCCCGAACCAGTTCGCGAGCGCGTCGAAATATGTCTCGTCGGGGTCGGAATACCCGAAAATGCCGTGCGCGGCTTTCGCGGCGAGCGCGTCCCGCACGCATTGCGGCGTCTGAAAATCCATGTCCGCCACCCACATCGGCAGCAGGCCGTCCGGCTTGCCGCGCTGTTTGGCGAAGTCGTATTTGAGGCTGTTCGTGTGCTCGCGCGGGATGATCTTGTCGAAATCGTATTTCATGCCGGTTCCTCCTCCGTTTTCTTTTCGAGCGCCACCCGAAGGTCTTCGATGAGGTCGTCGGCGTTTTCGATGCCGACAGAGATCCGCAGGAAACGGTCGTTGATGCCGCGTTTGAGGCGTTCCTCCTCCGGTACGTCGGCGTGCGTCTGGAGCATGGGATAGGTGATGAGGCTGTCCACCCCGCCGAGGCTCTCCGCATACTGGAAAAGCCGGACTTCCTTCAGGATCTTCCGGGCGGTTTCGGGGCTGTCCACTTCCATCGACAGCATGCCGCCGAACCCGGAACACTGGCGCTTGGTCACCTCGTAGCCGGGGTGATCGGGGAAGCCGATGTAATAGACTTTTTTGACTTCGGGACGTTCCCGCAGCCAGTAGGCGATCTTCTCCGCGTTCGCGGCCTGTTTTTCGAGGCGCACGGACAGCGTCTTGATGCCGCGTTCGAGCAGGAAACAGTCGAACGGAGCCAAACATGCGCCGATCGTCTTCGCGCAGTAACGCATCTTCTCCGCGAGCTCCGGGGTCTTCACGACCACGAACCCCGCCAGCGTGTCGTTGTGCCCGCCGAGATATTTGGTGCCGCTGTGGACCACGATGTCCGCGCCCAGCTCCAGCGGACGCTGGAAGAGCGGCGAGAGGAACGTATTGTCGACGATCAGCAGAGCCCCGACCGAATGTGCGATCTCCGCCACGGCAGCGATGTCCGTGACCTGCATGGTCGGATTGCTCGGAGTTTCCAGGTAGACCGCCTTCGTGTCCGGACGAAGTTTCTTCCGCACGTTTTCCGGGTCGGTCGTGTCCGTGAAGTCGAACAGCAGCCCTGCCGAGACCGCGTTGTGTCGGAACAGCCGCAGCGTGCCGCCGTAGAGGTCGTCCCCGGAGATGATGTGCCCGGAGGATTCGAAGATGTTCATCAGCGCCGTCTCGGCCGCCATGCCGCTTGAAAACGCGATGGCGTCGAACCCGCCTTCGAGCTCGGCGATCCTGGCTTCCAGGGCGGCACGGGTGGGATTCTGCATCCGCGAGTAGCTGTACTCGGATTCCTTGTCGATCCCCTCGTGCACGAATGTCGCCGACTGGAAGATCGGCGTGGAGATCGCCCCGAAAGCCGACTTCGTACATCGGGCGGAACGCACGCACATGGTATCTTTCTTATACATATCTGTTCTGCTCCTTTCGGGAAAAACATCGCGCAGGCATCGGTCCGATTGTTATTTCGCGATATGATGTTGTTTCAGGGAAATCGGGCGATTTGTGCCTGAACGGATTGGCCGAAGCCTGCTTCTTGCCGTGCCAGCTTGGTGTTTGATCGACGGCACACGGAAATGAAACC
>JBGUKB010000089.1:0-10334 GCA_045114235.1 Victivallales bacterium
CCTCCACCACGAGCTTGCTGTGCGCCAGGAAGAGCGGGTCAAGCAGCAAGTCCAGGTCGCCCTCCATGAGCGCCGGGAGGTTGAAGACTGACACCACGCCGAACCGGTGGTCCGTGACGCGGTTCTGCGGGAAATTGTAGGTGCGGATACGTTCGCTGCGGTCGCCTGTCCCGACCTGCAGGCGTTTGCTGGCGGCCTGTTTCGCGGCTTCCTCGCTTCGCTGGATCTCCAGCAGGCGGCTTTTCAGGATGCGCAGCGCGATCTCGCGGTTGCGGATCTGGGAGCGTTCCTGCTGGCTCGCCACGACCAGCCCGCTCGGGATGTGGCGGATGCGGACCGCGGAATCGGTCCGGTTCACGTTCTGGCCGCCGGGGCCGGACGAACGGAACGTGGAGATTTCGAGGTCCTCCGGGCGGATCGCGATGTCGTCGATCTCGCTCGCTTCCGGCAGGACGGACACGGTCACGGTCGAGGTGTGGATGCGTCCGCCGGACTCCGTGACGGGGATGCGCTGGACACGGTGGACGCCGCTTTCGTATTTCATGCGGGAGAAAATGTCCTCGCCGGAGAGGGAGAACATCACGTTCTTGAGGCCGCCGAGCTCGGAATCCGACTGCTCCATCACCTCGCATTTCCAACCGCGTTTTTCCGCGTAGTGGACGTACATGCGGAAGAGGTCGCCCGCGAAAAGCGCCGCCTCCTCGCCGCCCGCCGCCGGTTTGATCTCCACGATGGCGTCGCGGGAGTCCGCCTTGTCCGGCGGCACCAGGCGCACCATCAGGTCCTGTTCCGCCTCGTCCGCGGTCTTTTCCTGTTCGGCGAGGTCGCTTTCGATGAGCGCGCGGAATTCGGGATCGTGTTCGGTTTCCAGCAGGGCGCGGTTGTCCTGCGCGGATTTCAGCGCTCCGGTCCAGCGGTCGTACGCGGCGAAGATTCCCTCCAGGCGCTGGCGTTCGCGGGCGAGCATGGATGCGCGCGCAGGCACGGCATAGACGCCGGGATCGGACAGCTCGGTTTCGAGCTTGCCGAACTTGGCCTTGAACTGTTCGATCTGACGCGTGAAATCTTCCGGGCGCATGGGATTGTCGCTTTATTCCGCCGGCTCAAAAAACAAGCCCGGTCTCCGTTCAACAAAGCGGGGTCCGGGCTGGCTGATCCGGCGATATGCGTGAAGAAATCGCCGTTCCGTCCGTTCGGGAAAACCGAATTACTTGGCGGGTTTCTGGTAGCGGCGGCGGAATTTCTCAACGCGGCCGGCGACGTCGACCAGTTTCTGTTTGCCGGTGATGAACGGGTGGCATTCGGCGCAGATACCGACTTTCTGCTCTTTACGGGTGGAGTAGATGTCCCAGACTTTGCCGCAGGCGCAGATGACCTTCGCCGGACCATACGCGGGATGGATGGAATCTTTCATTTTTAACCTCATATATGTTGGATTTGTATTTGATTTCAGAGAAAACCGTGCTACTTTAAAGCAACACGGCAATTTATAATATACACCCATAAACGGAAAATGCAACTTCTTTTCGGAGAATCCTGACCATTTTTCTTTCGCGGACGCGCCGTCCCGCCTCAAGTCCGCCGGACGGTATTCGCACGACCATTCCTTAGAACTAACATTTCACTCCATCCATGTCTTCCGAAAAAAACAGATTTCGCAGCCGTATCGCTCTGGTCTTCCTGTTCGCGCTCGCGATCCGCATCCTGTGTGCCTGGCCCGCGCTCTGGTCATATTTCAAGGGTGACGTTGACATGGAATCCTTCATGCGGCCGGACTCCGCGACTTATTTTTTCCCGGCAAGAGCCTTTGTGGAAACCGGGAAGCTGACCATGGATGTCGGTTCCGATTTCCCCGCGGTGCAGCGTCCGCCCGGGTATATCTTCTTTCTGGTGGCGGTGATTTTCCTGTCGTGCCCCCCGATTATCGGATGTCTGGTGGATGCGCTGACGGTCTTCCCCGTGGCGCTGGCGGGGCGGAGGCTTGCCGGACGGCGCGCCGGTATCTGGGCGGCAGTCCTGTACGCGCTGAACCTGACCGCGCTGGCGAACGCGCCGCTGATTCTGGCGGATTCCCTGCTCGGGTTCCTCTGCGCCTGGCAGGTGTTTTTCTTCGTCCGGGCGTGGCGCACGAAACACCTCTCCGATTTCCTCATCGGCACGGCGTTTGCCGCTGCCGCGACCCTCACGAAGCCGGTCAATCTCCCCGTTCTGCTCCTGATCCCTCTCGTCCTGGCACCTGTCCTGATGCGTCCGTGGCGGAAAGCCGCGATTGCGGCTCTGCTGTCGGTGCTCGTTTCCTGCGCTATGCTCATCCCGTGGATGCATCGCAACCAGTCTGTCGGCGCTGGATTCGTGCTTGACCGCAATTCCGGCCTCACGGCGCTTCACAATACCGCCGCGATCCTCGCCCGTGTGAATGGTACGGACGGCGACACGGAACGCACCGCGCTGGAGGCGGAAGCCGAGGCGGCGTTTGCCGGGAAGCCGGAACAATACGCGAATCTGCTTGAGCTGAATATGGCGGAGGACGACTGGTATCTGGCGCGATATATGAAAACGATTTTCGAGCATCCGGGCGCGACCGCCGCGACGCATCTTTTCCAGGTGTGGATCCTGTTGCCCGACCTGCCGGATTTCCTTCAGAACCTCGGACTGCGGACCGGCGAACGCGGCACGCTGGCGGTTTTGCGGAAAGACGGCCCGGTGGCGGCTTTCCGGCACTACATGGACGGGAGTTACACGGCGGCGTTTCTCGCGGTGCCGTTTCTGCTGGCGACGGGTGTGCTCTACGCGCTGACGGCGGGGGGAGTTTGTATTTACCTGCGGCGGCGCAGATGGACCGTTCTGACGCTGTTCGCGGTGTTTGTGCTGTATTATCTGGCGGCGCCGGGTCCGGTGCTGATGCCGCGCTACCAGATTCCCGCGCTGCCGTTCGCCTGCGCACTGGCGGGCGCGGTCATTTCAGTCTGTGGTATTCGCAGATGGCGAAAACGTCGGTCATGCCCGCAATGTAATCCGTGACGGCCCTGTGGATGCCGTCGGCCTCCATGCGGCGGCGGACCTGACTGCCCGCGAGCTCGGGGTGTTTCACGAAAGTTTCGAACAGGAACGACATGCGGTCTTTCGACAGCTGGTTGAGCTTATTGAGTTCCTGCGAGAAATACAGGTTTTCGTACAGGAACGTCCTCAGTTCGCTGGTCAGCACCTGGAATTCCTGGCTCCACGCGATCAGCGTCATGCCCTTCGCGGGGGCGTCGCCGGGCGCTTTCACGCCGGACGCGTCGATCAGCTTCGCGGAGGTCTCGATGGCGTCGCCGACCATGCGGTTGATGAGCGCGCGTACTGTGTAGGTCAGGTATTTTCCGTCGCCGCGCTTCAGCCCGAGCGACTTCGTTTCCTCGGCGGCCATACGCCAGATCGCGATGCCGTCCAGCATGTCCTCCGTAATGATCCCGGCGTCCAGCCCGTCGTCGACGTCGTGCCCGTAGTATGTGAGGTCGTCGGCGAGGTCGGCGGCCTGCGCCTCCAGGCACGGGGCGGGGGCGAGCTCCACGCCGTCGAGCGTGGGCGGATGAAGCGGCGAACGGTGTTTGATGAGGCCTGAGCGGGTCTCCCAGGTGAGGTTGATCCCGTCGTAGGCGGGGTATTTTTTCTCCAGCAGGTCGACCACGCGGATCGCCTGAAGGTTGTGGTCGAATCCGCCGTGTCCCTCCATCAGACTGTGCAGGGCGCGTTCCCCGGCGTGCCCGAACGGCGTGTGGCCGAGGTCGTGCGCGAGCGCGATTGCCTCCGTGAGGTCTTCGTTCAGCCCGAGGCTCCGCGCGATCGTCCGCGCGATGCCCGCCACCTCAATTGTGTGCGTGAGACGGTTCCGCAGGTGGTCGCCGGTCGTGCTCAGAAAGACCTGCGTCTTATATTCAAGACGCCGGAACGCCTGGCTGTGCAGGATGCGGTCACGGTCGCGCTGGAACTCGGTCCGGTACGGATGGGGCGTTTCGGGATAACGTCGACCGCGCAACGCTCCGGCATGGACGGCGTACGGCGCGAGGGTCTTGTCCTCAAGGCCGCATAAGAATTGCTGGGTGCGCGCGCTCATGGAGTCACAGCTTGGTCTGGTCGAGATGCTGGGCGACCTTGTCCTTGAGCCTCTGGAAGAAGCTCGGATCGTTCTCGGCGTTGATGGTGAAGTTCGGTTCGGCGCCGTTGTTCTTCGCACCGCCGTTGTCCGTCTGGAACGCCGCCGCGTAGGCTTTCAGCGCCTCGCGCTGGGCGTCGTGGAGCTTGCGCGGGACGTCGATCGTGAGCTTCACGTGATGGTTGCCGAAGACGCCCTGACGCGTGCGGACCGGCATGCCCTTGCCCTTCAGCGTGAGCACGTCACCGTTCTGCGTCCCGGCGGGGATCGTCAGCTCGGCGTCGCCATGCACGGTCGGGATGGTGACGGTGCCGCCGAGCGCGGCCACGGGGAACGGGATGTGGTATTCGGCGTAGATGTCCTCGTCTTCGCGCTGGAACCGTTTGTCCGGGCGGACCTGGATCATGATGTACAGGTCGCCGTTCGGGCCGCCGCGCAGACCGGGTTCGCCTTCGCCGCTCACTCGCATCCTGTTTCCGGTATCGATGCCGGCGGGGATGTGGACCTCGATGGCGCGGTGGACGCTGACCTTGCCGACGCCGTTGCATTTCGCGCACTTGTGGGCGATCTTCTGGCCGGTGCCGTGGCAGACGGGGCATTCGTGCATCATGGTGAAGAAGCCCTGGGAGACGCCGACCTGTCCGCTGCCCTTGCAGCGGTCGCAGCGTTCGGGCTTCGTGCCGTCGGCGCATCCGCTTCCGTTGCACGCGGTGCACAGTCCGGGCCGGTTGAACTCGATCTTCTTCGTCACGCCTTTGAACGCCTCGTCCAGCGTGATGCCGAGGTTGTAGCGCAGGTCCGCGCCCGGCTGCGGTCCGTTCGGATCGCGTCTGCGTCCGCCGCCGAAGAACGATTCGAATCCGCCGCCCCCGCCGCCGAAGAACTGGTTGAAGATGTCGAAGGGGTCGCCGGAGAATCCGCCCCCGCCGCCGTTTCCGTTCGCGGCATCCTCGCCGTACTGGTCGTAGATCTGGCGTTTTTCCTTGTCGCCGAGGATTTCGTAGGCGTGGGAAATCTTCTTGAATTTCTCCTCGGCTTCCTTGTTGCCGGGGTTCTTGTCCGGGTGGTATTTCACGGCCAGACGCCGGTACGCCTTTTTGATGGCGTCCTCGTCGGCGTCGGGGGAGATCTCCAGTAGTTCATACAGTTCGGTGTGTCGCGCGGGCATGGGGGGCTGCCTTCCGTTCTAGTTCAATTCCTGGCCAGGCCGTCGGTCATCAGCTTCGCGGTCCTGCGGGCGAACGCGACGGGATCGGGCAGTTCGGAGCCTTCGCAGAGCAGCGCCTGGTCGTACAGCATGGCGGCGTAGTCGGTCAGCACGGCGCTGCCGGGTTCCGCCTCGTATTTCTTCGCCATCGCCTGGATCAGCGGGGCGTCGGGGTTGAGCTCCAGGATGCGCTTCACTTCCGGCGCTTCCTGCTTCATCGCCTTCATCAGGCGCTGCATGTTCACGGACGGGTCGGCCTCGTCGCCGACGAGGCAGCAGACGCTTTCGGTGAGGCGGGCGGAGAACCGGACGTCCTTCACCTGGTTTTCGAGCGTCTTCTTCAGGAACTCGAGCAGGGACTTGTTCTGTTCGGCGGCTTCCTTCGTCTTCTTCTCAAGCTCCTTCTGCACGGGCTCGTCGAGCTTCAGGTCGCTCTTCGCGACGGACACGATGTCCTTTTCCGCGTACTTGCCGATGCCGTTGATGACGAATTCGTCGACCGGATCGAGCAGGAACAGCACGTCGAGCTTCTGCTGGCGGAAGAGCTCCAACTGAGGCGAGTGCTCCACCGCGGCGCGGTTTTCGCCGGTGATGAAGTAGATCGCCTTCTGCGTGGGCGGCATGGCGTCGGAGTATTCCTTCAGTGAAACGAGCTTGCCGGGTTCTCCGTTCATGGTCCCGAAGAGCAGCAGGTTCTGGAGCTTCTCGCGGTTTTCCCAGTCGCTGTACGCGCCTTCCTTGATGAGGCGGCTGAATTCGGCGTAGAACTTCTCATACGTCGCGCGGTCCTTCTCCATCATGCTCTGGAGCTCGGAGAAGACGCGCTTCACGATCGCCTTCGAGATGCGCTTGATCTGCGGATTGTCCTGAAGCGTCTCGCGGGAGATGTTCAGCGGCAGGTCGCTCGAATCGACCACGCCGGACACGAAGCCGTTCATGTAGTCGGGCAGCAGGCCGGGGCATTCGTCGGTGATGAAGACGCGCTTCACGTACAGGCTGAGCGTCTTCTTGTTGCGGACGCCGAACTGGTACTGGAACGGGAGCTTGGCGGAGAGGAAGAGCAGCGCCTTGAATTCGGACGCGCCCTCGGCGGAGAAAACGATGCGCTTCAGCGGCGCTTCGTAGTCGCCGGACAGGTGCGAGTAGAAGCTCTTGTATTCGTCCTCGGTAACCTCGGATTCCGGGCGCAGCCAGATCGCCTTCATGGTGTTCAGCGTGTCGTCCTCGATCACGTCCTTGCCGTCCTTGTCCTTGGTCTTGTGCGCCATGCGGATCGGGTATTCGATGAAGTCGGAGTATTTGCGGATCACGGACGACACGGTCCAGTATTCGAGGTAGTTCTTGAAATCGTCCTTCAGGTGCAGGGTCACGGTCGTGCCGGCGGCGTCCTTCTCCGCCTCGGTCACGGTGAACGTGTCGACGCCTTCGGATTCCCACAGGTACGCCTGGTCCTCGCCCGCCTTCTTCGTCAGCACGGACACCTTGTCGGCGGCCATGAACGCGGCGTAGAACCCGACGCCGAACTGTCCGATGAGCTCCGGCGCGGTCGCGGGATTCTCCTCCTGCGCCTTCTTCAGCTCGGCGAGGAATCCGCGCGAACCGGAGTGCGCGATGGTGCCGAGGTTTTCGACCAGTTCGTCCTTCGTCATGCCGATGCCGTTGTCGGAGATCGCCAGCGTGCAGGCGGCCTCATCGGCGGTGATGCGGATTTCGCCCTCGCTGGCGAGTTCGGGACGGGTCAGCGCCAGGAAACGCCGTTTGTCCAGCGCGTCGGCGGCGTTTGCGATCAGCTCGCGCAGGAAGATTTCCCTGTTCGAGTAGATCGAGTTGATCATCATGTTGAGCAGTTCTTTGACTTCGGCTTTGAATTGCATATGTCTGGACATAACTCTGTCTCCTTTGTTGTTCGTTTTCGTGTTTTTTGTCTACCGGCGAAGCGGCAGACTACTCAGTGGAGGGCTTGCCCTCCATTACTTTGACGCTTTCTTCGAGGTCTTTTTTGTCGCGGCGGCCGACACGGATTTCTTCGACGTCGGGTTGCCGAGGCTCGCGTTGGCGCCCTTGTAATCGTTGCAGTAGAACCCGGAGCCGACGAAGATCACGCCGGAGCCCGCGCCGATCTTGCGTTTCAGCGCGTCCTTGGCGCATTTCGGGCAGGTTTTCAGGTGGTCTTCGGTCATCTGCTGGAATTTCTCAAACTCGTATCCGCAATGCTTGCAGACGTATTCATAGGTGGGCATGTCGACTTGTCCTTCGGTTCAACGGCGGCTCCGCGGGGGATCGGGTTCCGGCGGTCCGCTTCCGTATTGAGGGGTTGTTTTTTGTTGTTTTTCGCATTGGACGAGCATACTTTGTGCCAAAATGCCGCAGGCGGCGTTCCCGCCTCGAATCCTCTGTCACATGTCCGCCGTTTCTCCTGTGCCATGCGACATTCTGTCCCATCTTCGTGCCAAAGTGTGCCGTCCGCTCCGCTCTCCCCTGCGAGTTTTTTTCGGTACACTTTTTTCCTGAACTTTCAATTACTTTGCGCTTCCGGTGCACGGCTGTTATTGGAATCGAAAAAAACAGCCGGCGTTTTTTTGTCCGAAAAAAGACGTTTCCTCTTGTTTTTTTCGCCCTTTCGGTGTAAATTACAAAGATAATTTATTTTTCACCAATGCAATCGGAGTATTGACGTTTTACTATGAGGACTGCTCAAATCATCCGGCGCTTCGCCTTCTCGGAATGGGGCGGAACGGAAAGCGTTGTCTGGAATACCGCCCGTGCGCTCCAGAACAAGGGTAATCCGTCCGAGATCTTTGCGACCCGCGCTCTTTCTCCGGTTCAGGACGAGGTGAAAAATTCGATCCAGATACACCGGTTCAACTACCGGTATCCGTATTTCCCGCTTTCGAAGGAAAAAGTCCGCGTCCTCGACAAAAAGGGCGGAAATCCTGTCGTGCCCGGTCTCCAGGGCGCGTTGAGGAAAGGCGAATTCGACATCCTCCATTGTCACACCATGGGACGCATGGCCGCCGCCACCCGGGCCGCGGCGAAACAGTTGCACGTCCCCTATGTCATGACGCTTTACGGCGGGTATTTCGACGTCCCGGAGTCGGAGATCAGGCAGATGGTGAAGCCGCTGAAGGGCACGGTCCCGTACGGCAACATCATGGACCGGGTATTCGGCCGCCGTATTGACGCGCTGAAGCTCTCGAACGGCATCGTGTGCGTCGGGGAAAACGAGCTTCAGCCCGCGAAGGAGCATTTCCCGGACAAGCTCATCATCCATCTCCCGAACGGCGTGAACTACGATTATTTCCACGACTACAACGGCACCGATTTCCGCAAGCAGGTCGGCATCCGGCCGGACCGCAAGATCCTGCTCTGCCTTTCCCGCATCGACTACCAGAAAAACCAGCTTATGCTCCCCGAAGTCCTGGCGCTTCTGGGCGAGCCGTGGCACCTCGTTTTCATCGGCGCGCCGACGGCGGAATGGTACGTGGACAAGCTCCGCGAGAAGATCCGCCTCATGAACCTCTCGGACCGCGTGACCATGATCAACGGTGTGCCCCCCGATTCCGCGCTGCTGCCCGCCGCCTATCATGCCGCCTCGGCGTTCCTGCTGCCCTCCCTGCACGAGCCGTTCGGCATCGTGGTGCTGGAGGCATGGAGCTCCGGCACGCCCGTCATCGCGTCGCCTGTCGGCGGTCTCAAGACACTCATCCGCGACGGCGAGACCGGATTCTTCGCGCCCGCCGAGGGCGCGCCTGACGAATGGGCCGACCTGGTCCGGAAGCTGGATGAAGACGCCGAACTGCGCGGCAGGGTCACGGACGCCGCCGACGCCGAGGTCCGGGAGCATTATTCCTGGAACATCATCACGGACAAACTGCTGGATTTCTACCAGGAAGTCCAGCGCATCCACCGCCGCCGCTGACGCGTTTTCCCGCGTTCAATCGTCTTTTCTTCCGCGACGGATCCGTGTGTCCGGTCTGCCGTGCCGCTTACATGTTGGTCGGGATGTCGACGAATGCGGTCTCGATGCCGAATTTCGACTTCACGAGGTCCATGACGGCGAACACGCCGGGCGTTTCGGACCGGTAGTGTCCGAGCGTGAGGATGGCGGTCCCGCTTTCCTTCGCGGGATGGAAGACTTCATGCGTGGCTTCGCCCGTGACGAGGCAGTCCAAATGGTCGTCCGAGAACTCATCGAACAGCTCCGGCCAGGCGCCGCCGCCCGAAATGACGCCGACCGTTTTTACTTCCTGCGCGGGATCGCCGACGAACCCGAAGTCGCCGCTCGACGGCAGCGCCTTGTTCAGGATTTCTGCAAGCTCGGAGACTGTTTTCGATTCGGGCAGGGCACCCCGGAATCCGATCTGTTTGCCGTGGTATGTGCCGAAGGTGCGGCGGTCAACGAGACCGAGCATGTCCGAAAGGCGCGCGTTGTGCCCGAATCGCGGATTTGCGTCGAGCGGGAGATGCGCGGCGTAAAGTGAGATGCCGTTCGCCGCGAGCAGTTTGACGCGGTCCGCCAGGATGCCGTCGATGCGGCGGATCCCGGAGCCCCAGGAGATGCCGTGATGCACGAAGACGAACGAGGCGTCGAGGTCGGCTGCCTTGCAGAAAAGCTCGGCGGAGGCGTCGACCGCGAAGACGGCTTTCGCGACCTCGGCGTCTCCCTCGAACTGAAGCCCGTTGTTGGACGGGTCGTCGGGCCACTGGTCGAGCTCGAGGATATGGTCGAGGAAGTACGCGATGTCATTCCGGGATGCTGTTTTCATGCGGAGTCTCCGTTTGCATATGTTGGAATCGGTGGGTCAGGATCTGCCAGCGCAGTTCGGCGGCGGATTTTGTTTCAAGGTAGCTTTCGAGCTGGTCGTCCGGTGTACGGGCGAGCGTGCGGATCTCGTCCGACGTCATGCGGAAAAGCGCGGCGTCCGGGTTCGCGAACCCGGCATTTCCGAGCTTCGTCCGGGCGGCGAAATAGGTGCGGCGTTCCGGGATGTT
>JBGUKB010000090.1:0-18977 GCA_045114235.1 Victivallales bacterium
GCGGACGCGGCTGGCGCCGACGCCGACGAACATCTCGACGAAGTCGGAGCCGCTGATGGAGAAGAACGGCACGGATGCTTCGCCGGAAACGGCTTTCGCCATGAGGGTCTTGCCGGTGCCCGGCGGTCCGGTGAGGAGCGCGCCGCGCGGGATCTTGCCGCCGAGGAGCTTGAACTTGAGCGGGTCGCGGAGGTATTCCACGATCTCCTTCATCTCCTCCTTCGCCTCGTCGCAGCCCGCCACGTCGTCGAACTTCGTATGGTTTTCGTTGGGGTCAATCATGCGCGCGCGGCTCTTGCCGAACTGGATCGCGCCGGAGCCCGCGCCGTGGATCTGGCGCGTGAAGATGAAGTAGAAAACGAGCAGGATCGGGACCGCGATCGCGAGGTTCAGGAGCAGGGACTTCCACCATACGTCGCGTTCCAGATAGACGGTCTGCACGCCCTTTTCCTCCAGCTTGTCGATGATGGAATCGGTGGCGTAGATGCGCGTGGTGTACTTCAGCTTGAGCTTCGGCGCGGTCTTCTTGGCTGCATCGGCGGATTCGGAGGGCTTCGTCAGGTCCTTCTCGACGATGGCGGGCGCGGAAGATTTCTCTTCGGCCTTCTTCTCCTCGTCTTTCTTCGCCTCGGCGTCAGCTTTCTTCCCGTCTGCGGCAACCTTTTCCGCCTCGGCGGCGGGGGCTTTCGGCGCGTTCTTAAACTCGCCGGAGATCGCGAGGATCTTGTCGGATTCCGGCATGATCTCGGCAGTGACGATCTCGCCCTTTTCAAGGTGCGACAGGAACACGTTCGCGCTCCATTCCTCCGTGGCGGCGAAATAGGGAGACGACTGGAAAACGATCAGGGAAGCGAGCACAAGGAACGCCAGCAGCCAGAGAAACAGGGACGCAGGCGGCTTGCGCTTCGAGCCCGGAAGCGCTTTTTTCGGTGGGTCTTTCTTTTCGTTCATGGATTAGACGATCCGGGTCGCGGGGGCGTCCTGCGCGGGGATGAATGCGTTCGCGTTCTGGCTGTCCATGAAGCTCTTCACGAAGAGCCCGAGGATGGCGAGGAAGATGAGCGCGAGGAGGACGACGATGATGATCATGAGCTTGTTGGAGAGGCCGCTGCCCTGCTTGCGTTCGGTGAAGCCGGTGTTGGCGACGGACTTGATGGTCTGTGTCGTGCTGGCGGCATTGATGTCGATGCCGGTCTGCGTCTTCTGGATCGACATGGTCATGGTCTTGTCCTCGCTGTCGTAGAGCAGCTCGAACGCGCCGATGCGGACGATGTCGCCGTTCTGCAGTTCGTGTTCCTCGGTGAGCGGGGCGCCGTTGACTTTGGTGCCGTTGGTGGAGCCGGCGTCGGCGATGATGACCTTGTCGCCGTTGCGGGTGACCTTGCAGTGAAGCGTGCTGACGGTGGGATCCTTCAGGCAGATGGTGCGTTCGTCGGAACGACCGATGGTGATCTCATCCTGTTTCAGTTCAAACATCTGACCGCGAAGCTGTTCGCTGAGAACGACGAATTTCGGGATAGCGGGCATTTCCAGATAAACTCCTGATTTGAGTCGCCGTCCGTTTGGCGGAGAGTGTGCCGCGGAGGCGAGGTTGTTGACGTAAGCTGATCGTTATCCTTATAATATAGCACAGAAAAAAGATTTTCAAACCCGAAAACGGAGTTTTTCGGGATTATTTATGTTTTTTTCTTAACGACTTTGCAGCCGGACGGCGCGACGGGGCAGGGCGCGCCGCGTCAGTCCTTCGGGATGATCTTGTGGTCCTGCGCCGCCTCCAGCAGGACTTTGAGCAGAATGGATTTTTCGGACGGCGTTTCCACGTGGAACCGTTCGGGCGCTTCGGCGAGCTCGCGCCAGTAGGCGAGGACCTCGGCGGAGGCAGGCGAGCCGGAATCGTCCGGGAAGAGGTCGAGCAGGAAATCCAGGATCTGCCAGATCAGCTTCACCTGCGGTTGCGTGAAAGAGGATATGAAATCGTCCGTGACGCGCTTCATCTCCGGGTAGACCCAGCGGCCGCGGATCGACCACGCCAGCGGCATCATGCAACGGAACAGCATTTCGGGCTCGGGCAGGCGCGCGAGGTTTGCGCCGGGGAGGACCGGATTGCAGAAGACCTCCGGGTCGTCGTCGCTTCCGGCGCGTTCATAGACGAAGTCGAGGATGCCGAAGAAGATCTCCGCAAGCTCCAGCCGCCGGTCGAGCGGGTAGTAGCGCGGATTGTCGGAGATGGCGTCTTCGAGCTTCTGTTTCGTGTCGTAGACGGGCGCTTCGTTGGGGCGCTTGAAGAGCTTGTCCAGCTTGTTCTGGAACGCCTCGATGTCGCGCTGGATGCCGTGTCGGTCCGCGGGCATGGTCAGGAGAGTTTTCCCGCGAGGATTTCCTTCAACGCCTTGGCGAGCTGGTCGGTGCAGGACGTGCCCTTGCCGCCGCAGTCGACGCCTTCGAGCTTGTCGATGACTTCCTGCGGGGTCTTGCCCTTCACGAGGATGCCGATGGCGGTGAGGTTGCCGGGGCAGCCGCCCGTGAACGCTACGTTCGTGATGACGCCGTTGTCGATGTCGATGTCGATCTGGGAGGAGCAGACGAGCTGGCTAGTCTTGTAAGTGTAGTGCATGGCGGAGTCCTTTCGGGATAAGTAAAAAGTGGTGCGGTTCCATAATGTAGCATGAAAATTGGAAAAGACCAGTGCAAAGCGGAAGAAAAAGGGGAAAAAGTCTTGCAATCGGGAAAAAACAAGCTATATTTTCGGGGCACTTTTATTTTGAATTAATAATCCGGCTGATGTTCCGGCCGGATGGACCAATACGGAGCGGATCATTCGTGGACGGCGGAAACGACCAGGTTTTTATGCGCGAAGCGCTGAACGAGGCTGAACTCGGCGCGGGCTACACCAGCCCGAATCCGGCGGTCGGCGCGGTCATCGTGCGCGACGGACGGATCATCGGACGCGGCCACCACAAACGCTGCGGCGGCCCCCACGCCGAGATCGAAGCGTTCCTGAGCCTGCCGCAGGAATCCGACGCCGCGGGCGCCGACCTGTATGTCACGCTCGAACCGTGCAGCACCACGGGACGCACGCCGCCCTGCTGTGACGCGATCGTCCGGAACAAGATCCGGCGCGTGGTCATCGGCTGCCTCGACCCGAATCCGAAGCATGCCGGGCGCGGGGGCGACATCCTGCGCGCCGCCGGGATCGAAGTGGAAACCGGCGTGCTCGAGGAGGAATGCCGTGTCCATCACGAGGCATTTTTCAAGTGGATCACGACGGGCCGCCCATTCGTGCTGCTGAAGATGGCGGAGACGCTCGACGGGAAGATCGCCGCCGCGAACGGGGATTCCAAGTGGGTTACCTCGGAAACCGCGCGGGAACGCGTGGCATATCTGAGGCGGCTTTCGGACGCCGTGCTCGCTGGCGCGGAGACGTTCCGCACCGATTCGCCCCGGTTCACGGCGCGCACGCCCGACGGAACTGTTCTGAAAACGCCGCGCAGGATCATCGCCACGCACCACCCGGAGATCCTGTCCGGGGCAGGGGAAGGCTGGGAATCCGCCGTGCTGGACACGCCGGAGGACTGGCGGGAGTTTCTCGCCCGGCTCGGGCGCGAAAATGTGACCATGCTGCTGATCGAAGGCGGCGGCGAACTGGCGGCTTCGGCGATCCGGGCACATGCCGTCGACAAGATCGAATTCCATGTCGCGCCGAAACTGCTGGGCGGACGCGGTAGCCGTCCCGTGCTGGGCGGCCCCGATCCGGCATCGCTGTCCGAGGCGGTTCAGCTGGACCGTCTGCGCGTGTCGGAGCTGGGCTGCGACCTGCGGATCGAAGCGTATCCGCTGTACCCCGAAAACTGAGGAGAATATTGGATGTTTACTGGACTGATCGAAAAGACCGGGGTGCTGACCGGGCGTGAAACCGGCGCGAAGGCCGGACGTCTGACCGTGAAACCCGATACCCCGTGGACCGACCTTGAGGCGGGCGAGAGCATCGCCGTGAACGGCGCGTGCCTCACGTTCGAAAAGGAATCGGGCGGGAACCTGACGTTTTTCGTGATGAAGGAGACGCTGGACCGGACGAACCTCGGGCAGCTGAAGCCCGGCGCGCGCGTGAATCTGGAGCGGGCTTTGAGCCTCGGCAGCCGCCTCGGCGGGCATCTGGTCAGCGGACATGTCGATGCCGCCGTGAAGGTCGTTTCGTTCGGGAAGGTCGGCGACGACTACGAACTCCGCATGGAGATGCCGTCCGAACTGCGGATCTTCTTCGTGACGAAGGGGAGCGTCTGCGTGAACGGCGTTTCCCTCACGCTCACGGATGTGACGGACGAAACGTTCGCGGTGCGCCTGATCCCGACGACCCGGCGCGAGACCAATCTCGACGCACTGAAGCCGGGCGACCTCGTAAACATCGAGACCGACCTGATCGGCAAGTACGTCTGCGAACAGCTCAGGCACCTGGACGGCGGCGCGCAAAATGCGAAAACGATCTCCATGCGCGACCTGACGGAGGCCGGATTCTGATGGAAGCGGAAAAGGAAAAAATCGACTACAAGGCGCTTCCGTTCGGGCTTGCGCTCGGCCATGCCGCCATGGACCCGGCGTCCGTGCCGGACTTCCTCACGCCGGGCACGTTCGACGTCGTCGAGCTCCCGACGGAATGCTTCCTGCACCGGGACGTGGATTTTCAGCGGAAACTGAACTCCTGCAAGTTCAAAACCGTACGCGCCGGGCATCTGATGGCGCCTGACCTCACGCGGGAGATACCGTTCCTGGCGGAGAATTACCGCCGCGACTTCGTGGAACAGGCCTCGATCATGGTCCGCACGCTCAAGGCGGCGGGCGCGTCCGGGGCGTTCCTCGGATTCGATATGAGGCGCATCCTGGGCGACGACGCGGCGGAGGCCGCCGCGCTGGAGATCGCCCGCCGCATGGTCCCGGTCCTGTACCGGGAGAACTTCGAACTGCTGATCCCGTACCGGATCCCGTTCAAAAGCGAACGCGACATCAAAGCGGCGCAGCTGACGGGACGCTTCCTGCGCGGGACGCTGAGCCCCCTCGTGAAACTGAGCCTGGAAATCCATCCCTTCGAGGTGAAACCGGAGGAGGATAAATCCGAGCTGCTCGGGCTGCTCGGATGCGAGGCGCATCAGGCGGTGATGGTCTACGACGCCGACAGCGGCCTCCATATCGCGACGGCGCAGTTCCGGCCGTGGGCGGAGCTGCTGGAACGCCGTATGTTCCGCGGCCCGTACCTGCTGTGTCCGCGTTCGATCCGAAACCGTATGGCGATCCCGGAGACGGATTTGTTCGCAAAAATGGTTTCGGACTTGCGAAATGAATAAAAACGTGCTACAGTATTAGATTACTGTTTTTTTCAGGAGATCGCACTATGAACAGAACATTGAAACTCGGTGTCAATATCGACCACGTCGCGACGGTCCGTCAGGCCCGTCTCGCTTCCCAGCCGTCCCCGCTCGAAGCCGCGCAACTCTGCATGGCAGCCGGAGCGGACGGCATTACCGCCCACCTCCGCGAAGACCGCCGCCACATCCAGGACGCGGACGTGATCGCGCTTTCGCAGGCGGGGCTCCGCCTCAACATGGAAATGGCGCTGACCGAAGAGATGGTCCGCATCGCGAGCACGCTGGTGCGGCCGCAGAGCTGCTGCCTGGTGCCGGAGAAGCGCCAGGAGCTCACGACCGAGGGTGGCCTCGACGCCGTCGCGAGTCTCGACAAGCTCATGCGCTGGGTGCCCGTGCTGAAGAACGCCGGGATCGCCGTCAGCCTCTTCATCGCGCCCGATTTCGCGCAGATTGATTGCGCCAAACAGTGCGGCGCGGAGTTCGTCGAGCTCCACACCGGATCGTTCGCCAACGCCGTTTCCGCGTCCGAACAGGCCGCTGAGCTGGACCGTCTGGCGAAGGGCGCGGAGTATGCGCATTCGCTCGGCATCGGCGTGAACGCCGGACACGGCATCGACTACGAAAACATCAAGCCGCTGCTCGCCGCCGTGCCGCATCTGCACGAACTCAATATCGGGCACAGCATCATCGCGCGCGCCATCATGAAGGGCGTCGGCGCGGCGGTCGCGGACATGCTCGAACTTATGAACGATTACAAGGGCGAATAAGCCCGTTCCTATTTTACCCCAGCAGAAAGGATTTCAGAAATGGCCTCGGAGATCATCGAAACCTTCCATCAGATCCTCGCTCAGTGCGTGGAACACGGCGCGTCGGACGTCCTGCTCAAGGAGGACGCCCCCGCCAACCTCCGCATCGCGGGCGCGCTCTACCCCGTTGATTTCGTCACGACGCACGAATTCCTCGACACGCTCCTGCACAGCATCATGGACGAACGCATGCTGAAGGAATACGAGCAGAACGGCGACTTCGACTTCTCCTACTGCGTGGAAGACCTCGGGCGTTTCCGTATCAATGCGCACCGCCAGCGCGGCATGCACGGCATCACCCTGCGCTACGTGAAGAGCAAGATCAGCTCCATGGAAGAGCTTTCCCTTCCGCCCGTGCTCCGCAGCATCGCGGAGACCCCGCGCGGCATCATCCTGGTCTGCGGCACCACCGGCAGCGGCAAATCGACCACGCTGGCGGCGATGATCCAGCACATCAACGAGCATTTCACGAAGCACATCATCACGATCGAGGACCCGATCGAATACGAGTTCCGCGACGGCAAGTCGTTCGTGGAGCAGCGCGAAGTCGGGCTGGACTGCCCGTCGTTCTACAGCGCCCTCACGCACGCCATGCGCCAGGCGCCGGACGTCATCATGGTCGGCGAAATGCGCGACAAGGAGAGCTTCGAGGCCGCGCTCCAGGCAGCCGACACCGGCCACATGGTCATCAGCACCGTGCACGCCGCCGACGCCTCCCAGGTCGTTGGGCGTATTCTCGACCTCTACCCGATCCAGGAACAGGACACCATCCTCGAGGCGCTCTCCGCCAACCTGAAGGCGACCATCGCCCAGCGTCTGCTGCCGAAGGCGCTCGGCAAGGGCGTGGTCCCGGTCGTCGAGGTCATGATTTGCGACCCGGTCGTCCAACGCTACATCTCCAAGAAGGAATTCGAGAAACTGCCCGAGGCGATGGAAAGCGCCCGCGAAGCCGGTATGCAGACGTTCAATATGGCGATCCTCGACCGCATCAACAACGGCGAGATCACCGAGGAAGTCGGCCTCGCCGCGTCCAGTTCGCCCACCGCCCTGAAGATGAACCTGAAGGGCATCTTCCTGAACAGCTCGAAATAACCCTCATTTCTGACGCATCCGGGTCGCCGGTTTCCCCGTCCGGCCCGGTCCGGAGACCCTGTTATGAAAATGAAAACGGTCAGCGCCGTCGCCGCGATCGTCCTGTGCTGCATCCTCGCGATCGGAGGCGGGACCATGGACCTCACGCTTACTCTTCAGGCCCTGATCCAGGGCGTCGTGGAGGGCGTGACCGAATTCCTCCCGGTCAGCAGCACGGGCCACATGATCATCGTGGACAGCTTCTTCCCGATGAAGGACGAAACGTTCGCCAAGCTTTTCGAGGTCGTGATCCAGCTCGGCGCGATCCTGTCCGTGCTGGTGTATTTCTACAAGACCATCTTCCCTCAGAATTGGAACGTCGCCGGGTTCAAGGCCATGATCCCGCTGTGGTCGCGCGTGGTGGTCGGCGTGATCCCCGCCGCCGTGATCGGATTCCTGCTCGACGACTTCATCGAGGCGCACCTCTTCAACATCGTGGTGGTGTCCGTGGCGCTGGTCGTATGGGGCGTGGCGCTCGTCTTCAGCGGACGCCTGGAACAGCGCGAATCGAGCACGGCGGAGATCGTGAAGATGAGCTACGGAAAGGCGCTTGCGGTCGGCTTCTTCCAGTGCCTCGCAATGGTCCCCGGGACGTCGCGTTCCGCCGTGACGATCCTCGGCGCGATGTGCCTTGGGTGTTCCCGCGCCTGCGCCGCCGAATTCTCGTTCTTCCTGGCGATCCCGACGATGTTCGGCGCTTCGCTCCTGAAGCTCGTGAAGGGCGGCGCGCACCTGACCAGTGCGCAGTGGGTCGCGCTCACGATCGGCTTCGTGACCGCGTTCTTCGTAGCGTGGGGCGTGATCGCGTGGTTCATGGACTACGTGAAGAAGCGCGACTTCAAGCTTTTCGGCTGGTACCGGATCGCCCTCGGCGCGATCCTGCTGGTCCTGTTCTTCCTCGGCGTCGTGAAACTCTGACCGTTTCCACTTTGACTGCATCGGAACCGGAAATACAGGACCCGGCAGCCTCGTTTTTTTAACGGCAGTCTCTTCCGTTCAAGATCGGTGTCCCGGAGAAACACCGTTCGTCGATAGGGGAAACGACTCTTTCACTGCATTTTCAGCAGGGCGTCGCGTCCGGTCATGCCGGGGCGGACGCCGAGGGCTTCCGCGGCGGGGGAGACCGCCTTCACGGAAGCCCGAAGCATATCCTCATAGCTGGCGACGCCGGAGACGACGGCGAGGGCATCCCCGACTTTCGCAGCGGTATCGACCGAGACATAGCCGCATCCGAGCAGGCCGTGCGCCGCCCGGATGACCAGGATCTTCGTGTTCTGCGTGGCGAACGTGACCGCGTCGAGTTGATTTCCGTCGAGCTGTATGGAATCCATTTGCAGTGCCTTTCCTGTTAGAAGTTCGGATAAAAATATAGCCTGAAAAGGACAAATGTCAAAGGGTTTTCATCAATTCAGGAACGGGATGATTTCTTTCCGTTTTTTACCTTCGCGCCCTTCGCCGTTTTCGCGGCGGTCTTCTTCGCGGCCTTTTTTGCGGCGGCAAGTTCCGCCTCGACGGCTTCCTTGCGCGGTTCGGGGAATGTCTTTTCGTCCAGCACGCGCTTGTAGTAGAACTTCGCGGTGTAGAGCGCGGCGGCGGGGTTGTGTCCGAGCACGCGGTCCTTCACGATGAACGTGGTGACCGGGGCCTTGCTGTGGCGCGTGAAGATCGCGTCGTGCCCGACGCACAGTCCGACCAGCACGTTGAGTTCCGCGCCCCATTCATTGAGGATCTGCGCCTGAAGCGCCGGATTGCAGCAGGATTCGTTGCAGCCGGGGCAGACTTTCAGGCCGTCGGGCAGCCCGATGTCGCACTTGTCGACCGCGCCGACCTTGCAGATCACTGTCTTCGTCTCGATCCCGGCGGTGCGGACGATCTGCGCGTAGAGCGAGGCTTCGTCGAGCAGGCCGATGCAGCTGGCGATGCCGAGCTTCTTCACGCCGAGCTTCTTCGCGAACCGGATCGTTTCCTCAAGCCGGGTCAGGCGGCCGTAGTATTCGCCCTCAATCTCGGCGGCGGCGCGTGCGATGCGTCCGTCGACCGAATTGGAACTGTAAAGTTTTTTCGTCTGCTCGACGGCGCCTTTGTACTGTTCCGTGAGGCAGAACGAGGGGTACTGTTTCTCTTTGCGATAGCAGTTCCGCACGGAGCATTCGGAGCAGCTGAGGTTGCAGGGTTGTTTCTTGGGCATGGTCGTGATCTCCTATGTAAAAAAGGGTTATTTCTGTTCAGTTTGAGCGGAACGTTTCCGCAGGGCAGCGACGCGGTCCGCGACATGGATCGTGCCGTCCTTGTGAAGGACTTCATCATTTTGATACGCGGTCTGGTCCGGGCGCATGCGGCGGTTCATCGCATCGTGTCCGGCGGTACAGAACGCCATGCAGCGTCCGCATAGCGTGGCGCCGTAGGTGGCCTCGGCATGTTCGCTGATGCGGATGCGGGCGTCGCGCTTGTTCCAGAGGTCGTCGTAGTGTCCGGCTTTGGACTGGTTCTCCTCGACCGGGACGTCAACGTTCGGGTTGAAGAGAGCGCCTTTCCAAACCTCCGTGCTGAGGCCGCGTGCCATGTGCGTGCAGGCGGCCTGGTTGCAGCGGGCATAACGGTAGGTCATGCCGCCGAGCTTGCAGATATGGGGCGGATTGAGGGACAGCGCGTGCGCCGGGCAGTTGCGGATGCACTCCATGCAACCGTCGCAGAGCGACTGGTCCATGAGCTTTTCAGCGGGTTTGAGCGGAGCGGTGGTCGGGATTCCGACGAACCTCTGCCGCGAACCGAACTGCGGCGAGAGCGCAAGACCGTTCAGCCCGAACGTGGCGAGTCCGGCGGCAACGGCGCAGTGCCGGTAGGAGAGGGGGCCGAAATACGGCTTGCGCGCGCCGTACTGCGTGCCGCGTGCCGGGATCGGCATGGCGGCGTATCCCTCGTTCTCCAGGAACAACGTCATGCGGTAGATCAGGTAGTCGAGCTCGCGGTTCAGGTAGGCGTAGCCGAACATGTTGTAGCTGTAGTTCATCTTCCCGCGGCGCATGATTTCCAGCGCGCCGTCCGGAATATGCAGGGACAGCACGACGACGCAGCGGCACCCCGGCAGCAAGTCCTCCGGGCGGAAATCCGGTTCCAGCGCCTCGTTGAGGACCCCGGCGTCGGCGATCCCGACGAGGGCCGAGCCGATTTCCTTCGCGTACGCCTTGACGCGTTCGGTCAGTTCCAGATCGTATTGTTGTTCATCCATGGTTCAGCACTCCAAATGTGTGGTTGCGCTCAGCGTTTATTCGTCCAGTACAGGACGCGACGCTGGATGCGGTCGAAGATCGTCATCAGCAGGATGACGACAATGGACAGGAAGATGATTCCACCGAGGACCTTGCCGTATTCGGCGAAATCGGCGTAATACTGCACGTAGAAGCCCATGCCCGCCTTCGCGCCGAACATCTCGGCCACGGTCAGCAGGATGAAGCTGAAGATGAGGCCGGATCCGATGCCGGCGAAGATCTGCGGCATGGCCCCCGGCAGGATCACCTTGAAAACGAGCTTGCGCCCGGTCAGCTGCAGGCAGCGGGCGTTGTCGATCCACCTCGGCTCCAGCATCACGACGCCGTGCAGCGTGCTCATCAGGACCGGCCAGAAGACGCCGAGAAAGATGATGACGGCGGAGGAGAGCCAGAAGGATGGCAGGACCGCGATGGCGTACGGGATCAGCATGGTCGGCGGGACGGGGTTCAGCGCGCGGAAAAGCGGCATCAGGACCAGTTTCACTTTCGGGTGCATGCCGACCGCCAGTCCGCAGGCGACCCCGGCGAGAATTCCGGCGGCCAGGGACGGGATCAGCAGGCGCATGGAGTAGAGGAATCCCTTGAGGAGTTCGCCGGAGGAACGCGCCATTTCCGGGAGGATGACGCCGAGCCCGGGGAACAGGACCGGATCGAGAGCGTGGGTGAGGTCCGTCAGGACGGCGTAGAGCGCGATCAGGACGCTAAACACAGCGGCCGCGCCGATCGCGGCGGTCCGGCGGTCGCGTTTCGCCTTTTTCAGTTCGAATTCACGATTGTTCATATTCCGCTTCCTCCTTCCTGTTCCTGAGCTGCTGCCAGTTGGCGTTCGACGGCGTCGTTGAGTTCCTGCATCAGGCGTTCGCGAAGCTCGCGGAACCGCCCGTCGGCCATCAGAGCGGCGCGGGAACGCGGACGCGGCAGGTCGACGGGGATATCGGCGGCCACATGGCCGGGACAGACGCCCAGCACGATCACGCGTCCGGCGAGGATCAGCGCCTCGTCCACGTCGTGCGTCACGAAGATCACGGTCTTCTTCAGCGAACCTCCGGCCTGCCAGATTTCCAGCAGCATGTCCTGCTGTTTCGCCCGCGTGATGGCGTCGAGCGCGCCGAACGGCTCGTCCATGAGCAGGATCGGGGAGTTCATGGCCAGGGCTCGGGCGATCGCGGCGCGCTGCCGCATGCCGCCCGAGAGTTCACCGGGGAGCTTGCGTCCGGCGTTCGCCAGGCCAACCATCGTCAGGTATTCATCGGCGATCTGGCGGCGTTCGGCTCGGGTGAGCTCGGGACGGGCCTGTTCCAGCGCCAGCACGATATTGTCGGCGCAGGAGCTCCACGGGAAAAGGCTGTAGTCCTGGAATACCATGGCGCGGTCGAGGCCGGGACCGGTAACGTTCTTCCCTCCGACGAGAACTTCGCCGGAGGAAGGCATGAGGAGCCCGCCCACGAGCCGCAGCAGCGTGCTTTTGCCGCAGCCGGAAGGGCCGATGACGGCGATGAATTCGCTGGCGGCCACGGAGAGGTCGATGTGGGCCAGAGTCTGTTCTCCGGCATGGGAGAACGACAGGTCGCGCAGCTCAATGAGCGGGGGTTTGTTCACAGGTTCTGATCCTTATAGCGTTGTTCGAGTTTTTCCCAGAAGGGCTCGTTCGGCTGCTCCTTGCGGAGTTCCTGGAGCGCCTCGTAGTACAGCGTGGTGTCGATCACCTTCGAGAAATCGGGATTGCCGTCCGCGTAGCCGATCTTCTTCATGTGCGCCCACATGGCCTCGACGCCCTTGCGGTTCGGGTCGACGGAAAACTGGAGGTGCGGATTCAGCACCAGGTCGCTTGCGAGCTTCTCGCCGAATTTCTGCTGCTCCACGTCGGCGCGGACGCCGGACTGCGGGTCATCCACGAATTTCTTTTCCGCGAGGAGCTCCGCCTTCAGGAATTTCACGAGCTCGGGACGGTAGTTCCGAAGCGCGTCCTCGGTCACGACGATGCGGCAGCAGGGATGGTTCGGCCACAGGTCGTTGCTCCACAGCGGAGAGGCAAGCCCGGCCTGAACGGACTGTCCGATGATGTTGGTCGCGCCGATTCCGACGTCGACCTTGCCGCTCTTGACGGCTTCCAGCACGTCGACCGGGCGTTTGAACTCGACGATCGTCAGGTCCTTCTCCGGGTCGATCCCGGCTTCGAAGAGAGCGCCTCGGAACACGACATCCGAGGTGAAGACACGGGGCGTGCCGACCGTTTTCCCCTTGAAGTCCGCGATGCTTTTGTATTCGTCCGCGTATTCGGGTTTGGTAATGATCGGATGGCCGCCGGCAAGGTTGCCGCCGATGATGACGAATTTCGAGCCCTTGGAGACGAACGTGAGCGGGCCGCCGGTGCCGAACGACACGCCGATGTCGAGCTTGCCCGCGTTCAGGGCGTTCAGCCCGTCGCTGGAGTTGGTGAACAGCACGAAATCGGTCAGCACGCCGGACTGGTCGAAATACTTCTCGTTCAGGGCGATCATCGGCAGTGTGGAGCTGCCGCCCTGCTGGTAGCCAACGCGGAGCACTGGGGCCGAGGCGTCCTGTTTGCCGCAGCCGGTCAGGAAGGCCGCCGGGACGATCCCCGCGGCGAGGAGTGTAACAAGCGTATGTTTGATGTTCATGGTAATATCTCCTTCCATGTGTTGCATTGTTGTCGGGTGAAATCAGATGCCGTTCCCGGAGTGGAACGATTCTCTCTGGTTCAGTTTTTCGTTCATGTCGGAGCGGTAGATCTCCATGATTCTCCGCTGAAGCGAGATGACGGATTCGTTTTCGAAGAGCTTCTCCCTGGGGATCTGCCGGGAAACCGGATTCTTCTCCAGCGCGATGACGCGTCCGGGCGAACTGCCGAGCACGGCGATCTCCGTGCCGAGATAAAGCGCCTCGTCCACATCGTGCGTGACGAATACCACGGTGCGGGCTCCGTGCGAATCGCGGTGAAGCTCCCGGACCAGGTCCTGAAGCATCGCGCGGTTCACAGGGTCGAGCGCGCCGAACGGCTCGTCCATAAGCAGGACCTTGCTCGGCGTGGCGATGGCGCGGGCGATTGCCGCGCGCTGGCGCATGCCGCCGGAAAGCGCCGCCGGGTACAGATTGAACACGCCGCCCAGCCCGACCATTTCCAGATAGGATTCCGCCAGGTTGCGGATTTCCGCCTTGCTCTTCTGAGGGAACGACGCCGCGAGCGCGAGCATCAGGTTCTTCCCGGTGGTCATCCAGGGGAAAAGCGAGTAGTCCTGAAACACCACGGAACAGGCTTTTTCCGGTCCGTCGACCGCCCTGCCGTCCACGAAGACTTCCCCGGAGGTCGGCTTCAGCAGCCCGGCGAACGTCCGCAGCAGCGTGGACTTGCCGCAGCCGGACTGCCCGAGCAGGCAGAGGAACGCGCCGTCCTGAACAGTGAGTTCGATCCGGTCCAGAATGGTCTTGTTCTGAAACGCAACGGTCAGATTTCTGCATTCGATCATTGTCCGGCCTCCTTGTAGCGCAGGATGCGTTTTTCGATCCGCTTGAACGCGGCGGAGATCGCCGTGATCACAAGCCCGATGAAAATGATGCCGACGATGACTCTGGCGTAGTCGCCGAAGTCGGCGCGGTCCTTCACATACCATCCGAGCCCTTCCGTCGCGCCGATCAGCTCGGCGGCGGTCAGCAGCAGGAAGCTGAAGACCAGGCTCAGGGACGCTCCGGTCAGGATCGACGGCATCGCCCCCGGCAGAAGCACGCGGAAGATGAACGTTCCGCGTTTCAGGTGGAGCATCCGGGCGGAATCCAGCATGGTCTCCGGGATGTTCACGACGCCGGCGACGGTATTCGCGAAGATCGGCCAGAACGCGCCGGACCAGATCACGAAGATCGAGGCGGCGCTGAAGCTCGGCAGCAGGCGGATGGCATACGGGATGTAGACGATCGGCGGGATCACGCTCAGAACCTTGCTGAACGGCTCCGCGGCGTTGCGGAGGCGCGTGGAGCTGCCGACCAGCAGGCCGCCCGGGATCGCAGTGCCCAGCGAAAGCAGGTACGCGGTCCCCAGGAGGAAGAGCGAGGAAAGCATGCCGTGCGCCATGTCCTTCAGTTCGCTGAAAAACTGCCGCAGAACGGTGTCAAGAGCCGGGAAGTACACCGGATCGAGCACCGGCCAGTTGGACGTGACCAGCTGCCATGCCAGCAGGAAGCCTTCCAGGACCGCGGTCACGTCCACGATCGCGGTGCGGCGTGCCTTGTCCCACACGAAAAGCGTGCGGACCAGGGCGACGGCGGGGATCAGGACTCCCGCCGCGGCGGCGAACCAGTCGTGTTTCCACAGCGCCGCGGCGGTCAGTGCGATGAATTCAAGGACGAGCAGTATCTTCACGGTTCCACCTGCATGGGGATCTTTGGGTAAAGTTTCGAGGCTGAAAGTGCGTTCCTCAGTTGTTTGCCTTGAAGAAGGCGTCCATTTCCTTGTAAATCGGGTCGTCTGGATAGCGCTTCAGGACTTCGTCGAGGGCTTCCCGGTAGATCGTGGGGTCGATATGGTCATCGATGTGCACGTCGTTCTCCGGGAGATAGTCGATCTCCTTCATGGTCTCCCAGAAGTCGATCGTGCCCTTCTTCAGCGGGTCGGGATTGGACGTGAACGTCTTGTTCGTGTAGGTGTCCGCCTTCAGCAGTTCCGGGTCCAGCTTGAACGCCTTCGCGAAGATCTGAATGGTCTCCGCCTCGTTCTCGCGGTAGAACTTGTAGGCGCGGATCTCCGCGATGAGGTAGCGGCGGTAGATGTCACGCTTCTTCTGGAGGTCCGGGGTGTTAGCGATCAGGCGGCAGCAGGTGTAGTCCGGCTGGAAGTCGGCGATGTAGTTCGAGACTTCGAGGCCGAAATTCTTTTTCGCGAGGGAGAAATGCGGACTGAACACGATGCCGGCGTCCACGGCGCCCTTGTTCACGGCCTCCACGACGGCGCTCTGGCCGCCGAATTCGATGATCTCCAGGTCCTTGTTCGGGTCGATCCCGGCCTTCTTCAGCGCGCCGCGGAAGATCACGTCGCCGGTGGAGAGTTTGCCGAGGCCGACCCTCTTGCCCTTGAAGTTGCTCAGGTCTTTGAACTTGTTCAGGTTCTCCGGCTTCACGATGATGGCCTGGCCGCCGATCATCATGCCGCCGAAGATGGTGAAGTCGACGCCGCGGGCGATGAACAGCAGCGGAGCGGCCGTGCCGAACGTGCCGACGTCAAGTTTCTGCGCCTGGACCGCGGAGCAGCCTTCGGCGGTCGTATTGAACTGGAACAGGTCGACGTCGAGGTTTTCTTCGTCGAAGTAGCCCAGGTCCTTCGCGATGAAGTGCAGGCCGTGCGCTGGTTCGGCGAGGTAGCCGACGCGGACTTTGTCCTTGCCCGCGGCGTTTTCCTTGCCGCATCCGGCGAGGAGGAAGGTCGAGAGGACCCCTGCGGCAAGCAGAGGGATGAGCGTATGTTTGATGTCCATGTTCAATGTCTCCTTATATGGCAGTGTTTTCTGTTTGAAAGAAGCCGCGGATGTTCTGTCGTATCCGCGGCAGGTGTGCTGTTATTTCGCACTAATCATCGGTCAGGCATCCTGGATCGGTCCGGGGATGCCGGTCGTATCGGGAGCGGGATTTTCTTCCGGCTCGACGACTTCGGGCTCGCCGGTCTTGTCGTCCTCGAACTTGTCGTCGCTGTCGAGGATCAGCTGCTGGAATCCGAGGTTGGTGATCGGGTGTTCCGCGCCGTACGAGACCTTATCGACGACCTGGGAGATGTCGTTGCGGATGCTCTCCGGAGCGGTATCGAACGGGCCGGAGAGTTCCGCACGTGCGATCAGCACCAGTTCGGAGGTGCGGGTCGTTTCCGATTCGGAGGAAAGCGCCCAGCCGAGAATCGGGATGTCCTTCAGGAACGGGATGCCGGAGACGCTGCGGATCACGTTGGTCCGCTTGATGCCGCCGATCACGAAATCCTTGCCTTCGTTTCCGATATGGACCTCGGTCTCGAACTCGGATTTGTTCAGGCGCGGGGAGCCGTCGCTGTTCCAGCCGAGCAGACTTGTGCCGGAGACTTTGATCGGCAGGATGGATGCTTTCCCAGTGACGACGGGGGTCACATCCAGCTCGAACCGGAATCCGTTCGCGGCGGTCGTGGTCTGGGTGTTGCCGTGGTGAACGGCGAGATTCGCCTCGTCGGGCAGCTTTTCGTGTTTGCCGGGGATCTTGTCGTTGATCGTGGTGTCGGGAATGGGCGTCTGCTTCTCGTAGAAGAGGCCGGTCCCGACCGAAACGGTCGACTGGCGGCGGTTCTTCGCCACGATCACGCCCTGCGTCACGACTTTCGCCCGTCCTGTGGAGGTCAGGAAATCGAAGTATTCCGAATTCCATTTCGGGTTGAAGTTGAAGAAGTCGGTGCGGCTGGAGTGGGAACCGTCGATCCCGCCCGCGAACGTGCTCGCCCAGTTGTTGCGATAGCGTCCGCCTGCGGAGAAGAAGTCCACGCCGTCGTTGTTCTTCCAGCTCTGGAAGTCGACGCCAAGTTTGTCATCGTTTTCCGCGCTGATTTCGACGAGCTGATATTCGAGACGGATTTCCGGCATCGGCCGGTCGTACTGCTCCAGCTGTTCCTTGATGCTGGCGAGACTCCAGTTCGGAGCCGCGATGAACAGTGCGTTCAGGCCGCCGTCCACCGTGAGCGCATCCGTGCCGCCCGTGAACTCAATGAATTCATCGCGGGTGTGTGCGCCGACGTTCACCAGCATTTCCTTCAGGTTGGCCGCGGCGTTCACTTTCGGGAAGTAGATGTATTTCGGACGTCCCATGGAATACCCGATCCCGGGCTGGTCCAGGCGTTCGATGATCTCGTCGATGCTCTCGCCGTTGCCGACGTTTTCGAAACGGTAGTCCTCGGCAGAGACCAGCAGGACGCTGCGCCCGTCGTTGAACTTCACAGCATCCACCGAGACCGGGTTGCCGAGGATCTTCACACCCTGCACCACGCTCAGCAGATAGCCGCGGAGCGCGTAGGGTTCGGCGTGTTTCAGCGTGTAGAGCTTCGTGATGACGAACGGGTCGGTGTTGGTCCGGACGAAACGGACCGCCCCCTCCGATTCCTTCACGTCCACGCGCAGCTGGGTCTGGACCGTGCTGCTGCCGTAACCGGCGCTCGGGAAATAGTTTGCATCCGACTTATAGGTGCCAGGGATCTGATGCGGGGTGAGGTCGATATCTTCAGCGAACGCGGGGATGGACGCCGCCGCGAGAATCGCAAATAAGGTCTTGATGTTGTTCATGGCTCATGTTCCTTTCATAGATCAGAGGTTGGATGCCAGTTCCTGGCCGGCCGGGACGGGCGTTTCGCCGTTCGGATGAATCAGGTTCGCTTCGCCGGGCTCGATGGGAGCGGACGCGACTTCTTTGCTGACCGGGACGGGCGTTTCGCCGTTCGGATGCACCAGGTTCGCTTCGCCGGTCACGATGATGTAGGTCTTTTCCTTGATGGTGGTCGTGGTGCCGAAGAGGTATTTCAGCACGGGGATCCGCACGAGGAACGGGATGCCGACGGTCTGTTCCACATCCTGTTCGCGGACGTAGGTCGCCAGCAGTTTTTCGGTCTTGAATCCGAGCGTGAGCTCACCGGAAACGGCGCTCGTATTGCCGAGTTCATCGCCGCGGTTGCTGCGTTCGGTCACGGTCTCGGAAAGCAGGTCGTAGGCGAAGACCACGCCGCCGTTGTCCGCGGCATAGAATTCCTCCGAGGACGGGATCTGTCCGTTCGCCGCGACGTCGTCCTGCGATGCGCCGAAGCAGATCACCGGGTTGATGACCGAGAGCGTCAGGCGGCTGTCCGCGCCTTTCACGATGTGCGTGCGGTCGTCGGAATCCTTGTTGATGTTCTCATAGCCGGGCGTGAGCGTGGCGGTGTAGACTTTCGGCAGATGCGTGTTCAGCGCGGCCGCGTCATAAATCGGCGTATTCACGAACGTGAGGTCGGCGTGCGCCGCGAGTTTTGCGTTGCCGGACTGCTGGAGCACGCGGACGAAGCTCATGTCGAACTGCGGAGCCGTGAAGAACGCGCCGTAGCCCCACGAGGTGGTGAAATGCTTGGTGATGTCGGCGAATTTCGCCGCGCCGCTGATCAGCTTGAGGATGGATTCGCTGGAGAACACTTTCCCGGCGCTGTATCCGGCGGAGAAGAGGTCCAGGCCGGGACCGTTTTTCCAGGCGAGGTAATCCAGCCCGATGTCGCGCAGGTCGCTTTCGCGGATCTCATAGTAGTTGAGGCGCAGATTGACCTGCGGCACGGGACGGTCGAGGTATTTGACCCACGCGAGGATCGCCAGAGCGGCCTGCTCGTCGTCCTTCCAGTAGATCGTGTTGGTGTCCTTGTTCAGGTAGGCACGGCCTTCGGG
>JBGUKB010000091.1:0-2182 GCA_045114235.1 Victivallales bacterium
TTCATCGAGAAGTGGACGTTCGAGGCCATCTTCGACGGCGGGTTCTTCCACGGCGACGTGCACGCCGGCAACCTGATGTGCGACGGAACGCGCCTCACGGTGATCGACTACGGCAACGCCTCCAGGTTCTCGGCGAGCGAGCTCAACAGCCTCAAGTGGGCGCTCGCCTGGATTCCGGCGAAGAAAGCGTCCAAGTTCCTGGAAAACTACGAGAATCTTCTCTCAGCCGAAGGCAAGAAGACCCTCGCCGCCAAGCGCAATGACCTCGTCAGGGCGCTGCAGGAGGTCTTCGACCGCGCGGACGCCTCCGACATCGGGCGCGTCATGTCGGCGGCCTTCCAGCTCATCCAGGAGATGGGCGTGGAACTGCCGGGTCCGATCTTCAGCATGCTGCAGAGCATGCAGCGTCTGGACGAGACGGTGAGACTCATGAACGAGCAGTTGTCGGAGATCAAGACAGCGCTCAGGTCGATGAGGCTCACCGACACCCTCCAGGATGGCGAGACGGTGCCCGACTTCCTCGTGCAGATTAAAGAGATGATCGATCCCCAGACGCGGACGAAAGACATTCACAACGGAATCACCCTCCAGACGGTCTTCACCCAATTCCAGGATCTGATTTCCTCCGGAAACGTCGACGAGATGGTTCTCAGCGAGAACATCCGGGCCTTCAATCATTACGTGCATGGGAGCATGGGTGTGCAGCAGGAGGGCGACAACCAGCAGAATCAGACCTACGAAGCCAAGTTGAACACTTTGGTCGATAACTGGGCGAACAATCCCGACTCCGCCGAAGCGAGGTCGGCCGTCTTCGCCCAGCTCGACCAGATTCGCGAGTACGCAGATTTCGTTGCCCGATTCGGCGCCACAATCTCCCGTCTGAACGCAACCTCGATTCTGGCGACGCTCGCCGCCACGCCTTCCGAGCCCGTCTCGCAACACCGCGAAGAGTGGCGCCAGTTCGTGCATTCGCTGGTCGTGAACCAGCTCAAGCCGATGATCGCCAGCATCTTCAGCAACCTCAGGGAGACCCTTCTGGACGGCCAGGACCTGAACGGCGAAGTTATCCCGCTGATCAAGCCATACGAAGATGTGTCCGCCGGGTTCGGCAAGGCGATCATGCGCGGCAGCGAGAAGTTTGCGGCGTCCTTCAGGGGCCTCGGTGGGGTGTTCAGCGCCGTCAGCGGCGGCGGACTCAGCCTCAAGAACGCGATGAAGGAAGTCGCGAAGGACGCCGGCCGCCAGGCCCACCGCGAGACCTACGTGACGACGAACTACGGCAACTACGCCGCCGAGCACGGTCTCTACGACGCGGAGGTTGCCCAGATCGAGAAGTCGATGCAGGACTTCCGCTTCGTGCCGGACCTCGTGAAGACGTTCGCGAAGCCGGACTGGTACACCAAGCAGGCGAACCGTCTGGCGGTCGTCCAGTCGCTAAAGTTCAACATCGGCAACATCATGGCCGACCTCACCCGTGCCGGTTTCGCCGAGCGCGTCGCCGATGAGGTGAAGCGCAAGGAGTTCATCGAACTCGCGATGACGCACCTGATCGCGCCCCATCCCGAATGGTACCACGCCCTCGAGCAGGTGAACGCCGCCGGTATCGACCAGATCGCCGGCGACGACGTGGATGTGAAGAACGCGCTCCTGTTCCTGAAGTCAGTCGCGTCGAATCCGCCGGATGACCGGCTTACCGCCGCCGAGGAGCATGAAATCGACGAACAGTTCAGCATCTTTTGATCAACAGCCCGTTTGCAGAGGAAAGGTTTAAATGACATTCGAAGAACTAATATCCGGCCTGGGTTCCAAAATCGGCGTCGAATTGACATCGGATGACGGGTCGTGCGTCATCAACGTGGACGACATGGTCGTGACGCTCATGAGTCTGCCGGACTCCGACAGGCTCGCAGTCCACGGCGAAATCGGCGATCCGCCCCCCGAGGGACTGGAGCAGCTGCTCTCGGCCATGCTCGAGGCGAACCACCTCTTCGCCGGGACTGCGGGAGCTACGATCTCGCGCGACCATGAAACGGGCAGGTTCCATCTCTGCCGGCATGAGCCGCTCGCGACCCTGGACGCGGACTCGCTCGCCGCACTCGTGGAATCATTCGTGAACACTCTCGAGATATGGCGCAAGGCGATTGCCTCCTACCGCCCCGTCGCGAAGTCGGCTGCGGAGGGC
>JBGUKB010000092.1:0-17692 GCA_045114235.1 Victivallales bacterium
GCTTTTCGCTATGTATGATTTGGGAGAATTCTATTCTTATAATATACTACAGAATCCACGCGTTGTCAAGGCTCTTTTTTGCAAAAAAAAGCGCGCTCGCGCGCGCCGTCGCACACGAGAAATGAACATTCGGAGGGAAAAAGAAACCGTGCCCGTCACCATGGATCCTCACCGGACTGATCCGGGAGAGACCGGCGACGGCGCACGGCCTTGTTATGGGGCGAAAACACCCGGTTTATTTCGACTTCTTTCCCTTTGCCGCGGGCTTCTTCGCGGGAGCGGGAGCCGCTTTCTTTGCCGGGGCGGGCTTCGCCGCGGGCTTGGCTTCGGCTTTCTTTGCCGGAGCGGGAGCAGGTTTCGCAGCGGGTTTGGCTTCCGCCTTCTTCGCAGGGGCCGGAGCGGGTTTCGCAGCGGGTTTGGCTTCCGCCTTCTTCGCAGGGGCGGGAGCAGATTTCGCGGCAGGTTTGGCTTCCGCCTTCTTCGCAGGGGCAGGAGCGGGCTTCGCAGCGGGTTTCGTCTCCGCCTTCTTCGCAGGAGCCGGAGCGGGCTTCGCGGCAGGTTTGGCTTCCGCCTTCTTCGCGGGAGCCGGAGCAGGTTTCGCAGCCTTCTTTCCGGCTTTCTTTTCAACGGCGGGCGCCGAAGCTTTGTTCGCATCGGCGGGGTGGGCCGGTTCGGCGATGAACACGCCCGCTTTGACGAGGTTCTCCACGACAGTCTTGGACGTATCGAACAAGCCGAGAAGTCCGTTCACAGGAAGCGTAATACGGAAAAAGGGAACATTCCGAAGCGGACCCTTTTCCTCCACCGAATCAAAGTGGAAGAAGTCGATCGAAACAAGTCCGCGGGATAAAAAGATGTCTGCGATGCCGTCGGTAAAAATCTCTTTCATGATCTGTTTTCTGCTCCAATTCACAGTTGAAGTTTAGCCTCGGGACATCGGAAAGACGCCGTCCGAAACAAAACAATCTACGGTCCTGCACATCCAGTGCCGGATTCATGGATCATATTGATTTCAAACGCCTTGCGGCTGCGTTTCCGCAGAAAACACCGCATCCGGAGCCCGAATTCAACGATACTATAGCCCGCTTCCATGCAAAAATCAACAGGCAAACGGGACTTTTTTTGAGTTTTTTCGGAAAAAAACGAAACAATATACCGAAATGAACTTAATCGCGGGAAAACCATTCCGTGAACATCTGCGCCACGATGGGAGCCGTGGTGCCGCCGCCGGATTCGCCGTGTTCGATCACCGCCGCGAAGCTCAGGAGCTCGCCCGTGCGAGGGTGCTTCACGAAGCCGCTGAACCAGGTGTTCTTCGTGGCGTTCGCGCCGCGCCCGACGTCCGCCGTACCCGTTTTCGCATAGAGCTCGGCTGAGTTGATGTTGCCGCGCCGCCCGGAACCTGCGGATTCGTGGACGACCATATACATGCCTTCGCGGACCACTTCCAGGCTTTTTGCCGAAGCGGCGAGCTTGCCGGTTTTGAGGGGGACGGCGTCGAATACGCTGAGGCGGGTCCCCGACAGGCGGTCGTGGTCGTAGATATGGTCGATCAGGTACGGTTTGTATATGGTCCCGCCGTTGGCGATGGCGCCGTAGAACACGGCCGCCTGAAGCGGCGTCAGCTCGATCCTGCCCTGCCCGATGCTGACGTAAGCGGTCTCGTTTTCGTTCCAGTCCCGTCCGTCCTTCGGCAGGTATCCGGCGCGTTCGGCGATCTCGATCCCGGTCTTGCTTCCGATGCCGGCGGACGCGAACATGCGGCTGAGGGAATCGATCCCGACGTCGACGCCGAGCTCCACGAAATACACGTTGCAGGACCGCATGATCGCATGGCGCATGTCCAGGCCGCCGTGGACGCCGGTGCAGTGGATGCTGCCGCCGTAGCCGTGCGGCGTGACGCCGGTGCAGGTATAAGTCTTTGTGTCGGGGATGCCGTTTTCGAGCCCGGCGAGCGCGGTCAGAGGCTTGATGATCGAGCCCGGCATGTAGGACCCCTGCACGGCGCGGTTCAGGAACGGTTTGCCGGGATCCTCGCTGAGCTCCCGGTATCGCACGCGGGAGATCGAGGGGACGAAGTCGGCGGGCGAATAGGTCGGAGAGGATGCCATGACGCGGACCGCGCCGGAATTTGCGCTCATGACGACGATGGCCCCGAGATGCCCGCGCAGGGCGCGTTCGGCGGCGAGCTGGCCGTCGAGGTCCAGCGTCAGGCGCAGGTCGTAGCCGTTTTCGGGCGGCGTCGGCTCCTCCAGCTGTTCGTACACGAACCCGTTGCTGTTCACCATCACGAACTGGCTGCCGGCCTTGCCCGACAGCTTGTCGTTGTACTGGTACTCCAGCCCGGACCGTCCCTCCAGGCTCGGCAGGTAGTAGAAATATTCGCGACGGTCGTCCGCATCGCTCGGGTCTTCGTTGCCCACATAGCCGATCAGTTGGGCAGCGAGGCTGTCGAAGGGATATTCGCGCATCGGTTCGGCGGTCACTTCCAGCCCGCGGACCGGGGGGAAAAGCTCGTCCAGGCGCCCGCGTTCCTCGTCGTTCAGGTCCCTGAACGCGGTAAGCGGGAGGCCGGGCTGGTAATTCAAGTGGCGGCGGACATTTTCGAGCGTAAGCGGATTGTAGCGCCCGAGCACGGCCGCGACCTGGTCCGCCTTGTCCATGATGAATTTCGCCTGGTCGCGCGAACGCTCCGTCGTCATTTCGCCGGGGTGGAACAGCACGTTGAACGACGGACGGTTCCGCACGATCTTGGTGCCGTCGCGCGCGAGGATCTCGCCGCGCATGGCGGGGATCCGGATGCGGCGCGCGCTCTGCTTGCGGTCCTTGTATTCGTACTCGGACGAACGGATCACCTGCATCTGCCACAGGCGAATCACCAGCACGGAAAACAGCAGGAAACAGAACAGCGCCAGCAGGCCGACGCGGATCACGAAGGAATCGATCACGAAATGCGATTTGTCGCCGTCCGGCATCACGCGCCTCCGTTTCCGGCGGCCGCGGACCCGATCTTCAGCCGGGCTGCCGAACGCGAGATCAGGGCAAGCATGAGCGGGAAGAGGACCGCGCCGGCAAGGCAGCACATGATGAGCGAGGCGAACGCATCCGGCGTCGTCAGCACGGTCAGGACATGAGGCAGAGCCAGCACAAGCGGGATCATCGCCCCGGCCAGGAATTCAAGCGCGTCGGAGGGCGGACGTTTCCCCTGCAGAAACAAAGCAGGAAGCGTCAGGAGGGGAAACAGCAAGCCGTCCCACGGGACCGTGTTTCCCAGCACGAAATCCAGCGAGACCCCGAACACCAGCGCAAAACAGAGCGCCATCCGGGGCGAGACCATGATCGCCGCCGCCGGGAAAAAGAAGCCGAGCAGAGGGAGCGTCACCCCCGCCGAACGGAAGAGCGTCTCCGCGACCAGCAGCACGATGGACCAGAAGGTGAAGTAGATTAAAGCGAACATCGTCCCCTCCCCGATCTCATTTCCCGGTCAGCACCACCACGAACCGGATCGAATCCAGAGAAGCCGCGGGCGTCATCCACGCCTCGGCGTACAGCCCGCCGTCGTGCACCACGGCAGCGCGGTTGACGCCGACCGGGGCGTCGGTCAGATAGCCGACGCAGATGCCGCGCGGGGTGCGCTCGGAGAATCCGCTCGTCAGGACCATTTCGCCGATGCCGTACTTGCTTTTCAGCGGCAGGCGGGAGATCAGCGCGGTCATGGAGGACGCGCCGTTGCCCGTCAGCGTGCCGTTCGCACCGGATTCCTCCAGAGTCACGCTCAGACGACAGGCCGGGTTGACGACCGTCGCGACGACCGAAGTACGCGCGGACGCCTCGACCACGCGGCCCGCGAGCACGCAGGACGGCGTGCCGCCGCGTGACGCGAACTTGAACGTCAGGACCAGGTCGCCGGTCTCGATGCCGTCGTTCAGTCCCTTGGAGATCACGAACTGCTCGCTCCAGGTGGACGGATCGCGCAGGATCACTTCGGCGTAGACCTCGTTGTATCCGGACCAGCGCGGCATGCGGAGCTCCTGGCGGAGACGTTCGTTGTCGGCGTCCAGCTCGCGGAGCCGTTGCACCTGCGCCGCCAGCAGGGCGTTCTGGCGCTGAAGCTGGTCGACCGCCGAGGCGAGCTTCTGCCGGGGCTGCGCCGCAAGCGCCTGGCGCGCCGCGGCCAGTTCGACGTGCTTCGCCGCCTGGTAGAACGGATAGTAGAAATCCATGGAGAAACGGGCGAGCGTCCGGCGGAACGTGAAGAATCCGGTCAGCACGAGCGCGGCAAGGACCACGGGGATCGCCGCGAAAAGGACGACCCTCAGAAGATTGGTCTTTTTCTTGATCAGCGTCATCGCCGGATTCCTGTTTATGAAGTCTTCCGTGCCGGGCGGAAAGACACCCGGCAGGGGACACGGTTTCAAGGGATTTCGCAAACGAGAAAAAACATGTTAGCGGATTCCCCGGAGACGGAAACTCCGGCCGGACGTTTTCGCCCGGACCGGATCATCCGATTGACTTCCCCGCGGCCGCCGCAGGCGGTGCTGCTGCTATATGCGGCTTGCGCTTGCGCACGGGGCAAACCGCGGGGTTCAACTTATTGCGCGGTACGGGACCGCGCAGGTCTTACGCCTTGAGGTAGGCGCGGACCTTGTCGGCGACGGCTTCCGGCGTGAAGCCGAATTCCTGCGCCAGTTTCTTGTACGGAGCGGACGCGCCGAAGTGATCCAGGCCGATCGCGAGGCCGTCGAGGCCGACCAGGACGTACCACATCGGGGTCGTGCCGGCTTCGATGGAGATGCGCTTGCGGCAGGCGTTCGGGAGAATGCTTTCGCGGAAAGCGGCATCCTGACGGAGGAAGGTCTCGAGGGACGGGACGGACACGATGCGGACCTTGCGGCCTTCGGAGCGGAGAATCGCGGCAGCGTCGAGCGCCAGGTTGACTTCGCTGCCGGAGGCGAGGATGACGGCCTCGAAGCCGGCGTCCTCGGAGAGGATATAGGCGCCGCGGGTCACGTCGATCTTCGCGGCCAGGCCGGCGTCGAAGGGACGGAGGTCCTGACGGGTCATCATCATGGCGACGGGGCCCTGCTTCTTCAGGGCGGCGGCCCAGCAGTGCGCGACTTCGTGGGCTTCCGCCGGACGGAACACGGTCATATCCGGGATGCTGCGGAGCATGGCGAGCTGTTCGATGGGCTCGTGCGTGGGGCCGTCTTCGCCGACGTAGAAGGAGTCGTGCGTGAAGATGTAGAGTTCGTGGAGCTTCTGGATCGCGGCGAGGCGGATCGCCGGCTTCATGTAGTCGGAGAACACCGCGAACGTGGAGGTGTACGGGATGGCGGTGCCGAACAGCGCCATGCCGTTGCCCGCCATGCCCATTTCGAGCTCGCGGATGCCGAAGTGCAGGTTGCGGCCCGCGCGGTCTTCCGCACTGAAGTCGCCAGCGCCCTTGACCGCGGTCTTGGTGGACGGAGCCAGGTCGGCCGCGCCGCCGACGAGCGCCGGGACGAGCGCGGAGGCCTTCTGGAGGATGGTTCCGCTGGAAGCGCGGGAAGCGACGGGCTTGTCGACCGGAGCGGCGGCGAGGAGTTCGTCGAGGATGTTTTCGGGAACGGTGCGGTTGATGAGGCTGTCGATCAGGGCCTTGTCGGCGGACTTCACGAAGGCGGCGAACTTTTCGTTCCAGGCGGCGGCTTCGGCGGCGAGCTCTTTCACGCGGCCCGCGAGCATGTCTTTGACGGCCTGCGGAACGGTGAAGGGCTCTTCGGTCCAGCCGAGGTTGGCCTTCGTGGCGGCGAGTTCCTCGTCCCCGAGGGGTTCGCCGTGGCAGCCGTGCGTGCCGGCCTTGTTCGGGGCGCCGTAGCCGATCTTGGTCTTGCCGATGATGAGGGTCGGGCGGCCGTCGGTCTTGACGGCTTCCGCCAGGACGGCGTCGACCTTCGCGACGTCGTTGGCGTCGTCGCAGCGGAGGACGCGCCAGTCGTAGGCAGCGTAGCGGGCGGCGACGTTTTCGGTGAACGCCAGTCCGGTGTTGCCTTCGATGGTGATGTTGTTGTCGTCGTAGAACACGACGAGGTTGTCAAGCTTGAGGTGGCCGGCGAGGCTGGCGGCTTCGGAGGTGTTGCCTTCCATCATGCAGCCGTCGCCGCTGATCACGAAGATGCGGCTCTGCTGGATGTCGGTCTTGTCGAGGCCGATGCGCGCCGCGAACTGCTTGGCGGCGATCGCCATGCCGACCGCGGAGCCGAAACCGCTGCCCAGCGGACCGGTCGTGATGTCGACGCCCTTGGTGTGGCCGAATTCGGGATGGCCCGGAGTCAGGCTGCCCCACTGGCGGAAGTTCTTCAGCTCGTCCATGGACAGGCCGTAGTTGAAGAGGTGCAGGAGAGAATAGATCAGCATGGAGCCGTGGCCGGCGGACAGCACGAAGCGGTCGCGTCCGATCCAGCTCGGGTCGGCCGGATTGTGGCGGAGGTACTTCGCCCAGAGGACCATGGCGAAATCGGCGTTGCCCATGGGCATGCCGGGATGCCCGGACTTGGCCTTCTGAATCGCTTCGGCGGATAAAATACGGATTGTGTCGGCGGCTTTGCGCAGTGTGGTTGCGTCCATCTTATTTCCTTTCGTGTGGTGAGTGTATTTTTGTTAAGAAGAAAAAAAGTCATTCGCAAAAGATACCACATTTTTTGAAAAAAGCAATTGCATTTCCGAAAAAAGAGGTTATTTTATTCGCTGTTTTTTCGTTTTTCACACGACCGACGGGATTTTTCATAAAAAAAGGCCTCTCCGGCCCGGACGCTTGAAACGTCTCCGCCTGGTCCGCGTATCCCTTCCGCCGTCCGGGACGCCGCAGCCCGGAACAACCCCCCGGTCCGCCCATGACAGCCATCATCAACGCCGTTTCCAGTTTCGCCCGCAGGCATACGTTCGCCTGCACCTTCTTCTCTCTTCTCGCGTTCTTTCTCCTCGGGTCCGTCGGGCTCGAATGCGTGAAGATCGACGTCCGCTTTCAATTCATGACCGGAGACATGACGGACAACCCGATCGGGCCGTTCCCGACCGTCTTCGGGAACCACTATTACGACTACCCGTCGACGCTGTTCATCCTGTCGTGGCTGGCGACGTTCTGCGGACACATGGTGGCGCGCTGGACCGTCACGCTGCCGTCGATGGTGTTCGGGGCGTATTCCATCGCGATGACGTGGAAGATCGGCGAAAAGGCGGAAAAGGGGCTCGGCCTGTGGGCGCTCATGCTCTCGCTGGTCTCCTACGAATACTTCAACGCCATCCTCGGATTCGGCATCGACCTCCCCGTCTGCGCCGCAGGCGTCACGATGATTTATCTGCTTCAGGAAGACCGCCTGAACATCTTCCTCTCCACGCTCGCGTTCGCGGCGCTTCTGGCGTTCTGCTTCGCGATCCGGGGGCCGATGGGGCCCGTCCTGCTCGGCGCGGGGACTGCCGGATGGCTCGCGATGTCCGGCCGCTGGAAAACGTTTTTCGCGTTCGGCGCGGCGGGCGCGCTCGTGCTGGCGGGATGCGTCGGGTTCGCGTGGTGGCTGCTGCACCGGGTCGGCGGCGACGAGATGTGGGCGCAGTTCTACAACTGGCAGTTCGGCGGCCGGATGGCGGGCGGATCGGCGCTGTTCTATCTGCTCGGCAGCATCCCGACTTATGCCATGCTCAGCGTTCCGTTCGTGTATACGCTCGCCGCGGGCGGACGCGCCCTGCTGAAAGCGCCCGTCGGCCCGTGGCTCGGATTCCTGTTCGCCGTCGAGATTCTGCTCACGATCCCCGGATGCCAGCACACACGCTACATGACGCTCGCAGTGCCGTTCATGGCGCTGTCCGGGGCATGGGGCATGCTTCACGCCCGCCTCGACTTGAAGATTTCCGATGTCTGGCGGGACCGCATCGTCCGGTTCGCCCGGCTCGCGCTCCGGCTGGTCCCCTATGCCATGGCGTTCGGGATCGCGTTCGGCATGGTCGTGGCGTTTTTCTTCGTCCCGCCGTCGCGGGTCTCGTACTGCCATTACCTCGGCGGCACGCTGCTCGTCGCGGCCGCCATCTGGTTCTTCCGCGGACATGATTCCTGGACGGCGCGCTTCTCGCTCGCCGCCTGCTCCATAGCGGCGTTTTACGTGTTCGGGGTCCTCCCGTCCGTCTCCGCGCACGAGGATTCCCGCCCCTTCATCGAGGCGGTGGAGCGGGCCTCCGGCGAAAACCGGGTCTTCTTCTTCAACGTGAACGCCGACCACGACGGCATCAAGTATCTGGCAGAGGTGAACAACGCCCGCCGCAGGCAGGTCTTCTTCATCTGCGACGAGGACCAGGTGACCGAGGAGCATTACGCGTACCGCACCGTCGAGGAGGGATTCGACATGCTCCGGGACGAGATCGTCATCATCAAAAAAGGGAAACGCTACCTCGAAACGCTCACGGCATGCGCCGAAGCCGCGCACAGGTCGGTCGTCCCTCAGTTCGAAGGCAAGCTCGGACACCGCATGTATCTTGCGGTCCGGCTCGTGCCCGACGATGCGGACGGCGCGGGCCCGGAACAGCATGCCGGCGATCCGGCGACCCCCTGAAACGCCGTTTTTTCTCCGTTTTATTCCGTTTTGCGGTTGATTTTTCCCGTTTTCATGGTATGATACTGCATGGAAATCCGTTTTATTCATTGAAACCAAGCCGGAAGGAGCATCGGCATGTTCTGTAAAAACTGCGGCAGACAAATCCCGGACAATGCGGCGTTCTGCCCCGCCTGCGGCACGAAGCGGTCCGGCGGCGACACGTTCGGCGAAGCGAAGTCCGGGCGCGACATCAAGAACCTCCCGAGCTACGCGAAGGAAAGTGATCTTAATCGTTCGGGCGACGCGATCGACTCCGACCGGGTCAAGTTCAGCCTGTCCGATTCCGGGCAGAAGAAATTCAGCCTCTCCGGCTCGGAACAGAAGAAGTTCAGCCTGTCCGATTCCGGGCAGAAGAAATTCAGCCTCTCCGACAGGGGCAAGGACTCCGGCGACGGCATCGTCCGTATCAGCGCAAACCGCGAACCGACCGGATTCGTGAATCCCCTCAAAGACTCCGGCAAGACCGTCTTCCGCGACGAACCGGCGGCAAAAACGGAAAAGGCGGAACCACAGCCCGCCGCGCCGGACCAGGAAGCGCATATCGCGCCGGAACAGGCAGCGGGCGGGGAAACCGAAGAAAAGACCGGGTTCGTGAACCCGCTCAAGGGGTCCGATCAGAATATCCACTGGGGCAGCGACGGCGACCGCAACGAGACGAAGGACGCCAAATTCGTCGGCGATCCCGCCGAGATCGACTCCCACATGGGATTCGCGATCTTCACGCTGATCTGCTGCTGCCAGCCGACCAGCATCGCGGCGATCGTGTTCGCGGCGATGGTCTCCCAGGAGGTCAAGAAAGGCAATTACGAGCAGGCGCAGAAATACGCGAACCTTGCTAACATCTTCTGCTGGATTTCCATTGGCCTGTCGATCTTCTGCGGCGGCATCTCTTCCATTACGAACATGGACGAATGGAGCTCCATCATCAGGAGCCCGGTCAATCCCTGACCCCGCGTTCTCATCCCCCGGGAAACCTCCATCATGTTCTGCAAACACTGCGGCCGACAGCTCCCACCCGACGCGTTCTTCTGCCCGAACTGCGGGCAAAAGGCGGAACCGTCTTCGGACGCATCCGCCGGGACGCCCGCGGAGCCCCCTGCCCCGCCGCCGAAGATCGACTGCGGACTTACGCTTGCCATCGTCGCGGTCGTCATGGGCAACGTGATCGGCATCGTGGCGCTGATCTATGCCGTACTGGCGTCAAGCATGCTCAGCAGCGGCGATTACGAAGGCGCACGGCGGGCGGCGCGCACCGGAAAGATCTGGAGCTGGTCCGCGATCATCCTTTCCGCGGCCGGATTGTGCCTCGGCATGCTCGTCCTGCCGCGCCTCGTGGAGCTGATCGCGCCCGGACTGACGGAAATCTGAACGCCTGAATCCGGCATCACGTCCAATGAAAAAGACCCTTTTCGGAAAACACGAACTGCTCACGCTCAGCGTGCTCCTCGTGCTGGGCGCGGCGGCGTGCATTGTCCTGCTGCTCGTCCCGCCGGGCAGTCCCCACGCAAAATGGCTGCCGAAGTGCATGTTCCACCAGTTGACCGGGCTGTACTGCCCCGGCTGCGGCGCGACGCGCGCGCTGTCGGCGATGCTGCACGGCGACGTGAAGGCAAGCCTGCACAACAATGCTTTGCTGTTCCCTCTGCTCGGATTGGTCGTTTTCCTGATCGTAAAGCCGCAGACTTCACTCAAGCGGCCCGTGGCGGCCGCGATCATCGCGGTCGTCCTGCTGTTCACGATTCTGCGGAACATCCCCTTCGCGCCGTTTACATATCTGGCGCCGGTCCCGCTGCCGTAAACGCAAAGGTGCTCAGAAGAACCGGGCTCCGATGACCGAGGCAAGCCCGATCAGCACGAGCACGGCGGTCAGCAGGAAAAGCCAGAACCTGCGGAACGCCAGAGCGCGCTTCGCTGAAGAGGTGAAATCCTCATTGAGCTTGATCCCCGGCTTCCTGTTCTCCAGGCAGTCCGAACGTTTCCGACCGCCGCTTCCGGCGCCTCCGCTCCGTTTTTTTCCTGCCTGCTTTGCTTTTACCATTTGATCGTCCCGTTGAACGCCGCGATGACGGCGGCCCCGATCAGGAGCGCCGCCAGGAGGATCGACACGATGAACGGAAAGAAAATGCCCCAGCCGATGCGGCAGAGCTGCCCGAACGTGACCGAATTCCAGTCGATGTGCTCGTACGAGGAAGCCGTCTGCGACGGAAGCGGGATCGTCTGCGTCGTCGCGGTCGACTCCGCGATCATGCGGCAGGCGTCCAGCCGGAGGTCGTCGAGGCGGCGGGACTCCGTGGCGATCTGGGACTGCGTCGCCGAGCCGTCCTCTGTAAGCGGCGGCTCCTTGTTCAGGTCGGCGGCGATGGACATAAGGTGTTCCCGTCGCGGCCGGAGTTCCTGAAGCCTGCGTTCGGCTTCCGTGATCTCCCGGTCGATCCCCGCCAGGGATTCCGCGATCCGCACGGCCAGGTCGTGCCGCGACAGCCGGATGTCGTTCACGCGCCGCCGCATTGCCTCGGAGAGCTGTTTGGAGACGGCGGGCTGCGGAGGCGGCGGCTGCGGAATATCCTGCACCAGATTGCTTTCCATCGGAGGAGGCGGATTCAGGACGGTGGAAATATTGAACTTGTGCAGATCGTTCATGATCGAGATATTCTTTTCCATGAGGCATGCTCCGGCATGAAGAAACAGGATGACTGCGGCGGGATCGGAAAGACGGCGCGAATGCCGTCCGACAATCACAATATAGCCCGGAAACCGGAAAAAACCACCGGAAAACGGAAAAAAAGGCGAAAAAAAGCGTTTCCGGCTTGCCTTTTTTCAAAAATACAGTATAGTTCAAGGATACATTTTGTTTTTCTATTTTGTCTTTCATCCCATAACACGGAGTTGCGATATTATGAAAATCGGCGATCTCGGCGGCACCATCGAACGCGCCAGGCTTGCAGGGCGCATCGCCATCATCTCCCTCATCCTGTCCTTTATTCTCGCGGTCGTCGTGATCGTGGCGGGCCCGGCGACGAAATGGGCCGGCATGGAAACGTTCACGCTCGCGCTGTATCCGGTCGCGCTGGCGTTCGTCTTCTCGGTCTGCGCGCTCGTCCGCTCCGCGTTCCTGCGGAAGATGGCGGAGGAGGAACAGGAAAAGCTCATCCTGGAACAGCGCAAGTCAAACGTGAACTCCATCCTCGACGTGAGCGAAGACGTCCGCTTCACGGCGAAGCGCACGCTCGAGAACTTCGACAAATACGTCCCGTCCGCCGTCGCGCTTCTCGTCTTCCTGCTTTCGATCCCCGCGTTCTGGTTCTTCTGGCGGAACTCCTCGCTCGGATCCGCCGATCCCGCCACGCTCGTGCTGACGCCGAAAAACCCGATCAACCTGGCGTTCCTCGGCGCGATCTCGGCGCTCTTCGCCTATTTCACGGGCGTGTTCCTGGTCGGACAGTCCCGCATCCGCGAGTTCCGCTGCCTGCGCCCGGTCGGCAGCTGGCTGATCAGCTTCGCCATCGTGATGTTCGTGAGCGCGATTTCGGCGCTCTTCATCAACTACGGCAAGACCGGCTGGGCCGCGCCGCTGACGAAAGTCTTCTTCTGGATCCTCGCGGTCCTCGCCGCCGAGCTCCTCGTGAGCTTCATCATCGAGTTCTACCGCCCGCGCACGTTGGAGGAGATCCGCCCAGTGTACGAAAGCCGTCTGCTCGCCATCTTCACCGAGCCGGGCGGCGTGGTGCGCAACATCTCGGATTCGCTGGACTACCAGTTCGGGTTCCAGATCTCCCGGACCGGCATCTACCTGGTCCTGCGGAAGGCGATCGTCCCGGCGCTGATGGTCTGGGCCGCCGTCCTGTGGCTCTTCACCTGCATCGCCGAGGTCAATCCCGGCGAGATCGGCATCCGGGAGGTCTTCGGCGCGGTGAACCGCGAATCCCAGCCGCTCGACGCCGGTATCCACTTCAAGCTTCCGTGGCCCTGCGAACGCATCCTCCGCATCCCCGTCAAGAACGTGCAGGAGGCCACGCTCGGGTCCGTCCTGAACGCCGGACGCAATGCCAAGGTCATCCTCTGGACCGGCGACAACTACCAGCACGAAAACAAGTTTCTCGTGGCGGTGAAGCAGCAGGGCAAGACCGGCGCGCAGCTCGCGTCCATCCTCGAAGTCTCGCTCCCCGTCTTCTACACCGCCGACCCCGAAAAACCGTTCGACTACGCGTTCAATTTCGACAACGTGAAGGAAACGCTCCTCGCGGTCGGTCAGGCCGAAGCCACGCGCTACTTCGCCAGCACCGACTTCATCACCGACATCTCCTCCGGCCGCGAACAGGTCGCCGTGAACCTGTACGACCGCATCCAGAAGGCATGCGACCGCATCGGGCTCGGAATCAAGCTCGTCGGCATCAACATGCACGACGCGCATCCGCCCATCGGAAGCGACGAACCGGGCGGCGCGGTCGACGTCGCCGGGGCGTTCCAGGACGTCGTGTGCGCCCAGGAGGACGCCGTGGAAATGATCTCGAAGGCCAACGAGTACGGCATCACCACGGTCGAGTCCGCCAAGGTCGAATCCACGCGCATCCTCGGCGCAGCCGAAGCCTACAAATACGACACCGCCAGCGTCGCCCTCGCGGACGCCTCCCGGTTCGAAAGCCAGCTCGAATCCTACCGGCATCTCCCCGGCATGTTCAAGCTCCGCACCTACCTGGACTTCCTCGAAAACGACTGCAGCGATATCCGCAAATACATCATATCGAACGAGATCGACGTCCGCAACCTGGTCCTGAACCTCGAAGAGAAACCTTCCCTCGACCTGCTCAACACCGACATCAATCTCCTGACCAACCCGAAATAATCCCAACCCCAACCAACCTCAGAGGGGACGCCCGTTTGACCGGGCGCCTCCCGGATCATTCGTCATTCCCGTGTTCAATCATCTCTCCAACCTCATCAAGAATCTGAAATCCGCCCTCTCCGGCGCACCGAAACAGCCGGGGGCTCCGGCGGCCGCTCCCGTCCGCAAGCATGACAAGAAACGCCGCCGTCAGCGGCATCCCGAAGACGCCGCGTACATCCGGCGCGCCGACAGCCGTCCGGCCCCCGTCCGGGAGGAAAAGAAAGGCGATCCTCAGGAGAAACAGCAGTCCCGCAAGCAGAAACAGCCGAAGCAGGCGAAACAGCCGCAGGACCAGCAGAAACAGCAAAAACAGCCGAAACAGCAGCAGCCCGCGCAGAAGCAGAAACAACCCCGGCAGATTCCGCCGATGCCCGCCATCGTGCCTCCGCCGGAGGAACCCGGCAAGATGCGTTTCTGCGACCTCGAACTCTGCCCGGAAGTGCTCGCCGCCGTCCAGGTCCTCGGATTCCTCTACTGCACCGAGATCCAGAAGCTCTGCCTGCCCTACGCGCTCGCCGGGCGCGACCTCGCCGCGAAGGCGCAGACCGGGACCGGCAAGACCGCCGCATTCCTCTCCACGCTCATCACGCGGTTCCGCCGCCATCCGGTCGAGGGCGAACGCAAGAACGGCGCGCCGCGCGCCCTGGTCCTCGCCCCGACCCGCGAACTCGCGATCCAAATCCACGACGACGCCGAGGCGCTCGCCCGTTTCACCGACCTGAACTGCGTCGTCATCTTCGGCGGCATGGATCACGAGAAGCAGCGCCGCGAACTCGACGCGCCCATCGACATACTCGTCGGCACCCCGGGCCGCATCATCGACTATTCGCAGAGCGGCGACCTGGACCTCTCCAAGGCGGAAGTCCTCGTGATCGACGAGGCCGACCGCATGCTCGACATGGGATTCATCCCGGACGTCCGCCGCATCGTCTACCATCTGCCGCGCCCCGGCGTCCGCCAGACCATGCTCTTCAGTGCCACGCTCGAACCCGCCGTCCTGCGCCTGGTCGACTCCTGGATGAAGAACCCGGAATTCGTGGAATCCGAGCCTCAGCACATCGTGACCGACCTCATCGACCAGCGGTTCTACGCCGTGCTGGACGAACAGAAGATGGCGGTGCTGCTGCACGTGATCCATGAGGAAAAGCCGGAGCGCATGATCATTTTCGGCAACCGCAAGGACAAGAACATCTCCATCGCCGCCCGTCTCTTCGAATACGGCGAGGACGCCGAACTCCTGTCCGGCGACGTGGCGCAGGAAAAACGCCTGAAGATCCTCGACCGGTTCCGCGAGGGCAAGACGCGCATCCTCGTCGCCACCGACGTCGCCGCGCGCGGCATCCATGTGGACGGCATCAGCCATGTCGTGAACTACGACCTGCCCGAACAGGCCGACGACTACGTGCACCGCATCGGCCGCACCGGACGCGCCGGCGAACACGGCATCAGCATCAGTTTCGCCGACGAGTTCGGCTCGTTCGTGCTGCCCCAGCTGGAACAGTACACCAAGTGCGAGATCAAGACAGTCCAGCCCCCGCAGGAATGGCTGGAGCTCCCCCAAAAGACACGCGAACTCCCGCCCGAGGAACGCAAGCGCATGAACCGCCGCGGAGGCGGATCAGGCGGCGGACGTCCCCATCGCGGCGGCGGAAGAGGCAGAGGGCGCAGATAAGATGACAACGGGGGAACAGTCGTCCGGCTTGAAGCCCAATATCACGGTCGTCCTCGACCGGCTCCGCAGCGCGCACAACACCGGCAACATCTTCCGGCTGGCCGAGGCGCTCGGCGCGAAAGAGGTGATCTGCTGCGGCTACACCCCCTGCCCGCCTCACCCGAAGCTCGCGAAGACCGCCATGGGTGCGGACACCATGGTCCCGAGCCGTTCGTTCCCGACCGCACTCGACGCGATCCGCGCGCTCCGCGAGGAGACGCCCGGCATCGAAATCCTGGCCGTCGAACCGCTCCCGGAATCCGTCGACGCGTGGCAGTATCCGTACCGTTTTCCGGTCGCGCTGATCTTCGGCAACGAAGCGCTCGGGATCTCGCCCGAGGCGCTGGAAGCCGCCGACGCGACGGTCGGCCTGCCCATGTTCGGTGAGAAGGCGTCGATCAACGTGGGCAACTGCGCGGCGGTCGTCCTGTACGCCGCGGCCGCAAAATTCCTCGCAGACACAAGGAGATGACCCAATCATGACCATCCAACCCGGCAAAGACTGGAAGTTCTTCCTCTTCGGTCAGCACACCGAAGCCCTGCGCGACGACCTGAAACGCCGCGGCGTGCGCCTCACGGACGACCCGGACGAGGCCGACCTCATCATCCCCTGCGGCGGCGACGGCACGCTCTTCACCGCCGAACTCCGCTGGCCCGGCCGCCTGAAATACCCCGTCCGCGACTCCGCCACCGCCCCGCTCTGCCCGAAACACGGCCTCGACACCCAGCTGGACGCGTTTTTCGCGGGCGAGCTGAAGACGACGCGCCTGCCGAAGCTCGTCGGCCGCGCGAACGGGCGCGAGCTCTTCGCCATCAACGACATCTTCCTGCACAACCGGATGCCCGTGACCGCGCTCCGCTACAGCGTCTCCATCGACGGCAAACTGTATGCCCGCGAGGTCGTCGGCGACGCCGTCGGCGCGGCCACCATCCACGGCTCGACCGCGTACTACCGGAGCATCACCCACAGCATCTTCCGCACCGGCATCGGGCTGGCGTTCAGCAACAGCACCGAGCTGGTCAACCATCTGGTCCTGCCAGAAAACTCGCTCATCCGCATCGACATCCTCCGCGGGCCCGCCGTCATGGTCGCTGACAACTCCGAGGAGACCGTGCTCGTCGAAGTCGGCGGATTCGCCGAACTCTCCATGTCCGACAAGTTCACCGACATCCTCGGCCTCGACCTTTTCATGTGCTCCGAGTGCCGCCGTCTGCGCCACACGCTCCGCGACTCCACGCGCTTCATCGGCGGCGGCGAGGGAGGCCGCTGACCATGCGGATCCTCGTCACCGCGGGCCCCACGCGCGAGGCCGTCGACGCCGTCCGCTTCCTCTCCAATAAGTCGACCGGCAAAATGGGCTACGCCCTCGCAAAGGCCGCCGTCGAAGCCGGGCACGACGTGATCCTGGTCTCCGGCCCGGTCGCGCTCACGCCGCCGGACGGTCTGCTGGAATTCGTCCCGGTCGTCTCCGCCGCCGACATGGCTGAGGCGGTCAAATCCCGCGCCGCCGACTGCGGCATGGTCGTGATGTGCGCGGCCGTGGCGGACTACACCCCGGCGCATCCGGTCGAAAGCAAGATGAAGAAGGCCGACGGGAATCTCTTCCTCGAACTGAAGCGCACCGAGGACATCCTGAAAACGCTCGGGCAGAACAAGCCCGCCGGGCAGATATTGGTCGGATTCGCAGCCGAGACCGACGACCTGGAGCAGTACGCTCGCGCCAAGCTCGCCGCGAAGAACCTCGACTGGATCGCCGCGAACGACGTGTCCCGCCCGGACCGCGGATTCGCCGCCGGGACCAACGCCGTCACGCTCTTCGCCGCCGACGGACGCAGGTTCGACCTCCCGCTCCAGAGCAAGGACGCCATCGCGAAAGAGATGCTGGCGATCCTGCTGCCCTCCCCCCGCTGAAAGTCCGCACGATGGCAGCCCCGTTTTCGAGCTTGCGGACGAAATGGCGCAATTGGCGCGAGGACCGTCTCGACCGGAAGATCGGCGGCATCTCCCTCGCCGAAGTGCGCGAATCGCGTTTTCAGGACCTCGGCGCGTACCCGACCATGAGCGCGGAGTACGGCGCGATCGAAATGATGTTCCGGAAGTTCCCGCTGGACGAAAACGACGTCTTCGTGGACGTCGGGTGTGGATTCGGGCGCGTCATCAGCTGGCTCCTGCTCAAAAAGTCGCCATGTAGGAAATACTACGGCGTCGAGCTTGACCCGGACGTCGCCGCGATCACCGAAAAGAGGTTCAAAGACTATCCGCAGGTTTCCATTCTGAACGGAAACATCCTCGACGTGCTGCCGCACGACGGCACGGTCTTCTGGCTCTACAACCCGTTCGACGTCTGCGTGCTCGACGCGTTCCTCTCCAGGCTCGAATCCGGCCGCGAGACGAAAGCCTACGTGATGTATTACTGCGACTACCGGGCGTTCGCGCTGGAGGGCCGCCGCAACTGGAACCGTCTGCTGAAG
>JBGUKB010000093.1:0-5006 GCA_045114235.1 Victivallales bacterium
ACCGCCCTGCATGCCGCCGAAACCGCCCATGCCGCCTGCACCGGGACCGCCTGCGGCACCGCCGCCGAAGCCGCCCATGCCGCCGAAACCGCCCATGCCGCCTGCACCGGGACCGCCCGCGGCGCCGCCGCCGAAGCCGCCCATGCCGCCGCCGAAGCCGCCCTGCATGCCGGCAGCAGCGCCGGCCGCACCAGCAGCACCGCCGGCTCCGCCAGGCTGAACTTGTCCTGCAGCTGCACCGCCGCGGCCTGCGCCGCCGCGATTGCCGCCGCGATTGCCGCCGCGGCCTGCGCCGCCGTTACCCTGCCCCTGAGCGAAAGCAACACTGCCGGTAAGGGCGAGCGCCAGAATAGCAACTGTCATCTTGTTCATAGTTCCGTTCCTTTCAAGTTGTATTGTGTTAAATTTTGGTTTGATGCGTGGATTCACTACAGATTAACGAAACCTTTTTGTGATTTATTGTGCATGTCCCTTGAAAAAAGCTGTTTTTTGGAGCTTTTTTTTCATTTTTTTCAGGTTTCGTCGATCTCTTTCATGGTTTTTTCGGGTGATCGGGCCAAATGCCCGGGGCGGGACTCGAACCCGCATGGAAAATCCGACAGATTTTAAGTCTGTTGCGTCTGCCATTTCGCCACCCGGGCGCGATTTTCTATAAATGTAGCACTGCGCGTGAAAAAGTCAAGAGATTTCGCTAAAAAAAAGCATTCTGAATCGCGAAATGCTCAATTTTATTTAGCTTTTAATGCTCTTCCGGCGTTTTTGAGCCCGTTTTTCCTTGCCGTTTTTCCGTTCCGCCGTTTTCCGTCGCACATCCGGATTTCGGACGATCCCGTCTCCAACATCCGCAAAAATGCCTCCGTCTTTTCCGAAAGGTCCCGCAAATCGCAAAAAAGCATGCCGGACGGGTTGAAAAATGCGTGCCGGAGCGGTATGTTATTTAGGAATATTTATCGCGCCCGCGCATACTCGCCACTGTTCATACCCCGAAAACAAGGACCCGACGTTGCACAAGATTCTCGCCATCCTCCTGCTGATCGTCACTCCGGGCGTGTTTTATCCGGGTCTGGACGCCGCACCGAAGAAACTGACGATCCTTCAGACGACCGACATCCACGGTTCCATCGGCGACGAGAAGAGTCCGGGGCTGCTTCAGATCGCCGGGACCGCCGAACGCATCAAGCCCGATCTGTGGATCGACTGCGGAGACCTCACGCAGGGGTCGTTCTCCGCTACATGGGACAACGGCGCATCCATGGTGGAGGCCATGAACGCCGCCGGATGCGACGTCTGGGTGCCGGGCAACCACGATTTCGACTACGGTGTGGAGATCCTGGCGAAACGGCTCAATGAATTCCGGGGGACTTCGCTGGCGGCCAACATGAAATCGACCGCTTTTCCGATGAAAACCGCGGCGTGGAAGATGTTCGAACGGCAGGGCGTGAAGATCGCGGTCGTCGGCATCGTGCCGCCGTATCTCGGGCTTTGGATCGCGCCGGAACACCTGACCGGACTCGTGCTGGAATCGCCGGACGCCGCGCTCGAACGCGTGATGCCGGAAGTCATGGCGGCGAAACCGGACGTGATCGTGCTCGCCATCCATCTGGGCGAGTTCATCGCTGGGCGTCTCAACCCGGACGGCAAACTCCGCGGCATGGCCGCGCTGTCCGCGAAATTTCCGCAGATCGACCTGATCCTGGCGGGACATTCGCACCAGACGGAACCGGGCAAACGGCTCTATCCGGGCGCATGGTTCGTGCAGGCGCCGCCGCTGGGGGCCGGATGCGCGCTAATCACGGTCGAGGCCGATCCTGATGCACAAAACGACAAAGTGCTGTCCGTAAGCTCGAAGATTATCGAGGGCATGGACCAGCCGGAATCGAAGAAGCTCCTGCCGGTCCTCGATCCGGTCCGGAAACGGGCCGCCGAAGCGGGACGCAAATCCGTTGCGAAGCTCGATTTTGAGCTGGAGCCGATGAAAAACGGACTGAAGCCGAACCGCCTGGCGGAGCTGATCTGCCTTGCCATGAAAGAGGCGGCCGGGGCGGACGCGGCTTTCTCCGGGACGCTGTCGAACTACAAGGTCTCGCCGGGTACGCTGAACGAACGCGAGCTTTTCCTGCTGGCGCCGTACACGGACACCGTCGAAATGCGCAGTCTTTCGCCCGCTCAGATCCGGACGATCCTGCGCGAGCTCGAAACAAAGCAGAAAACGGCCGACTGCATGATGTATACGGGATTCACCGCGCCGGACGGCATCGACGGCACGCTCGTCCTGGGTGAAACCGGAAAGCCGATCCCCGAAACGGCCCGCATCAAGGTCGCATTCAACACCTACGACGCGCACGGCGCGGGCGGACGGTACCCGAAGCTCAAGGAAATCGTGGAATCGGTGAAAGCGCCGAAATCCGCGACGAAACCCGATGTCCGCGACGCCCTGCGCGCCTATCTTCAGAAGCATTACCCTGTCCCAACCAATACAGCCGGGAGGAAACCATGAAACTCCGCATCCTGATCTTATTTCTTTCCCTGACCGCGATCCTGGGCGCCTGCCGCTCGGGCGAGACGGTCTCCGATCCGTTCTTCCAGCCGGCCGAGGCCGACAAGCTCACGAACGAGGAGCTCGAAAGCATCATCTGGCACGCGAAGAACTTCATCGCGTCCAACAAGAACCTGCGCCTCGGAAAGAACCACCGGCAGATGATCCAGGACAACGAGCCCGTGACCCGCATCGTCTACAGCGGGAAAAAGTACGGCAGGATCGAGCTCGAATGGCCGATCTCGTCCGACACCGTGGTCCTGCTCTCCTCGCGCGGCGACCTGCTGTCCAAACGCCAGCCGTGGGTGCTGGAGATCCTGTCCGGCAAACAGAAGGGCGGCCTGAGCGACGCCGAGCTGGAACAGTGGCGGAACGTCGACACGGCGGACGAGTTCGAGGATGCGGGAACGGGCGGCGCGTGGGAAACGCTCGGCGTGGAACCGATCCCCGTGATCGAAGACACCCCGGCAGGCAATAAGGAGAATTGACGTCATGAGTTCAAAATCCAATACCCCCGGCCCGCTTTTCAGCCGGAAGCATTTTCTGTGGATCCTCGCCGCGCTCGTCGTTCTCCGGCTCATCCTGAACATCGTCGTGCCGCTCATGGATCCCTCGGAGGCGCGTTATGCGCTGATCTGCAAGATCATGGCGGAGAGCGGCAATTACCTGGAGCCGAAGCTCATCCATGAGGGCGTCCTGATGAATTTCGAGGGGAAACCGCCCCTGTGCTTCCAGACCGGTGCGGTCGCCTGCCAGATCTTCGGCGTAGACCTCTTCGCCGTGCGCCTGCCGTCGACGCTCTTCGCGGCGGCCCTTCTGGCGGTGCTGTACCGCGTGGTCCGGCGGATTAAGGGAAAAGACGTCGCCCGGCTCGCCGTGCTGCTCACGCTCGGCAGCCCGGTGTTTTTCATGTACGCCGGGATGTGCATGACGGACATGGCGCTGGCGTTCTGCGTGTGCTCCGCCGTGTTCCTGTACATGCTGTTCGACCACGAGACCGTCCGCCGCAACAAAAAGCTCGCGAGCACCGGGTTCTTCGCCGCGCTCGCGCTCGGGATGCTCGTGAAGGGGCCGGTCGCGCTCGTGATGGCGGGGCTGCCGGTCTTCCTCTTCGTCCTGCTCGGGAACCGCTGGCGCGACCTCAAAAACCACGCCTGGGCGCTCGGATTCGCCGTGTTTTTCCTGATCGCCGCCCCGTGGTATGTCCTGATGCAACGGGAAAACCCCGATTTCCTGTATTATTTCTTCGTGAACGAGAATTTCAAGCGCTTCCTGTTCAAGGACTACGGCGACCAGTACGGCGCGGGGCGCGAATTCTTCCGCGGGATGGCGCTCCTGTGGTTCCTGATCTCGAACCTGCCGGGCGTGCTGCTGGTGCTGATCCCGGTGTTCTCGCGAGGTGGACGCGGCAAACTGGCGGGCGTCTTCCGGAAAAGCGCGCTCGCGGACGACCTGCCGCTCCTCGGATTCCTCGTCATCACGTTCTTCTGGTGCCTCACGAGCCGCGTCCTCATCACTTACGTGCTCCCGACCGTGCCGTTCTTCTCCGTCTGGCTGGCGGACCGCATGGTCGCCTGGGGCTACACGGACAATGAGAGATTCCGCATGTCGCTCCGGGCGGGACTCCCCGTGATCTGGTGCGTGACCGGCGTGGTGTTCGGTTCGCTGTGGATCGCGGGCGACCGCTGGGTCGACAAGATGCCGGGCGATTTCTTCGAGGACATCGCGGAGGCCGTCCCGAACGGATATTTCTATTTTTACCGCAAGGTGCCGTATTCCGCGTATTTCTACCTCGGCGACCGCGTGATCCCGCACGCGAAGGAGGACCCGGAGCCGTGCGAGGCGGCGTCCCGTCCGCATTACCTCGTCAGCACCAAACGCGAATTGAAACGCCATCCGCTTCAGGGATTTCGCCGCGAGGTCATGAAAAACGGTGTCTGGGCGCTCTACGCCCCGGCGGAATGAGATTGCCTCAACCATCACACCTTGCCGCTCCGTCTTTCCGCGGTTTTTTCGCGGAAAAGTTTGCATTTGGCGCGGAATCGTGGTATATTTATTTGTTTATGTCTTAACACTTTATTTTTTACATAAGGAACCAAACAACATGTCAGTCAGCGTGCTCGTCGGCGTCCAGTGGGGCGATGAAGGCAAGGGTAAGATCATTGATGTTTTAACGAAAGACGCGGGAATGGTGGTCCGTTTCCAGGGCGGCAACAATGCCGGCCACACCGTCGAGATCAACGGACAGCATTTCGTGCTCCACCTGATCCCGTCCGGCATCCTGCGTCCCGGCGTGCCGTGCGTGATCGCGAACGGCGTTGTGGTCGACCCGGTCGAACTCGTGAAGGAAATGGACATGCTCAAGTCCCGCGACATCGACGTTTCCGGGATCCAGCTCAGCACGCGCTGCCACCTCATCATGCCGTGGCACAAGCTCATCGACGCCTTCAAGGAGGATTCCGCGAAGGGC
>JBGUKB010000094.1:0-7688 GCA_045114235.1 Victivallales bacterium
TCTCGGAGTTGCGCTTCCCAAAATTCTCTGCTGTGTCTTTGCATGTCGGTCTCCTTCCGATTTTCCGTTGAGGTCGAAATGAGACCACTATAACTCGTGATCATCCCGTCTTCAAGATGTACCAGGCTGGGCGGTTACTTTCAAACGGCAACGTCCGAAGCCGGGGAACCTGAAGTTCCACCTCGCCAGCCTTTGTCAAAAGTTTCCGTTTGTACGTCCCGGCTCGCGTGTCAAGACGATCCGGGCTGCGTTCATACCGCGAAGCATTGCAGATTGCATCCGCCTCGGCGTTCAGGAGCTTGTTCATGGCAAAACGAAAAAAGGCTTCCCGCAAACGCAAACAAATAAAACTCCCGGTCAGCTTGGTCATGGCCCTGGTCGTTATCGCACTGATCGCTGCCGGTATCTACGCGTACCTGCATCCTTACGAGACTCGGCAGTACATCGAGACATGGATCACGCAACTTCAAGGCCATTCAATGCTCTGAAAAGAGGGGGAAACGGACGATGTTTTTTGATTTTTCTGACTGGAGGCATCAAACCTGGGCCATGGGGAATTCTCGTTCCCCAACCATCGGCTTCCAGTCCCCAAAACAGGGGTTCCAACACCGTTTAGCTTGTATAGGGCTCGATTTTGAGCTCAAAAAGGGGCAAAATCCTTTGGGGATTTTTTAGGGACTTTTTAGGGACTTTCTGCATCAAATCACAAAAAATCACCCGCTATCACGAAATGTAAAAAGGGGTGATTTTGAGGTCAAAATTGGTGCACCCGGAGGGATTTGAACCCCCAACCTTCTGATCCGTAGTCAGACGCTCTATCCAGTTGAGCTACGGGAGCACTGTCAAGACGCAAATCAAATTGCGTGATAATACTATACTCCGGTTTTGAAAAAAATCAAGCGGGATTCATTCAAAAAGTCGGTTTTTGTTGCGAAAAAACCGGTTGCGCATGGCTTTTGCAGAGCTGGAACATGTCTTCCGGTCACTTCCCGGAGGTGTGGCGGGGATCCAGGGCATCGCGCAGGGCGTCGCCGGTCAGGTTCAGCGCGAGCACGAGCACGAACATGAATCCCGTTGCGGCGGCGATCTCCCACCACGCGCCGCGCCAGAAAAGCGACTGGCCGTTCGAGATCATCAGTCCCCAGCTCGGCTCGAACTTCACGCCGAGGCCGAGATAGCTCACGATCACCTCGGTCATCACCGCGGACGCGAACCGCATGGTGAAGTACACGATCACGAGGTGCATCAGGTTCGGCAGGATGTGGCGGAACATGATCCCGCGGTCGGACACGCCGAGCGAACGGGCGGCGGTCACGTAGGGGCGCGTCTTCAGGCGGAGCGTCTCCGCGCGCACCACGCGGCAGAGCTGCACCCAGCCGGTGAGGCCGATCCCGAGATAGACGGCCATCATGCCCGGCTCGGTGTTCATGGCGCGGCTGAACGCCTGGAACGCGGCTTCGAGCGGCGCGCTGAGGAAGCCCTTCGAGACGAGCAGGGCGAACGCCAGAATGAACAGCAGCGAGGGGATGGACGCGAACGTGCTGTAGATCCACAGGACGACCGCGTCCGTCTTGCCGCCGTAATATCCGCCGATCAACCCAAGCGCGACGCCGACCACCGACGAGATCAGGGACGCCACGATGCCGACTTTCACTGCGGTGCGCGTGGCGAAGACCGCCCGCAGAAGCACGTCGCGCCCGAGATAGTCCGTGCCGAGGATATGTCCCTTCATCGGGGCGTGGTTGCGGAGTTCGGGATTCTGAACTTGATAAATCGGGGTCGCGCCGGTCTTGGCGCAATACACGGCGTAGCATTCCGAACCGAGCGCGAAGACGAAGAACAGCGCGCAAATCAGGATCGGCACGCGCGCGTAACGGATCGCCCAGAGACGCGACCATGCGCCGGGCTCGCGGCGGACCTCGTTTTCCTCAGGATGAATGACTTCTTCGCTCATGGCTGTTTATCCTTTTCCGAGTTCGCTTCCTGTTCGCGTGTCCGGCGGGCGAGAAGCACCTGCAGGAGCCCGATCTCCGCCGGGGTCATGCCGTCGATGCGCGAAGCCTGCGCGAGCGTGGCGGGACGGATGCGCGCGAGCTTGAGGCGTGTCTCGTTCTTGAGGCCGGGGAGCGCCGCATAATCGAGCCCGGCGGGGATCGCCCACGCCTCCAGCCCGTGCAGATGCCGGATGGAGTCCTCCTCCTGCCTCAGATAGCCTTCGTAATGCGCCTGCACTGCAAGCTCGCGGACGGCGCGGCGGTCGGTGCGGTCGTCCAGGTCGAAGCCGATCAGCTCAGGATCGAACGGAAGACTGTTCAAATCCAAATCGCCCTGCGCGATACGGAGGCGTTCCCACGCGGTCCCGCCGCCCGGCATGGATGCGGCGCGCGCGGCGGCTTCGAGTTCATGCAGGCGGTTTTCGTAGCGCGTGAACTTCTCGAAATTGGCGTCGGAGAGCAGTCCGAGGTCGTGGGCTTTCCGGCACAACCTAAGGTCGGCGTTATCCTGGCGCAGCCGCAGACGGTATTCCGCACGGCTGGTGAACATCCGGTACGGCTCTTTGATCTCCTTGGTCACCAGGTCGTCCGCCATCACGCCCAGATATGCCTCGTCTCGCCCGAACGCGACGCCATCCAGCCCGGCAGCGAACCGCGCGGCGTTCAGTCCGGCGGCGAGCCCCTGCGCGGCGGCCTCCTCGTATCCGCTCGTGCCATTGATCTGTCCGGCGTGGTACAGCCCCTTCCAGGCGCGCACGGCGAACGTGCGGTCCATCTGCGCCGGTTCGACGTAGTCGTATTCGATGGCGTAGGCGTAGCGCAGGATGCGGACGTGTTCGAGGCCGGGGATGGAATGCAGCATGCCCTCCTGCACTTCGGGCGGCAAACTGGTCGAAATCCCGTTCACGTAGTATTCGTCGGTCGCCTCGCCCTCCGGCTCGAGGTAGATGAGGTGGCGTTCATGGTCGGGGAACCGCACGACCTTGTCCTCGAACGAGGGGCAGTAGCGCGTGCCGATGCCCTCGATCAGTCCGTTGTACATCGGGGCCTTGTCGAGGTTGTCGCGCACGAGATCCGCCGTGGCGGTCGTGGTCCAGGTGATGCGGCAGTCCAGGTCGTGTTCGTTCACCTGCGGCGTGACGTCCTCGAAGCCGAAATGCGAGAAATGTTCGTCGAGGTCTTTTTCCGACGGCTGGACGTCCATGCGGCTGAAGTCCACGGAGCTGCCGAGCACGCGCGGCGGCGTGCCGGTCTTGAGGCGGCCCATCTTCAGTCCGAGGCGGCCGCGGATGGCTTCCGGCAGTAAATCCGAGGCGGGATCGCCGGAACGCCCCCCCGAGAAATGCGTGAGCCCGTAATGAAGCAGCCCGTGCAGGAACGTCCCGGTCGCCACGACGACCGCCTTGCAGCGGTAGGTGTTGCCGAGGCGCGTCACGACGCCCGCGACGGCATCGCCGTCCGTGACGAAATCGACCGCCTCCTCCTGCCGGATCGTGAGGTTCGGCGTCTGCTCCAGCATATGCTTCATGGCGCGCTGGTAGCAGGCCTTGTCGCACTGGGCGCGCGGGGACCACACGGCGGGCCCCTTCGCCCGGTTCAGCATGCGGAACTGGATGGACGCGGCGTCGGCGATCTTTCCCATGAGGCCGCCGAGGGCGTCGATCTCACGCACGAGATGGCCCTTCGCGATACCGCCGATGCACGGATTGCAGCTCATCTGCGCGATATGGTCCAGATTCATCGTGAGCATCAGTGTCGGCGCGCCGAGCCGTGCGGAGGCCGCAGCGGCTTCACAGGCGGCATGTCCTCCGCCGATCACGATGACGTCAAACGTGTTTTCCATAAATCCCGGATCCGGTTATAAAACATAGTTCTGCATACAATATACAGCATATTCGCCGCTTTTTCACCTTTTCCATTCGATTTTTTTCGGTTTTTGTGCTATATTACCCCTGCGGACGGCGCAACTCCCGCCCGCATGATCCGTTCACGGTTCAACAAGGCTCCAGTATGAATCCGAATCCCGACAGCTCATCCCGGCCCGCCGCTTCCGGCAAGCCGAAACCGTTCTTCCCGCCCGGCAGCACCGGCGTGACCACCATGCGTCTCCGCGCCGAACTCCAGCACGAGGAGGCGAAGCTCCGCATCTTCAAGATATTCATGGCGCTGTTCGTGCTCTGCGTGGGGGCGTTCCTCGTGTACAGCGGCATTTCATACCATGCGGAATCGAAGGCGAAGGCGAAACGCCTGGACGAGGCGAAACAAACCATCGCCCGGCTCGAATCCGGCCTCGCCGACGCTTCGCTGTCTCCGCACGACCGCGCGGCGCTCCTTGTCCGCATAGTGAACGCCCGTACCGAATCCGTGATGCCGCTGCTTCCGCGGGACGAGCTCAAAAATGCCGAACGGGACAACCGACGCGATGAAGAGGAAATCGAAAAACTCGCGAAGGCATCGCTGCCCGCCGACCCGGGACGGCCCGGCGAGGATTTCATCGTGCCGTCCGCGCATCTTGACTTGGCGGGGATCCCGGCGGGCAAGTTCAGGATGGGCGGGTCGCTGGACGATGAGATGCCGGTCCGCGAGGTCACGATCTCGCATCCTTTCTGGATCGCCCGGACCGAGGTCACGAACCGCCAGATGCAGATGCTGATCCCCGGATTCAATTCGCTCAAATGGGGCGAGTTCCGCCTCAATCTTCCCTCCCAGCCGGCGGTCCGCGTGCGCTGGGACCAGGCCGTCATGTACTGTCGCAAGCTCACGGAGCTCGAACGCGCCGCCGGACGAATCCCGTCCGGCTACGAATACCGCCTGCCGACAGAGGCCGAATGGGAATATGCCTGCCGCGCCGGGACGCCCACCAATTATTACTGGGGGGATGTGTTCGGAAACGAGGGGGCGAAGTACGCGAACGGACTGGATTACAAATCCGCGGAACGGTTCCAGTGGCGGTTGCCGCCGATTTCCGGGGCCGCGGACGACGACGGACACCGCGTGACCGCGCCCGTTGCCGCATTTCAGCCGAACGCCTGGGGTCTCTGCGACATGTCCGGCAACGCCGCCGAATGGTGTTACGACTGGTACGACCCGAAGGCATATTCCGACCCGAAGATGGCGGGGCCCGACCCGATCAAACGCGACCCCGTCAGCGTCGGGTTTACGCGCTACCGTCCGTTCGATGCGGGCACCTGGACCACCGAGACGGCGTGCCGCGTGATCCGCGGCGGCGACTGGGGCATGGAACCGAAGAAACTGCGTTCCGCGTACCGCTTTTTCATGCCGCCGAACGAAAGCGACACGGCGGTCGGGTTCCGACCTGTCCTGGCGCGCGAAATCCGCTGAAAATCAAAGAATTGACGGTGTATCCGTCATTTTCCGCCGTCAATCCGTCATTTCCGGCACATGAACCGGCAACCCATTTATTGCAAGCTGTTTAACAAAAAAAGGCGGGTCAGTTGTTCACGTCGATGGAAGACGGATCGTTCCGGTGCGCGTATACGCTTTGCGCGATGCCCAGATAACACAGCATGGCGACCAGGAACGTGCCGCCGTAGCTGATGAACGGCAGCGGGAGTCCCGTCACGGGGACCAGCCGGATGCACATGCCGATGTTGATAAAGACATGGGTCATGAGGATGGCGGCGATGCCGACGCACAAATACCGTCCGAACAGGTCGGAGGACAGCAGCGCCGTCCGCAGGATGGAAAAGAGCAGCAGTCCGTAGAGCAGGATGAGGGAGAAGGTACCCGCGAAGCCCGTTTCCTCGGCGATGACGGGGAAGATGAAGTCGGAGTCGGCGACTTTCGGCGGCAGGTAGCCGAGCATGGTGTGCGTGCCCTGGCGGTAGCCTTTGCCCGTCATGCCGCCCGTGCCGACCGCGATCTCCGCCTGGATCACGTTCCAGCCGCCGCCGAACCGTTCGCTTTCCGGGTCCAGGAACATTGCAATGCGTTTTTTCTGGTAGTTCTTCAGGATCGGGGTCTTGTAGGCGATGACGGGGCCGCCGATGCAGAACACCGCGATGACGGCGATGTAGATCCAGCGCAGGTTCGCGGCGAAGAGGATCGCGGCGGCGAGCGGGATCAGGACGATGGCGGTCCCCAGGTCGGGTTCCTTGTAGATCAGGAGGAACGGAACCCCGGTCAGGAACAGGACCAGGGCGATCCACCATATCTTGTTGATGTTGACTCTTTTCAGCGACGCCAGCCACGCGACGGCGAAGAGCACGGCCATTTTTCCGAGTTCGGACGGCTGGAGGCTGAACGGGCCGACGTCGATCCAGCGCCGGGTGTTGTTGCGGACCGGGCCGAACAGCAGCACAAGCACGAGCACCGCGATGACCATCGGGTAGAACAGCAGGGTGGAAAGCCCGATCCAGCGGTAGTCCAGCATGATGAAGATGAACCAGAGCGCCAGGCCGACCGCCAGATAGACGCACTGGCGTCCGAACAGCTCGACGTGATGCCCGCCGACCTGCTGGCCGGTGCTGTGGACGAAGCACATTCCGATGGTCAGGAGAAGCGCCAGCGGAATGATCTGCATGAGGTCGAACCGGGCGAAAAAGCGCACGATCGCGCCGCGCAGGATCTGCGCGTTCGTCTCTTCGCGTTCCGGCTTTTTGACCGTCCCGGAGAGCTTGCGCCGCCTTTTCCGTTCCGCCATGATGCGCCCCTCCTGCGGTTTCCCTGCGGCCGCGCGGATCAGACGCGGAAGGTCTGATTGCGGTCGGGACCGACGGACACGATGCCGATCTTCGATTTGGTGAGCTCGGCGATGCGTTTCAGGTATTTCTGGGCGTTGGCGGGAAGGCTGTTCCAGTCGAGGATGCCGGTCGTGGAGGTCTCCCAGCCGGGCATGGTCTCGTAGACGGGCTCGACGCGGGCGAGGTCGTAGACATCCTCGGGGAACGTGGTGACGGTCTTGTCGCCGATCTTGTAGGCGGTGCAGATCTTGATCTCTTTGAGCTTATCAAGCACGTCCAGCTTCGTGATCGCGAGGAAATCCACGCCGTTCACCATGCAGCTGTGGCGGCACGCGACAGCGTCCAGCCAGCCGCAGCGGCGCGGACGGCCCGTGGTGGCGCCGAATTCGCCGCCCTGCGCGCGCAGGAATTCGCCCTGTTCATCGAAGAGCTCGGTCGGGAAGGGACCTTCGCCGACGCGCGTGGAGTATGCCTTCAGGACGCCCCAAACCTCGGTGATGGCGCGGGGCGGCAGGCCGGTGCCGGTGCACGCGCCACCGCTGGTGGTGTTGCTGCTGGTCACATAGGGGAACGTGCCGTGGTCGATGTCGAGGAACGCGCCCTGCGCGCCTTCGAGCAGGACGTGCACGCCGTTGGCGTTGGCTTCGTTGATCGTGACCACGGTGTCGGCGAGGTGGGGGACCAGCACGTCGCGCGCGGCGACGACTTCCTTCCACGCGGCCTCGACGTCGAGCTGGGCGCCGCCCATCGGGACGTATTCGCGGTTGTATGCTTCGGCGTTGTCGCGGAAATGCTTCTCGAAGCGGGCGAGGTCGCGCATTTCGCCGCCGCGGATGCCGGTGCGGTCCGCCTTGGAGGAGTACGCCGGGCCGATGCCGCGCTTGGTGGTGCCGATCTTCTTGTCGCCCTTCGCGGAATCCTCCTTGAAGGCGTCGATGAGCTTGTGCCACGGCATGATGAGGTGGCAGCGCGTGCTGAGCTGGATCCCGGA
>JBGUKB010000095.1:0-28261 GCA_045114235.1 Victivallales bacterium
CCCATGCCGCCGCCGAAGCCGCCCATCGCGGGCGCGCCGCCGGGAGCAGCACCGGGACCGCCTGCGGGCGCGCCGCCAGCCGGAGCCTGTGCCGAAAGTGAAGTTGCGAGGAAGAGCGCCCCTGCGAGAACCGAACAGGAGACGACCGCCGATTGGACATAACGTTTCATAAAAACTCCATTATGTTTGGGGGTTGATAAATGAGGAGAGGTTGACTGTTATTTTGATGAACGCAAACGCATTTTTGAGCTGTTTTCAACAGCAAAAAGTGCATTTCACCGATAGTATACCACCCATCCGAGCAAAAGTCAAGGTTAATTCACGTAAAAAAATCGGTAATATTGATTATTCTCTAAAAAGAAGAGATATTAATTCTTTTTTTGGAATTTCGGATTATTTAGCAAATTCCAATATTCATATATCCACACGGTATGCCGACCGAAACAAAACATGCTCTTTTCGGACTTTTTTCGTTCCCGCGCTTGCATCATACACGCACACGTGATATATTAGATGGTAATCTTTTCAACCGCAAACAACGGAACGGAATCGCAATGGAAACTCGTGTGGCAGTACTGGCGATCCTCGCGGAGAGTTTCGACTCCGCGGAGCAGATCAACACACTCCTGCACGATTTCGGGCCGTACATCGTGGGCCGCATGGGCCTGCCCTACCGCGAAAGGAACGTGAACGTCATCAGCATCGTGATCGATGCGCCGCCGGACAAGATCAACGCTTTGGCCGGAAAACTCGGTCGCATCGAAGGAGTCACGGCGAAAGCCGTCTACTCCAACCTCATAACAACTCACTGAGTCCGCGCCCGGCAAGCCGGGACCGGATTCATCCGATCAGATAACAAACTCTCCCCTGACGTCGAAAAGGAATTTGAGACGGAAGACCGAGCGTGCGGCATCGGATCGGACTGCGGGAACCGCATGATTCATGCGGTCCGCGCAGTCTCCGATCAACCATACACGGCCGGATCCTTCACCAGGGGATCGCGGCCGATTCTTTTTCCCGGCGAAAGCCGGACGAGGAACGGCTGCGGAAACCGCAGGAAGAAAGCGCGCCATGAACGCACGGAAACGACAGAACGAGCTCAGGATCGACCGCCTGAATGAGGAGAAGCGCCTCCCTCACGAGGAGTGGACGGCGCTGCTCTCCACGTGGGACGACTCCGACCGCGAATACGCCGCCGGGATCGCCCGCGGGCTTGCCACGGCTCGGTTCGGGCACAACGTCTTCGTGCGCGGCATCGTTGAGTTCTCCAACGTCTGCCGCAACGACTGCCTGTACTGCGGCATCCGCAAGTCAAATCTGAACTTCGAGCGGTACCGTCTGACCGAGGCGGAGATCATTGAGTGCTGCGATGCCGGATACGAATACGGGTTCCGCACGTTCGTGCTTCAGAGCGGCGAGGATGCGACATATTCGCCGGAACGCCTCGCCGCGCTGGTCCGCACGCTCAAAACGAACCACCCGGACTGCGCCGTGACGCTGTCCGTCGGCGAGCTGGAACGCGCGGAGTATCAGATGCTGTTCGACGCCGGCGCGGACCGCTATCTCCTGAGGCACGAGACCGCCGATCCGGAGCACTACGCGAAACTCCACATGCCGAACCAGAGCTGGGAACGCCGCATGCAGTGTCTGCGCGACCTGAAAGAGATCGGATTCCAGACAGGATGCGGATTCATGGTCGGTTCGCCGTACCAGACGCCGGACACGCTCGCGAAGGACATGGAGTTCATCACGGAGTTCCGCCCCGCCATGATCGGCATCGGCCCCTTCATCCCCCACTGCGACACGCCGTTCAAAAATGAACCAGCCGGAAGCGTGGAACTCACGCTTTTCCTGCTCAGCCTGTGCCGCATCCTGCTCCCGGACGTGCTGCTGCCCGCCACGACCGCCCTCGGCTCGCTCGACCCGGTCGGACGCGAAAAAGGCGTGCTCGCCGGAGCGAACGTCATCATGCCGAACCTGTCGCCGGAACAGGTCCGCGCCAAATACATGCTTTACAACAACAAAACCGCGGTCGACGTGGACACGCACATCACGACGTCCGATCTGCAGGCGCGCCTGCGGCGGATCGGCTACTCGGTCAAGGTCACCCGCGGGGATTACGGAGAAACGTCATGCTGAAACTCGCATTCTACGGAAAAGGCGGCATCGGGAAATCCACGACCGTATCGAACCTCGCCTCCGCGTTCGCCGCGAACGGCCTCAAGGTCATGCAGATCGGCTGCGACCCGAAGGCGGACTCCACCGCGTCCCTGCACGGCGGCGCGCGCATCCGTTCCATCCTCGACCTCGTCCGCGAACGCAACAACGATTTCACGCTCGACGAAATGGTCCGCGAGGGCGACGGCGGCGTGATCTGCGTGGAGGCGGGCGGTCCGACGCCCGGGCTCGGCTGCGCCGGACGCGGCATCATCACCGCGCTGGAGAAGCTTCAGGAGAAGGGCGCGTACGACGCGTACAAACCGGACGTGGTGCTGTACGACGTGCTGGGCGACGTGGTCTGCGGCGGGTTCTCCATGCCGATGCGCAAAGGCTACGCCGACCGCGTGTTCATCCTCACCTCCGGCGAAACGATGTCGATCTACGCCGCCGCGAACATCGCGATGGCGGTGAAGAATTTCAGGGGGCGCGGCTACGCTTCGCTCGGCGGATTTGTGCTGAACCGCCGGAACGCGCCGGACGAGGACGCGAAGGCCGCGAAACTGGCGGCGGATTTCGATTCGACCGTCGTCGGCGCGCTCGACTGGAGCGAGACCGTCCAGCAGGCGGAACAGCTCGGGAAGACCGTCGTGCACGCGTTCCCGGAGAGTCCGATGGCCGCGCAGTACCGCGCGCTCGCGGAAGCCGTGCTCGCCGCCGCCCGGAAAGGAGACGCGCCATGCTGAAACGCTTGAACGGAGAAGACGACATGACCGGGGCCGAGGTCGCGATCCGCGACGCCGCGTTCCCCGTGCCGTTCGTCTCCGGCCTGGAATACAACGCGCCCGCCCGCGGCCCGTGGAACATCGTCCACACGGGCATGCTGATCCCCGAATCGCACCAGGTATTCGCCTGCGCGCAGGGCTGCCTCCGCGGCGTGATCCTGACCGCCGCCGAAATGATCGCCATGGACCGCATGTCGTGGATCTCCGTGGACCAGAACGACCTGTTCGACGGCTCGCTGGAACGCAACATCGTGGACGGCACGGCGGAGATCATCCGCAAGCTGCCGGAGAAGCCGCGCGCGGTCCTGCTCTTCATCAGCTGCGTGCACCTCTTCGCCGGATGCGATTTCGAGGTCATGCTGAACGAACTCCGCGCGATGTTCCCGGACATCGACTTCATCGACTGCTACATGAACCCGACCATGCGGAAAAGCGGGCTCACGCCCGACCAGCTCATGCGCCGCCAGCTCTACGCGCCGTTCATGCCCTGCCCCGCCGACAGAAACGCCGTGAACCTCATCGGCAACGACCGTCCGACCGACGAAACCAGCGAGCTCGTCCAGCTCATCAGAAACGCCGGACGCGAACTCCGCGACATCACGCTGTGCAGGACATATGACGAATACATGCGCATGGCGAAAAGCGCGTTGAACATCACCTATCTGCCGACCGCGAAGGCGTCCGGCGACGAGCTCGAAAAACGCCTCGGACGCAAACATCTTTATCTGCCGCTTTCCTACGATTTCGACGAGATCGAACGCAATCTGAACACCCTCGCCGACGCGCTTGGCATCGCCGCACCAGACTGGACCGACGCGAAACGGAACGCCGTCCGCGCGCTCGAACAGGCGAAATCGGCCATCGGCGACACCCCGGTCGAGATCGACTACACCGCCACGCCGCGTCCCGTCGGACTCGCCCTGCTCCTCGCCGAACACGGCTTCCGCGTGACGCGCGTCTACACGGACGCCATGATCGAGGAGGAACGCCCCGCGTTCGAACGTCTCCGCGCGCTCGTCCCGGACCTGCTTCTGACCGCCACGGTCAATGTGAAGATGCGGTTCGCGGGCAAGGGCGTCCACGAATCCAGCGACGTGCTGGCGATCGGGCAGAAGGCCGCGTATTTCAGCGGCACGAAGCACTTCGTGAACATCGTTTCCGGCGGCGGCATGTACGGATTCGACGGCGTCGCGCGCCTCGCGCAGCGTATGATCGAAGCCGCAGCGCACGAACAGGACACCGAGGCCGTGATCCAGCACAAGGGCCTCGGATGCAGGAGCTGCTTATGAAACAGACCGCCAGAATCATCTCCATCCACGCGGCCGACACCTCCGGCGTGTGCTCCATGCTGTACGAACTCGGCGGCATGGTCGTCGTCCACGACGCCTCCGGCTGCAATTCCACCTACTCCACGCACGACGAACCACGCTGGTACCGTCAGGACAGCATGATCTACATCTCCGCCCTCACGGAGGCCGACGCGATCCTCGGCAACGACGAAAAGCTCATCTCCGACGTCGCGTCCGCCGCGAAGGACCTCTCGCCGCGCTTCATCGCGCTCTGCGGCGCACCCGTCCCGCTCCTCGCCGGGACCGATTTCCCCGCCATCGCCGCCGAGGTCGAATCCCGCACCGGCATCCCGGCGTTCGGGCTCCACACCAGCGGCATGCACTCCTACCTGACCGGAGCCTCCGAGGCGCTGGAGGCCGTCGTGTCGCGGTTCTGCACCGACAAGCTCCCCCGCACGGACGCGCCCTCCGCGAACATCATCGGCGCGACCCCGCTGGATTTCTCGATCAACGGCACGGTCGAATCCATCATCGACTGGCTGAAGAACGCCGGATTCGAACTCGTCTCCTGCATGGCGATGGGCAGCACGCTCGACGACATCCGCCGTGCCTCCGCCGCCCATGTCAACCTCGTCGTGTCCTCCTGCGGGATCGCGACCGCCGAACTCCTCCGGGAGCGCTTCGGCACGCCGTGGGTCGCAGGCGTCCCGATTGGAAAAAGTTTCTCCGCCAAGCTCGCGTCCGCGCTGAAAACCGCGATAAGAAACGGCGAATGCGCCCTGCCCTGCGCGGCACGCGATGCCTCGACACCCGGCAAAAAGCTCGTCATCCCCGGCGAAACCGTCTTCTCCGGCTCGCTTGCCGCCGCAATCGAATCCGACCTCGGCGCGCCGTGCCGCGTGCTGTGCTCGCTGGAGGCGGAGGACCGTCTGCTCGCACCCGGCGACCTGCGCATCTTCGACGAGGACGCCGCCGCGGAAGCGTTCGCCGCATCGTCCGGCGTGATCGCCGACCCGATGTACGCGCCCGTCTGCCCGCCGGACATCCCGTTCCACCGCCTCCCCCACGAGGCGTTCTCCGGCAGATGCTACCGCAAGGAATCCCTGAACCTGATCGACCGTCCCCTTCCCTGGAGGTTTTAACATGCTGAAACTCGCGATATACGGCAAAGGCGGCATCGGCAAATCGACCGTGACATCCAACCTCGCGGCGGCGTTCGCGCGCCTCGGCAAGAAAGTGATCCAGATCGGCTGCGACCCGAAGGCCGACTCCACCATCAATCTGCTCGGCGGCGACCCCGTGATCCCCGTCATGAACTTCCTGCGCGAACACGACCGCGAACCCGAACGCATCGAGGAGATCGCGAAGACCGGATTCGGCGGCGTGCTGTGCATCGAGACGGGCGGCCCGACCCCCGGACTCGGCTGCGCCGGACGCGGCATCATCACGACGTTCAGCCTGCTCGCCGACCTGAAATTGTTTGAAACGTACAAGCCCGACGTGGTGCTGTACGACGTGCTGGGCGACGTGGTCTGCGGCGGATTCGCCGCCCCGATCCGCGAAGGGTACGCCTCGCAGGTCCTGATCGTGACCTCCGGCGAGAAGATGGCGCTCTACGCCGCCAACAATATCAACAGCGCCGTGCACAATTTCGAGGACCGCGGCTATGCCGCCGTGCGCGGCATCGTGCTGAACCGCCGGAGTGTCGACCGCGAGGAGGAGAAAGTGCTCGCCTTCGCCGACGCGAACGGCCTCCCCATTGTGGCGGACATCCCGCGCAGCGACGACATCATCCGGTACGAGGACATGGGCAAGACGGTCGTCGAGGGCGATCCCGAGCTCGACGTGAGCAAACGCTTCCTCGCGCTCGCGCAACTCCTTCTCGACGAGGAGAAAGGATCCGCATGAACCACGCGTACTCCATCACGGCGGCCGAACTCGCGGCGCGCGGCAAAGACGACATCCCGCCCGAACTCCTGTCCTCCGCCCATCTCATCTACAGCTCCCCCGCCACGCTGGCGTTCAACTCGCCCGGCGCGCAGGGATTCGGCGTGAAACGCGCCGGCCTCGCCGTGCCCGGATCGGTCATGCTGCTGGTCGCCCCGGCGTGCTGCGGACGCAACACCTCCGCGCTCGGCTGCGAGGCGTCCCTCGCCGAACGGTTCTTCTACCTCATGCAGGACGACACGGACATCGTGACGGGGCGCCATCTGGCGCGCATCCCGGAGGCGGTGAAGGAAGTCTGCGACTCCTGCGCGACGCGTCCGTCCGCGGTCATGATCTGCATCACGTGCGTGGACGCCCTGCTCGGCACGGATATGGAACGCGTCTGCCGGAAGGCCTCGGACTACGCCGGCGTGCCGGTCGTGCCGTGCTACATGTACGCGCTGACCCGCGAAGGCCGCCTGCCGCCGATGGTCTCGGTGCGGCGTTCGGTCTACTCCCTGCTCCAGCCGCGCGAAAAAGTCCCGACCTCCGTCAACATCCTCGGGTTCTTCTCGCCTCTGCGCGACGACGCCGAGCTGTACACTTTGCTGAAATCCGCCGGAGTCCGCGCGATCCGCGAGATCTCCCGCTGCGCCACGTTCGAAGAATATCAGGCGATGGCGGAGGCGAACTTCAATCTCGTGCTCAATCAGGAAGCCCGCCACGCCGCCGCCGATTTGCAAAAAAGACTGGGCATCCCGTCTATCGAGCTCGCCCGCCTCTACCAGACGGACAAGATCGCGAACCAGTACCGTCTGCTCGGACAGGCAGTCGGCGCGGAGTTCGACGATGCGCCGTACCGCGAACGCGCCGAACAGGCGATCAATGATTTCCGCGACAGATTCGGGCACCGCACGTTTGCCGTGGGCGAATGGCTGAACGCCGACCCGTTCGAGCTTTCGCTCTCGCTGATCCGCAACGGATTCGCCGTCTCCGAGATATTCGGAACAGTCGGCGGCTCCAACTTCGTTTATGTAAAAAAGATCGCCGCGCTCAGCCCCGACACGAAAATCTATTCCAATCTCGCCCCGTCCATGATGTTCTACGACGGCGCGGATTCGCACTGCGACACGGTCATCGGACGCGACGCGATGTATTATCATCCGGCTCTGCCCGGCGTACCGTGGAACGAGGAACAGCAGCCCTTCGGTTACGCCGGAGTCACCGCGCTCTTCGACGTGCTCGGCATGGCGCTTTCGGGAAAGGAGGCGGCACGATGAAAAGCCTTCTGAAACACCTTTCGCCGTTCGCGCCCGACCAGTCCGGGGCCGTTTCCGCGCTCTTCGACTTCGGCGGGCTCATCGTGATCTGCGACGCCGGCGGCTGCACCGGGAACATCTGCGGCTTCGACGAACCGCGCTGGTTCATCCGCAAAAGCGCCGTCTTCAGCGCCGGGCTCCGCGACATGGACGCCATCCTCGGCCGCGACGACAAGCTCGTCTCCAAGCTCCAGTCCGCCATGGACGGTTCCGGCCTCAAGTTCTCCGCCATCATCGGCACCCCGGTCCCCGCGATCATTGCGACCGATTTCAAGGCGCTGAAACGCATGGCGGAGAAACGTACCGGGCTGCCCGCGATCACGGTCCCGACGACCGGGACGCGCCACTACGACCGGGGCGCGTCCGACGCCTGGCTGGAGCTTTTCAAGACCTTTGCGACCGAGAAACTTCCTGTTGATCCCGGCATGGTCGGCATCCTCGGCGCGTCGCCGCTGGATTTCCCGACGCTTGACGCCGGAGATTTGATTGCTAACGAGCTTAAGAAAGACGGTTGGAAGGTCGTGAAATGCTACGGCATGGGCGCGGGACTCGACGATGTCCGCGCCGCTTCCGCCGCCGCAAAAAACATCGTCGTTTCGCCCGCCGGACTCGCCGCCGCGAAGTATCTGCAAAAAACGTTTGGTACTCCCTATGAGGTACGGTGTCCGTGGCTGCCTGAACAGGTGCTCGACGCCCTGCCCGCGCTCGCCGGAAAAAAGACGCTTGTCATTCATCAGCAGTTCGCTGCAAACGCCGTCCGCGACGCGATCCTGAAGCATGATGCCGCCTTGCAGGTCACGGTCGCGTCCTGGTTCATCATGGAACCGGAATTCATGCGCGAAAACGATTTCCATATCGAGAGCGAGGAGGCGTTCATCGAAGCGGTCGCGAACGGCGGCTATGACGCGATCGTCTGCGACAGCCGTCTGCGTGTCGCCCTGCCCCGGACGCAGAGTTTCCACATCATCGACTTCCCGCATTTCGCCGTCTCCGGGCGGCTGCTCGACGAGGTGAAATGATATGAACACGCCCAGCGTTTCCACCACGATCTTCCGCATCTACGGCGTCGTCCAGGGCGTCGGGTTCCGGCCGTTCGTCAGCCGGATCGCCGTCCGCGCCGGGCTGACCGGCAGCGTCGCGAACAAAGGTTCGTACGTGGAAGTTCACGCCCAGGGCGACGAGGAAGCGATGAAGGCGTTCCGCCTCGCGCTCGAACACGAAGCCCCGCCGCGTTCCGCGATCCTGAAGATCATTTCCCGTACTGGTTTGGAACCGTCCTACCCGACCTTCGAGATCATCGAGAGCGAACACGAGACCGGCGACATCTTCGTCTCGCCGGACATCGCCACGTGCGACCTGTGCAAACAGGAGCTGTTCGACCCGGCCAACCGACGTTATCTGCACCCGTTCATCAACTGCACCGCGTGCGGCCCGCGCCTGACCATTCTCGACGCCATGCCGTACGACCGCGAACGCACCAGCATGGGGTATTTCCCGATGTGTCCACAGTGCGAGACCGAGTACACCTCGCCGGAGTCGCGCCGTTACGACGCCCAGCCGGTCTGCTGTCACGACTGCGGCCCGGAAGTCTACCTCATCGGACGCCCCGAACGCAACGCGAAGGCGATCACCGCCGCCCGCCGCGCCATCCTCGACGGAAAGATCGTCGCGATCAAGGGCATCGGCGGATTCCATCTGTGCTGCAACGCCCGCGACGCTCAGGCCGTGGCGCGTCTGCGCGAACTCAAGCGCCGTCCCATGAAGCCGTTCGCCGTGATGATGGACTCGCTGGAGACGGTCCGCCGCGAATGCGCGATCCTGCCCGGCCAGGAGGAGATACTAGACGGCCATCAGAAACCGATCATCCTGCTCCGCAAACGCCCGGAGAGTACGCTCCCGGACGTCCTCGCACCCGGCAACCCGACACTCGGCGTGATGCTGCCGTACGCGCCTGTCCAGATGCTTTTGTTCCACTTCAACGACGACCTGACCATGCCCGACTGCCTCGTCATGACCAGCGGCAACGTCTCCGGCGCGCCCATCTGCCGCAGCGACGAGGACGCGCTCGCCGAGATCGCCGGGTTCTGCGACGTGATCCTGTCGCACAACCGCCGGATCCGCCTCCGCGCGGACGATTCGGTCATGGACTGGCTGGACGGCCGTCCGTACATGATCCGCCGTTCGCGCGGCTACGCGCCCCTGCCGTTCTTCGTCTCCGGCGATTTCCGCGGCCAGGTGCTCGGCATCGGCGGCGAGCTCAAAAACACTTTCTGCCTCGCAAACGGCGGCCTCTTCTACCCCTCGCCCTACATCGGCGACATGGAGGACCTGCGCACGGTCCGCGCCCTGCGCGAATCGGTCGCGCGGATGTCCGAACTGCTCGAAATGAAACCGCAGATCGTCTGCTGCGACCTGCACCCGAAATACAACTCCTCCGCCGTCGCGTCCGAACTCGGCATCCCCGTCCTGAAGATCCAGCACCACTTCGCGCACGTGCTCTCCTGCATGGTCGAAAACGACTTCACGGACGAGGTCATCGGCGTGTCGTTCGACGGCACCGGATACGGCACCGACGGCACGATCTGGGGCGGGGAATTCCTGCGCGCCAGACCGGACGGCTTCACCCGCGCCGGATATATCAAACCGTTTTTGCAGGCGGGCGGCGATGCCTCCGCGCGCGAAGGCTGGCGCATCGCCGTTTCCATGATCGCAGGAATTTTCCCTGCCGAAGAGGCGGAAAACATCGTCGCCTCGCTCGACCTCTGCGCGCCGGGCGTCTACAAGTTCCAGAAGAACATGCTGAACCGGAAACTGAACTGTGTGGTCTCGACCAGCGCGGGACGTCTCTTCGATGCCGTGAGCGCGATCCTCGGCATCCGCAAATCCTCCACATTCGAGGGCGAAGCGTCCATGGCGCTCCAGTTCGCCGCGGAGGCATGGAACGAAGCTCATCCCGGACAGGAGGGAAACGTCCCGCCCTGCCCAGTGTTCGACCGCGACGCCTCCGGCGCGATCATCCTGCCGACGGATTCGCTCGTGAAGGAGCTCGTGCTTGCGCGGCTTGACGGCGCGGATTCCAACATGCTCGCCGCCCGGTTCCATACTGCTCTGGCAACCATGATCACGAAGACGTGCGAAACCATTCGCACGGACACCGGGCTGAACACCTGCGCGCTGACCGGAGGTGTATTCCAGAACCGCCTTCTCACGACGCTCTGCGCCGGACTGCTGCGTGCCGCCGGATTCCGCGTGCTGCTGCACGGCATGATCCCGCCCAACGACGGCGGCATCGGCGCGGGCCAGGCGCTCGCCGCCATGTACCATCTGAACCACCCTGAAAATCATTCAGCTGTCTTGGCATAAAGGATTCCGCTATGAAAAAACATACAAAAAACACGCTTATCGCAATCCTGATTCTCCTTTTTAATCCCATCACACTGTATCTTGCTTTTTTTATCTACGGGGAAAGCGTGAAAGCTTGTAAATATCCGGACGATTTCGAGATCTTTTACCGGATTCTGAATCCGCTGAAGGAGAAATATGAACTCGCCGAGGCCGACTGCGGATACGGCTTGAATTATATCATGTGGATCAAAATCACGGCGAAGGACCCGCAAAAGGTGTTCGACATCGCAAAGGACATTTATGAGATCAAACAGAATTCCGAATTTCTAGTGAAAGATTCGTTCGAGGTCGAGATCACGAGCGGCGATCCAGGTGTGAAGATGAAATACAGGATTGCGGGCGAGTCCGGATACCGGGGATACCGTAAATGGCAAGACGGGATTCTGGAGGATGTGAAACGGCTCGAGGAGGAGTACCGCGTGAAAACAAAGGAAAAAGAGCATGGCACGACACAGATTCCCCAATAAAACGATCATTCTTTTTAACAATGTCTGCAACCTTTTTACATTCAACCATATAAAAACCAGAGAAGGAGACGGCTTATGTGTGTAGGTCTTTCCGCAAGAGTTGTCAGCATTGAGGACGGCACCGCCCTCATCGACGCGTCCGGCGCGAAACGCAAGGTTTCGGCGGACCTCATCGACGATCTGGAGCCGGGCGACTACGTCATGATCCACGCCGGCGTCGCCATCGCGAAGATCACCGATACGGACGCGGACGAATCCCGCAAGATCATGGAGTCGCTCGATGGAATCGGCTAAACAGATCATCGAATCCTACAACGGGCGCAAACTCCGCGTCATGGAGGTCTGCGGCACCCACACCCACGAGATCTTCCGTCTGGGCATCCACAGGATCCTGCCGCCGCAGATCGAGCTCATCTCCGGCCCAGGATGCCCCGTCTGCGTGACGCCCGCCGGGTACATCGACGAGGCAGTGATGCTCGCGCTCGAACACGGTGCGGTCATCTGCACGTTCGGCGACCTGATCCGTGTGCCCGGCTCGGAAATGAGCCTCGCGGGGGCGCGGTCCAAGGGCGCGGCAGTGAAGACCGTCTATTCGCCGCTGGACGCGGTCGATTTCGCACGCGAGAACCCGGACAAGCAGGTCGTGTTCCTGGCGGTCGGATTCGAGACGACGGTCCCCGCGGCATGTCTGGCGGTGAAGAAGGCCGCCGCCGAAGGGCTCGCGAACTTCTCGATCCTCGGCGCGAACAAGACCATGCCGAACGCCTACAAGGCGCTGAAGGGCAGCGCGGACGCGTTCCTGTACCCCGGCCATGTGAACGCCATCACGGGGACCGCCGTCTGCGAGGACCTCGTGAAGCTCGGCGTGTCCGGCGTCGTCGCGGGATTCACGGCCGACGAGATCCTCACCGCTCTCGCGGTCATCGTCAGGCTGTCCGCCTCCGGCGAACCGTTCTTCCGCAACTGCTATCCGCGCGTGGTGCGCCCCGAAGGCTCGCCCGCCGCGCTGAAGCTGATGGACACGGTCATGGAGCCGTGCGACGCGGAGTGGCGCGGCCTCGGCACGATCCCGATGTCCGGCCTGAAGCTGCGCCCGGCGTTCGCTGCGTACGACGCCCGGCTGAAGTTCAGCCTGCCGCCCGTAACAGGCCGGAGCAATCCCGCCTGCCGCTGCGGCGAGGTGCTTCAGGGCAAATGCAAATCCACCGACTGCAAACTTTTCGGGACCGCGTGCACCCCGCTCCATCCGGTCGGGGCGTGCATGGTCTCCAACGAAGGGGCGTGTTCCGCCTACTACCAATACGGAGATATTCTCAATGGATAACATGAACACCAGCGATTTCGTCACGCTCGCGCACGGCGCGGGCGGGAAGCAGACCGCCGAACTCATCGACCGCGTCTTCAAGGCGCATTTCTCCAACCCGGATTTCACCGGCGACGACGCCGCGGTCCTGCCCGTGGACGCCGGAAAGATCGCGTTCACCACCGACGGTTTCATCGTGTCGCCGTTCGAGTTCCCCGGCGGCAACATCGGCAAGCTCAGCATCTGCGGCACGGTCAACGACCTCGCCTGCATGGGCGCGAAACCGCTCTACCTCTCCTGCGCGTTCGTGATCGAGGAGGGATTCCCCCTCGCCAAGCTCGAAGAGATCGCCGCCGCCATGAAAAAGACCGCCGACGAGGCGGGAGTCCGCATCGTGGCGGGCGACACCAAGGTCGCGGGCAAAGGCCAGGTCGACCACGTCTTCATCACTACGACCGGCGTCGGGCAGCTCACAGAGGGCGTCCGAACCTCCGGCGCGTTCGCGAAACCCGGCGATGCCGTGATCGTGACCGGCGATGTGGGCCGCCACGGATGCACCATCCTGCTCGCCCGCAACGAATTCGAGATCGACGCCGACGTGACCAGCGACTGCGCCCCGCTTTGGGGCACGGTGAAGAGCATGATCGACGCCTCGCACGACATCCACGTGATCCGCGACGCCACGCGCGGCGGCGTCGGCACCGTCCTGTACGAGATCGCCGACCAGAGCAAAGTCGGGATCCGCCTCAATTCCGCCGACGTCCCGGTCGCGCCCGAAGTCCGCGGCGTCTGCGGGATGCTCGGCCTCGAGCCGCTTTACCTCGCCTGCGAGGGACGTCTCGTCGTCTTCGCGCCGAAATCCGAAGCGCCGGCCATCCTCGAAGCGCTCCGCAAAGGCCCGTACTCCGCCAACGCCGCCATCATCGGCGAAGTCGTGGCCGACCACCCCGGAAAGGTCGTCATGACCACCGAGATCGGCGCGCAGTCGCTCCTTCCCCAGCCCGGCGGCGAGCTCCTGCCGCGAATTTGCTAACACCGCAAGCGGTGCCGGAATAATGTCGGGCTCCGTTCCGGCACGTGCTCTCGCGCAGCAAAGCACAACCTCAGCACTGCTTGCAGTGTGTCCGGCTACGCTCGGACACGGATTCTGAATATAGCAGTCCCCGTTGGAAATATACGAGATTCCGACGGGGATTCTTTTCGGAAGCATAGCTGCATCGACAAACAAATAGTACATATCCGCGTCAAAAAAGACTCGACCGGGCAAAAGATGTAGTTTTTAACATTTTATCATCGTTTTTTCCTGTTTTTTCGTTTGACATTGTACGGATCGCATGTATTTTATGTTAGGACAAGCAATCCGAGCGAGCCGCCGCGGCTGTTCGAAAAACGGCGGAACGTTCTGTAAAACAAACCGTTATCCATGTACTTCTGTTATGTTTGAACTGCCTAAAAAATTCGACCGGGAATACAGCGGCATCTTCCGCACCATCGGACGCGACGTCTTTTCCACCGGCATCCTCAAGAAAGAAAACGTCTCCATCGACTGGAACGGCGGGTCCTTCCCGCTCTTCTCCGTCTCGGTCGTGCTCCGCGGACGCGGTACGTACGTCGACGAGGACAGCACGGAATACCCCCTGATGCCCGGCAAGCTCTTCTTCCGCATCCCGCACCGGAAGCACGCCACGTACATCGAGGAGAACAGCCGCTGGCTCGAATTCTACATGTCGTGTCATTTCATGAGCGAGGACGCGGCGGATTACGGCGGACAGCCGCCGCCCGACCACATGGAAGTGGATGAGAAGCGCGAAGGCTATCTGAAGCTGAAAAATATGCCCGGGCAGGACGACAAATGGATCTACGCCATGTGCAAGCACGTCTTCTGCGTCAACACGCAGACGCCCGTGCGCGACATCGACCTCTCGCTCGCGCTCCTCAACGAGTGTTTCGACTTCATTTCGTTCATGAACAACGAGACGAACCAGTCGAAGATCCCGCTGGAGATGTTTGTCCTCATCACCAAGCTCCTGAAGAGCCGCCGCGAGGATTTCTCCGACCGCATCACGTCCGAGATCAAGAAAATCATCCTCGAAAACCTCACGGACAACCGGTCCCTGCCCGAACTCCTGAAGGACCTCCCCCTCAGCTATCCCTCCCTGCGCCAGCACTTCATGCGCGTCATGGGGCACAACATCGGCGAATACCAGATCCAGTGCCGCATGGAGGAGGCAGTGAACATGCTCATGCGCGGCGTGAGCGTGAAGGAAACGGCGTTCAACCTCGGCTACAAGGACCAGTTCTTCTTCTCCAAGCAGTTCCACCAGAAACTCGGCTATCCGCCCAGCGCGATCAACCCGCTGAATCCGCGCGGCGTGAAGCGCTACCAGCCGAAGGACGTCCCAGCGGAACCGGAGCCCGTCAGGAAGGCCGAGCCTGCGGCGGCGAAAGCGCCCGCCGCGCCGTCGAAGACGAGAAAGTCCGCATCCGCCTCGAAGAAGAAATCTTCCGGCAGGTCCGGACGCATCTGACAAACGGTTTCCGGGAGGCATCGGCACGGACGCGGAGTCATCCCTGTATTTTCCTCCCGGCATCTTCTTTCCGGCATCTTCGGACGGACCGGGGAGCGCTGTTTTAAGTCCTTATTATTTGCTTTTTTTTGATTTTCTTTTTATTTTCTTTTCAACTATTTGCCAATCAGAGAAATATTTTTTTTGAACCTCTTCTTTCTAGCACCTCATTTCTTTGCAACCATCGAAAAAGAACCCGTTTTTCACGCTTTTTGCAAAAAAAGCCCCCAATATATGAAGAGGTCTTTTTTTGAGTCGTGCGTGTGACAGACACGGCAGTTTCCGGGAAAGCCTCCGTCCGCCTTTCAGATGAACCCTCCACGCATCCAGGGAATGCAGCAACCATAGAAGGAAATGTCCATGAAAAGAACCGCAAGATCCTTTGCCCCGTCCGCCAGGCCCGCTTTCCAGGTCACGATCACGACCGTTTCGGAAGCCCCGGCCCTGACGCCCGTATTCGCTCCCCTGCCCCGTCCGGCGGAAGCAAAGGAAACGGTCCCCGCCGCCCGCCGCAAATCCGTGTTCCGCACCGTCAAAAAGTCCGTGCTGAAAGTCACGGTCGACGCTCCCGGCGCAGTCCAGCTCAAGGCGAAGGCCGCGCAGGCGGAGTCCGAGGATGAAGACGACGTTTCCGCGATCGACCTCAGCAAGTTCATGACCGGCGGGACCAGGGACCCGAAGCTCGACAAGAAGAACGCGAAAGCCGCCGCGAAACAGGGCTTCGTCGCGAAGACCGACTCGATGAAGCTGTACATGAACGAAGTCGGGCAGATACCGCTGATCTCCCCCGAACAGGAAAAAGTCCTCGCCGCGCAGATCCACGGCGAAAACCGCGCCCTGCACGATGAAGCCTGCGCCACGCTCATCAAGGCGAATCTGCGCCTGGTCGTGAAGATCGCCCACGATTTCAAGGGATTCGGGCTCCCGCTCTGCGACCTGATCTCCGAGGGCAACCTCGGGCTCGTGCGCGCGGTCGAGAAATTCGATCCCGCCAAGGGCGCGAAGTTCAGCTCCTACGCCGCCTGGTGGATCAAGCAGTCCATGCGCCGCGCCCTCGCCAACCAGGCGAGCGTGATCCGCATCCCGGTGCAGTCCGCGGGCAAGATCAACAAGATCAAGCTGGCGAACATGAAGCTGACCGAACAGCTCGGCCGCGCCCCCACGGACAACGAGCTCGCCGACAACCTCTCCCTCAGCGAACGCACCGTCGCCGCGCTCCGTCTCTCCGACCTGAAGACCATCTCGCTCCACGCCCCCATCCAGCAGGGCGAGGACGGCAGTTTCGAGGACGTCATCTCCGACCGCAACGCCATGATGCCCGACCGCATCGTCGGCGACGAGGAATCCGTGCAGCGCCTCTTCTCGCTCCTCGGCGAGCTCGACGCCCGCGAACGCCAGATCATTCAGCTCCGGTTCGGGCTCGACGGACGCCGCCCGAAAACGCTGGAGGAAGTCAGCCAGATGATCCATCGCACGCGCGAACGCGTCCGCCAGCTCCAGAACCAGGCGCTCGCGAAACTCCGCGCGAAACTCGCCGACGAAGTCGAGGCGATGGACCGCTGAGCTCCGCCCCGAACGGATATCCGCTCCGCTTTTTGCCGAACTGCCCATCCGCGATCGGACGGGCAGTTTTTTTATCGGGACGATCCTATTTCCCGTGGGCGTCCAGGAATGATTGGGCGTCCGGGTCGCCCTGTTCGGCGGCGGCGCGAAGCCACCGGACGCCCTCCGCCTCGTCCTTTTTCACGCCCCTCCCCTCGAAATACGCCAGACCGAGCAGAGCCTTTCCCTTCATGTAGCCCTGTTCGGCGGCGGCGCGAAGCCACCGGACGCCCTCCGCCTCATCCTTTTCCACGCCAACGCCTTTCATACAGAATCTGCCGAGCTGACATTGCGCCTTGGGATCGCCCTGCTCGGCAGCAGCGCGGTAGTTCTTCGCGGCGAGCACAAACCATTTGTCCGCTTCAGCGGGGTCCTTCGGCACGCCGAGACCGTCGCGGTACAGCCCGGCGAGGTCATGCTGGGCGCGCGGATCGCCCTGTTTCGCCGCCTTGTACAGTGTTTCAGCGGCTTTCCGGTACCACGCGTCCGACTCCGCCTTGTCTTTCCCCTCGAAAACGAAGCCGAGGAAGCGCATCGCGAACGGGTTCCCCTGCTCCGCGGACCTGCGAAGCCATGCGATCCCGTCGTCGGACTCGCCGAACTCGGTGATCGCGGTCTCGCCCACCCGATATTGCGACTCCGCATGGCCGAGTTTCGCGGCTTTCCCCCAGCAGAAGAGCGCCTTCTCCATGTCGCGTTCCGTGCCGACCGCCTGTTCGCAACACACGCCGAGCCGGTACAGCGCGTCCGGGTCGTCCTGTTTCCCGGCCTCGTAAAACCATCGGAACGCCGCATCCCAGTCCTCGTCCGCGCCCGTGCCGTCGTAACAGCACACGCCGAGCATGTATTTCGCCTTAGCGCTGCCCTTTCCGGCGGCCTTCCTGAACTTCAGCACGGCGGCATCGTAATCCTTCGCGATGTACGCCGTCATGCCCTTCGAACAGATCGCGGCGGCTTCGGCCTCCTCTTTTTCCTTGTCGGCAAGCATGGAGCCATACCAGATGAGGGCGGCGGCTGGCAGGAAGATAATACACATCAGCACATTGTATTTCAACGGGATTCCGTGACGTATCCGTTTCCCCTCACGACTTGCAGACGAATCACCGTCGCCGACATCATCCGTTTCCGGTTCCGGCTGAGGCAAAACGGCGACTTCATACGGATCGACCGTCCGAACGGATTCTTCCTTCGGCATCGAATCACTGTCTTCTCCGGATTTTCTTTTCTCCATCCAGGCGTTTTTGCTGAGGTTCCACAATCCGACAAGGACGCCCCATGCGATCACGGAAAGTATGACAAGGAGGACGCCCCCGATCAGCCAGCCCAACACCCCGATCGTGTTATGAAACAGCAATTCATGGCAAACATAGCCGCCCCAGCTGAAAAAGAAGGCTGCGACCGCCAGGAATCCGAGCATTGCCATGCAGTTGTCAAACGAGGTCTTCAGATTCAGCTTCATTCGTCCGCTCGCCTTTCCTGTGCAGGATCCTGTCAAAAGGGGTTTTCAGGCGGACTGCCGTTCGGAATTCTGAGCTTCCTTTGCCTTTTTGAGCTCCTGCTCAGCACGCGTCCTGAATTCCAGAAACGCGGGATCGTCGGGGAAGATGGTCAGATAGTGCTTGGCGCGGTCGAGCGCACGCTGGAATTGACCTTTTTCCATATCCTCCCGGACACAATGGAGCATGATGTCCGTCCAAAGCTCCCTGAGCTCATCCGGCAGTTCGACTTTGCGGTTCGGTATTCTGAGGGCTTTTTCCGCGTCCTGATACTGCCCGTTCGCCGCGAGCATCTTCGCGTAGACGAACTGGCCGAGCCGGTCGTCCTGATTCGTTTCCCACACCTGTTTCGCATAGGAAAGGGCTTCCGCCTTCATCCCTTTTGCCAGATAGGCCTCGGCGATATTGGCGAGGACCATTCCCTTTTCGGGATGGTTGTCGACCATCGCGAGGAAACGCGAAAGCGCCTGGTCCAGCAGGTCGTATTGCAGGAACAGACTTGCCGCGCGGAACGCGAAGTCCGGGTGATCCGTTTTTGCCGTTTCGAGCAGGGCGAGCGCCTCGTCCTTCCTCTCCTGAAGCAGCAGTTCCTCCGCCCGGAAGAACGGAGCCAGCACCTTCAGGTCCGGCTTGGATGAAACATCCAGGCGGTCCGCCATCTTTGACAGCTCATCCCTGCGTTCGTGGTCAATGCAGAACCTGAGATAACGGTACAGGACTCCCTGATTCATTTCGGTATTGTCGACCACGGCGGTGAATTCCTTCGTCGCATCGTCAACTTTTCCCGTAAGATCCAGCGCGAGCATGTGCAGGAGATCGAGCGTGATGGAGTGTTCTTTCTTTTCCAGAGCATAGAATCGTTCGGTATATTCCAGACACTTTTCCGGATTGCCGTTGAAAAGTTCGTATTCGGCGGCCGCCTGAAGAAGATACGGATCCTCCGGAAATGCCTCGAGGTATTCCTCAAGGATCTGCCGGGTCAGCACATTCCTGTTCCGCAGGTCGGAAATCAGGACGTGCATCAATAACGGATCCTTTATATTGCGGCCCGGAATAAGCCGGGCAAGTTTGATGAACCGGGGATCACCGGCTAGTTCCGGGCTCACCTGGAGCTTGTTCCCCAGATAGAGGCGGACCGCGGAACGGGCCCGTTCCCGCAGATCGTAGAACAGCGGTTTTGCCATGATCGTTTCGAAGATGCCGACGACTTTTTCCACATTGTCGTTGTTGAGCGCGATCTGGAGATTCATCAGGTTTGCGAGATCCGTCCGTACGGCGCCGCCGACTTCCATCATGTGTTTGACGAAATCGTCGTCGCCCCGGGCGAAATCGTACAGCGCCTCGAAATAAGCCGTCTGCATCCTGTATCTCTGTCCGAGGGAACGGAAATGTTCGATCAGAGGTTTCAGTTTCTCCGGCTGCCCGCTGTACACGCAGCTGTCCGCATAAAGAATGGAAAGCGGAACACTTTCGATATCTGCCAGATAGGGTTCGGTGACCGCGATCACGGCGCCGAATCCCATGTGGGAATAATAGAAATCGACCAGAAACGGAGTCGCGACATACCGGTTCAGTTCGGCCGCCTGCCTCAGCAGCGTTTCCTTCTGTTTCAGGGCGGTTGCGGCATCCTCTCCTGAAACGGCAAGCGTCGTGGCACGGTACAGGATGGATTCCAGCCGGACGAAAGGATCGTCCGACTTGATACCGTCGTCTATAAAATTCCTGCGCTCGACATCGGAAAGTTTGTCGAATGTAACAACATATTCCGCAAGCCGGCCGAGATCATCCTTCCTGAATGCCTCCGGGTCTGCCTTGCACATCTCCTCATAATACTTTTTCGCCTCCCTGACACGGTTCGTCATGACCGCGCAGATGAGGTACCGCAGCTTGTCCTTCGCAGACAGCTCCGCATTCAAGATGATCTTTCGGCTCAGGGATGAATAAAGATTCTGGAAATCGCGGGCATTCATGGCGCACACGGCGTAATTGTCCCAGTACTCCGGCTTCAGCGGATTCAGCGTACTGGCCCGATGCCAGCAGCGCATCTCCTCGCCTGTGTTGCCGAAATGACGGTAGACCTGTGCCAAACGGACGTAATCCTCTTCGCTGTCGGGATCCAGTCCGACGTATTCGTTCAGAAGCTTTTCCGCCTTCTTCCAGTCCTCCGAGGCAAAGGCTGTCCTCGCCTCCGCACGCAGATGGCTCCGGCGCATCGACTTGATCCCGAAATACCCGAGAGCCCCCAGGCATGCGAGCAGAATGACCGATACAAGGATACTGACCAGTATGATTTTTGTCTTTTTCATTTTTTCCGGGACCGCATCGCGAAGTCGTCTTCCCGACGCCTGGTTGGCTGTGGTTCACAAAAAAAGCCCCGGTCAGTTTCCCAACCGGGGCGGATTTCATCGATAACCGTTCTATGAAATGTGTACACCCGAGATGATTTAGGCAACCGTGGATTTTCTGCGGCGGATATACCAGAATCCGAGACCGAAGAGTCCGGCGATCAAAGCGATCTGAAGTCCGCCGGGGAGCGGGCCACCGACAGAACCGCCGCCGTTGCCGCCGCCACCGTTGCCGCCGCCGACATCGGTTCCAAGACCCGTGGCATAGATGCCGAAAGCAACTGCCGCTTCGGCAACGCCACCGGGAATAAGCTGCGAAAGCGGCATGGCTTTGGCGGAAGCCGCATCCCTTGCGGCGTCCGTGGCGAACGGGGTATAACCGGCGTTTGACAAATTCGTGTCCTCGAAATAGTAGCTGTCCACCATGTCATCGATTTCGATCGGAGCAACCACATACCCGCCGTCGCCAAAACCGCCTTGCATGGTCGCAATATATTTATACTCGGTAGTATCAAATGGCACATACTCGCCGCCATCAAGACTGGAATAAGAGAAGACCTCGCCGCCCTCCGAATTCTTCATATACACCTCGATGACGGCGCCTTTGTCGAAGGTCCCAAGCGAATATTTGTAACGGGTAACGTCTTTTCCGTTCTCATTCGTGACGGTATCGATCGGCGTCACATTTCCGGAAAGCTTGGTGTTGTCTTCGGGGTCGAAAACGTCAAATTGCTTTAATTCACCGGCAACATACTTTCCGGCGTCCGCATCCCACTCCAGCGTGCGATAACCGTACTGCGTGATATCCATATTGAAAAGGGCATTGGTGTTCGAATTGAAGGACATGGTATCGGCATTCAATTCCGAAACGAAGTCGGTCAAATAAAGCTGAACATCATCTTTGCCGACCTCGATGCGGAAGAAGTTATTATTCGCACCCGCGGAATTAAGGCTGGTACTCCAATTGGTTTGTCTCACGACTCTGAAATCTTCTTCGATTTGATTCGTTTCGGAATTCACAGAACCATAACCGAAATAGTCACTGTCGGAGTAGGGATTGTATTGACCCGCGCCAATATCGATCGTCACGGTTGACTTCTCGGCGGGATGGTCGGGATTCTGATAATAGTCATAATAGAAATTTGCGGAAGCGGTCGTGGCCGCGCCGAGGAGCGCGAGGGTGAGGATGGGAAGAAGATGTTTCATGGTCCTGTTCTTTCTGCCCGGCCCGCCTGAGACCGGACGGTTGTAAATTGTTCCCCCTCTAAAAGAACTTTTAGGGACTTTAAAATAATTTTAATACAATCAATATAGCATATCACAACCGCGTTTCAAGTCTTTTCCCCCAAAAAAACTGTAGTATTTTCGATAGTTTCTAAGGTATTGAGCTCGAGCATGATAACAGAGGTCTTATTATCTCTTTCAGCTAGATATTATCAAAGAAAGACGATTTGAACAGCTTACCTCAAACATCGTTTTTTTGAGGTCCGGAGGAGAAACATGAACCGGGCGTCCGGGGCTTGGAATGAGCCGGGGACGCCCGATATTTGTCCGGCGTTTCAGCCGGGAGTATTTCAGTCGGCCAGTGTGCTTACTTCTTGTTCGGCACGAGCTTGTCGAAGCCGCAGTACGGCTTCAGCACGTCGGGGATCGTGACCGTGCCGTCGGCCTGGAGGCGGTTCTCCAGGAACGCGATCAGCATGCGCGGCGGCGCGACCACGGTGTTGTTCAGCGTGTGCGCGAAATACTTCTTGCCGTCCTTGCCGTTCACGCGGATGCGCAGGCGGCGCGCCTGGGCGTCGCCGAGCGTGGAGCAGGAGCCGACCTCGAAATACTTCTTCTGGCGCGGGGACCACGCCTCGACGTCGAGCGACTTGACCTTCAGGTCGGCGAGGTCGCCGGAGCAGCATTCGAGCGTGCGGACGGGGATGTCCATGGAGCGGAAGAAATCGACGGTGTTGTGCCAGAGGCGGTCGAACCACATCATGCTGTCCTCGGGCTTGCAGATCACGATCATTTCCTGTTTCTCGAACTGGTGGATGCGGTACACGCCGCGTTCCTCGATGCCGTGCGCGCCTTTCTCCTTGCGGAAGCAGGGCGAATAGCTGGTGAGCGCGAGCGGGAGTGATTCCTCGGGGAGGATCTGGTCGATGAAGCGCCCGATCATGGAATGTTCGCTGGTGCCGATCAGGTACAGGTCCTCGCCTTCGATCTTGTACATCATGGAATCCATCTCGGCGAAGCTCATCACGCCGGAGACCACGTTGCTGCGGATCATGAAGGGCGGCACGCAGTAGGTGAAGCCGCGCCCGACCATGAAGTCGCGGGCGTAGGAGAGGATGCCGGAGTGGAGGCGCGCGATGTCGCCGACGAGGTAGTAGAAGCCGTTGCCTGCCACGCGGCGGGCGCTGTCCAGGTCGATGCCGCAGAAGCTCTCCATGATGTCCGTGTGGTACGGGATCTCGAAATCGGGCACGACGGGCTCGCCGAAGCGTTCCAGCTCGACGTTTTCCGTGTCGTTCTTGCCGATGGGCACGGAGGCGTCGATGATGTTCGGGATGACCATCATGGTCTTGAGGAGTTCTTCCTCCACGCGGACTTCCTCGGCGGAGAGTTCGTCGATGCGCGCGGCGTCGCCCGCCATTTCCGCCTTGATCTGTTCGGCCTCGTCCTTCTTCCCCTGCCCCATCAACTTGCCGATCTCCTTGGAGACGGTCTTGCGTTTGGCGCGGAGGGTCTCGACCTCGGTCTTGATCTCGCGGTTGCGCTTGTCGAGCTCCAGGACCTTGTCGACGAGCGGGAGTTTGCCGTCCTGGAATTTCTTGCGGATGTTCTCGCGGACGGCGTCCGGGTTCTCGCGTACGAATTTGATGTCAAGCATGTTCAGGCTCTCCTGTATGCGCTCAGAATTCCGGCATCGGGAAGTCGGCGCAGAAGTCGATCACCTCGGCGCGGATGGCGGCGAGCGCGGCATCGTCGTCTTTCGCCGCGGCCGCACGGTCGATGAAATCGGCGATGCGGAGCATTTCCTGCTCCTTCATGCCGCGCGTGGTGACGGCGGGCGTGCCGATGCGGATGCCGCTCGTGACGAACGGCTTTTCGGGGTCGAACGGGATCATGTTCTTGTTGACCGTGATCGCGGCCTTGTCGAGGGCGGTGGCGATCTCCTTGCCCGTGGCGTGGCGCGGACGCAGGTCGACGAGCATCAGGTGGTTGTCGGTGCCGCCGGAGACGATGCGGAATCCCTTGCCGGCGAGCGCGGCGGCGAGCGTGGAGGCGTTCTTCACGATCTGCTGCTGGTACGCTTTGAACTCGGGGGACATCGCTTCCTTGAAGCAGATCGCCTTCGCGGCGATCACGTGCATGAGCGGGCCTCCCTGGAGGCCGGGGAACACCTTGGAATTGATCGCCTTGAGGTATTTTTCCTTGCAGAGGATGAGGCCGGAACGCGGGCCGCGGAGGGTCTTGTGCGTGGTGGTGGTCACGACGTCGCAGTACGGGACCGGGTTCTGGTGGAGACCGGCGGCCACGAGACCGGCGATGTGCGCCATGTCGACGAAGAGGAAGGCGTTGGCCTTATCGGCGATCTGGCGCAGGCGGGCGAAGTCGATGGCGCGCGGATAAGCGGAGGCGCCGGCGAGGATCATGCGGGGCTTGTGCTCCATGGCGAGGCGTTCGATCTCGTCGTAGTCGAGGCGCTCGGTCTCGGCGGAGACGCCGTAGGGCACGATGTGGAACAGGTTGCCGCTGAAGTTCATCGGATGGCCGTGCGTGAGGTGGCCGCCGTGGTCGAGGCTCATGGAGAGCACGGTGTCGCCGGGATTCAGCAGCGCGAAATACACCGCCATGTTCGCCTGGCTGCCCGCGTGGGGCTGCACGTTCGCGGCCTCGGCGCCGAAGAGTTCCTTCGCGCGGTCGATCGCGAGCTGTTCCACTTCGTCGACGAATTCGCAGCCGTTGTAGTAGCGCTTGCGCGGATAGCCTTCGGCGTACTTGTTGGTCAGGACGGAGCCCTGCGCGGCGCGGATGGCCGTGCTCGTGAAGTTTTCGGAGGCGATGAGCTCGATGCCATTGAACTGGCGGTCGGCTTCCTTGTCGATCAGCGCGGCGATCTCCGGGTCGGCGGAACGGACCGCCGCGATGTCGTCGTAGGTGCGCTTTTCGAGGATTTCGAGGCGGCGCACGTGGCGGGCGTCGCCGGAGAACGGGGTGGAGAGCCACACTTCGATGAGCTCCTTCATCTTCGCCTCGTCCATGTAGTCGGCGGGGAGGACCAGCACGTTGGAACAGTTGTGCTCGCGGCTGGCCTTGGTGTTCTCCTTGCAGAACGCCACGACGGCGCGGACGCCGTGGAAGCGGTCTGCGGTGATGACCATGCCCGCGCCGCTGCGGCAGAGCAGGATGCCGAGCTGGATTTCGCCCTTGGAGACGGCTTTCGCCATCGCGGATCCGAACACCGAGTAGTCGTCCCCGGCGTCGTACACCGTGGGACCGAAATCCTTCACGGTGAATCCCTTGCCTTCGAGGAACGGGATGAGTTTCGCTTTCAGTTCGAATCCGCCGTGGTCGGCGGCGATGCCCATGGTCAGCCCCTTGGAGCCGTACCAGTCCGTGATCTTGTTCATTTGTGTGTCCTTATTGATTGGCTGTTTGCCGTTGAAAAATGCATGTCAGGTGCCCGTTTCCGCCTCGATTGCAGGAAAAATGAAACGAGCCCATATAATATACAGCATTTTCCGGAAATAACCAGTCAATTCCCTCTCTTTTTATAGAGTTTTTCGCGGGAATGCGCGTGTAAGACGGACAGGCCATGCTGTGGGTCAGGACGATCAAGGGCAGGAGCATGTACAGGCTTAAAAATCGGGGGGATGTGAGTTTGGAGCATCCGTTTCTGCCGCGGTTTTCACCAGGCTGTAACATTTCTGTCGCCGGGGGTCCGGTTGATGGAGATGCCGATGGACGTCCAGGCGGAGGTAAAGGTCTTTTCCTTTTGATCGACGCTGATCCGGACAGGCCAGATCTCCGCTTTCCCGTAATGGCCTCCGCACTTCAGGAAGACATATATTCTCCTGGCATAATACTCCACATCCCTGTTCGACTCCATCGGGATCTCGATCTCTCTTACCGTGTATCCCGTTTCCGGAGCCGTGTTGCCTCGAAAGTCGAAGTCCTCCTGCCTCATGTCGGGTGCAGATTCCTGCATCAGGATCATGCCATCGTCCGGGTCATCCGAATGAAACCGTATGATGAACGCGACCGGACACGGCGCGCCGTCGTACATATAATTCGAATTGTTCTGACTGCCGTACATGATTTTGCCGTTTTCATACCGCTTGAAATCGAAGTCAAAATATCTGGTGCTTTCCGGCAGCGCACCGGAATCGATCGTTTTCTTCCGATAATCATCGACGTCCCCCGTTTCGGACAGCCAGATCTCACAAACCTGTTTCGTCTCATCCTGAATGCTGTATGAAAGGGTGCCCCCGCCGCTTTGCAGATTCGCGACAGGGCGTTGTCTTTTTGCCATCTTGATCCAAATGCCGTGCTGTTCATGGACTGCCCCGTGGGAATCAAAGCGCAGGGTTTCCGGGTGATATCCGTTTTTGAAGAAAGTAACTTCGACGCCGGTGAAACGCTTCTGCCGGATATGAAACTTCGAATTCACGGTTTCCCTGTAATCCTTGTGCACATCCGGGGAATTGAAATCCATGATGTTCGACCGGGAGAAAGACACCTGCATCGTAACGCCGCTCAGCGGATGCCCGTCATCGTCCGTCACGACCCCCTCGATATCGAACCCGGATGAATTCCGTTCTGCGAGCTGTACGTTGCCCATCAGAAAGACCGCGGCAAGCGGAGGATACAGCAACAATAACAGCCCGGCCGCCAGGGGGATGGTCGCGGCGATGATCACGGCGATGATGCAGCCCGTTTTCTTTTTCATGTTTAATCCTCCGTAGGTATTTCCGGTTGGGGGCTTTTCATTTTGAACGTTAAGCGAGGATACAACAGGAACAATAATTTATCCCATGATTCAGCTAAAATCAACTTTGTTTTTAACTTTTTTAGATATTCTGCTATTCCGTTATGCAACAGATCACTTACATTGCCTTAACGATCACTGTTTTTGCCGTAACGCGTTATCCATAACGCACGGCATGGGCTATCACCGTCATTTCCGTATGAAATCGCGTTTCGCAGCCTTAATTTCTTTCCGGTACCAATGTATATTATGGCAAATTCGCCCGGTCACCCCAAGCAACACGGGAAAATGCGCCGCAAACGTTTTTCTCTCACCGAAGCTGCGTCAGGGGCGAAGCGCCTTCAGCTGTTCCCGAAGGCGCCTGATCTCCTGATCGTTGCGTTCCAGACGCTGGCGGACCAGATCGGTCTGCTCTTTTGTGGCGCCGGGCGTCTGCTCGAGCGCCTGAAGCCTGTACTCAAGCTCGGCGCGGGTCCCCATGGCGTCTCCCAGCTGCCGTTTCGTTTCCGCCGCGGAGACCACATTCTCCGGGCGAGCGCCGTTCGCGCCGGGCCGGCCATCAGGCCGGCCACTGTTGACGTTCAGATTCTGGATGCGCCTCGGATCGAAGATGTTCCACACCATGACGGTATCGGCTTTCTCTTCCGGGGATACGCTGTCCTGCTGCGGGGGCGGATTTTCCAGCCTGATGATCATGGAGAACGTGGAAATGTCGTCAGCGACGTTCCGCAGCACCCTTACGAGCCTCCAGTGAGAAGACCGCAGGTGTCCGGGGATGTCGGCCTTGAGGTTATGCGTCTGGATCGAGAGGTTGACGGCGCCGTCGTTTTGCAGCTGGAAACGGCTCGTGAGCGCGTCATCGGGGAGCAGGAGAGACAAATCGTAAAGCACGGAGAGAAAGTCCGTGCCGCCGACGGCAAGGGGGGTGTCATCCGTCCGTTTCTCCTTCGCCGATGCGGAGGGACCGGCTGCCGGAGTATACGTGACGACGCGAATCTGCCCGGTCAAGCGGTAGACATTGGCGGAGGGCGCAACGGACGCGGCGGTCTTCTGTTTATCACCGGCAAGGTTGCGGTCCCCGGCGGGCTCGACGCGGATTTCGAAGCGACGCCAGGCAAGACGCGGCGTTTTCTTCTCGATTTCGGCGATGAAGCGGACGACTTTGCCGTATTCGTCGACGACGTCGAGATCGAGGTCGGCGTAGGAATGCTCGGCGTCGATCGGCGTGAACTGGACTTCGTTGAGCGGCCGGAGATCGGCTTCCGCACGTTTCGCCGCATCGCCGACGAGTTCGGGGAGCTTGATTTCCGGCTTTCCGTCCTGCTCCGTATTCCAAAGGGGCACACCCTCGTAGATGTCCTTTTTTTTCTGATCGACCGGTTCGGTCTGTTGTTCCTGCGCTGGTTCCGAGGGTTCCTCGATTCTCGTTTCGGAAAGGTCGAACGAGATCAGGTACAGGCGATACGTTCCTTTTTCCGCGTCGAAACGGTACTGGTATTTGTTGCCCCGGGGATCCACCCGCGGGACCTTCGGCACGATGTAGGGGCCGTCCCAGCGTTCGGACTTGTCGACGTTCTTTTCGAGGCCCTGCAGACTGGAGGGATAAGTCCCGACGTC
>JBGUKB010000096.1:0-12355 GCA_045114235.1 Victivallales bacterium
GAAGAACTTGGCGATGTTGACCATGCAGTCGTCCTCGTCCATGACGATCATGCCGCCGGATCCCATCATGGAGCCGATGGATTTGAGAGCTTCGTAGTCGATCGCGAGGTCGAGGTTCTTCGCTGTGATGCAGCCGCCGGAGGGGCCGCCGGTCTGCACGGCCTTGAACGCGCGGCCGTCCTTGATGCCGCCGCCGATCTCATAGACGATCTGGCGGAGCGTCATGCCCATCGGGACTTCGGCGAGACCGACCTTGGAGATCTTGCCGGCGAGGGCGAAGACCTTCGTGCCCGGGGAACCGGCGGTGCCGAGGCCCTTGAACCAGTCGGCGCCCTTGCGGATGATGGCCGCGATGCAGGCGTAGGTTTCGACGTTGTTCACGACGGTCGGGCGCTTCCAGAGGCCCTGGATGGCCGGGAACGGGGGCTTGAACGTGGGTTCGCCGCGCTGGCCTTCGATGGAGTGGATGAGGGCGGTTTCCTCGCCGCAGACGAACGCGCCTGCGCCGAACTTGATCTCAAGCTTGAAATCGAAGCCGCTGCCGAAGATGTTCTTGCCGAGGAAGCCTTTTTCCTCAGCCTGGGCGATGGCGTTTTCGAGGCGCTTCACCGCGAGCGGGTACTCGGCGCGGATGTAGATGACGCCGTTGTGCGCGCCGATCGCGTAGCCGCCGATCGCCATGGCTTCGAGGACGGCGTTCGGGTCGCCTTCGAGCACGGCGCGGTCCATGAACGCGCCCGGGTCGCCTTCGTCGGCGTTGCAGATGATGAACTTCTCGCCTTCGGGCTGTGCGGCCGCAAAGGACCATTTCTTACCGGTGGGGAAGCCCGCGCCGCCGCGACCGCGGAGGTTGGAGGCAGAGATCACGTCGATGACGTCCTGGGGCTTCATGGAGGTGACGACCTTCGCGAGGGCGGAATAGCCGCCTTCGGCGACGTACTGGTCGATGTCTTCGGGATTGATGCGGCCGGTATTGCGGAGGACGATGCGCGCCTGAAGTTCGCCTTCGGCGGGCTTTTCGTCTTCGGGATAGTACCAGCAGCGGTCGATGGTGTGGGTGCCGGTGGCCGGAGCTTCGAGGCCGGCCTGCATGATGGCGGGGATCTGGTGCGGGGTCACGTCGCCGTAGATGATGCGCTTGCCCTTGTCGTCGGTGAGCATGATGACGGGCTCGGCGTAGCAGAGGCCCATGCAGCCGACTTCGACGACGTCGAACGCGCCGTCGAGCTTGTGCTCGGCGATGTAGTCGTTGATGGCCTTCAGGACTTCGCCGGTACCGGCGGCGATACCGCACGTTCCCATGGAAACGAGCAGTTTGACGGGCGCGTGCTTGCGCGCCTTGAGGGCGGCCGCGTATTCAGCGAGCGCCGCAGGAGAGTCAATTCTCATATCGGGTAATCTCCAAGATTAGTCGGTGGATGGGGGTCGATCAGTCTTTGCAGTCGTCCAGGAGGCCCTGGACCTTTTCCGGGGTCATGTGGCCGTAGACTTTGCCGTTGACCATGACGACGGGCGCCATGCTGCATGCGCCGAGGCAGCGGAGGACGCCGAGGAAGTACTTTCCGTCGGACGTGGTCTCGCCTTCGGAGACGCCGAGCTTACGCTTGAGTTCGTCGACGACCTGCGCCGCGCCCTTCACGAAGCAGGCGGTGCCGGTGCAGACGTTGATGGCGTAGCGGCCGATCGGCTTGTCCGTGAAGAAGCTGTAGAAGCTGATCACGCCGTAGACTTCCGCGAGGGAGATGCCGAGACGTTCGGCGACGAACGACTGGACCTCGACGGGGAGATAGCCGAAGAGGGATTGAGCTTTGTGAAGCGTCTGGATCAGGAATCCGCGCTTACGGGTGGGGTTGTCCGCCAGGGGCAGACTCTTGATGTAGGCGTCCAGCGCCTCCATCTGGGAGGATTTGCGGGAGGACATCTCGCAAACTCCGTTCTCGCAATGCATTTCACCCATGTTTGAATGAGCCTCCAATGTAGAGAGTTAGGGATATGGTTTAAGGTTGTGAAAAGGGTCTCTGAAAAGATATTCCGTAATATACTCCGCCGACAGAAAAAAAACAAGTCCGATTCGATAAAAAAATATTGAATTCTTCGGCTTTTTTATTTAATATTTAAAATGCAGCGGCTCCGGCAACGTTACGAAAACGCATGCCGGAGCCGGATGAAAAGAAGGATGAAACGCGGCTCAGAAGAGCGTGGAGTTCAGGAGGGATTCGTTCAGGTTGCGCATGGACTGGAACACGCCGCCGAACACCTGCATTTCCTCGTCGGTCACGTTGTACATCATCTCCTCCTGAATGGCGTCGAGGAGGTCCAGCGAGCCGCCCGCGGCCTGGAGGAGCTGGTCGCGCTGTTCGGGAGTCATCCGCTGGACGAACTGGCCGGCGTTCTGCGCGATGCCGTTGACCATGTACGAAGCCATGTTCATGACCATCGCCATCTGCTGTTTTTCCTGCGGAGACGCTTCGCGGTAGGAATTGAGGATGTCCCAGGCGGCGTCGACTGCCTCCTCGCGGGTGGGCATGCCCTGGACCTGGTCGCCCTGCACCGGCATCATGCGGCTGATGCTGGAGTTGACGTCGCGTCTGCGGCGCGGCTTCGGCTGTTCCTCGGGCTCGGGTTCCGGCTCCTCAACGGGCTCCTCGACGACCACGACCGTCGGCGCGACGGTGTCCTTGTGATGTTTCAGGAGGATGAAGCCTCCGACGACAAGAAGCGCGGCCAGGATGAGGACGACGGGCAGGATGACGTTGTTTTTATTCATGATCGGATTCCTTGAACGTTGGTTTTGGTCTAATATGTTACTAAATCACGTCTTTCGCGGATTGTCAAGCAGAAATGATGTTTTTTTCGGAAAAAAACGTTTCGGCGGGACGGCGTTTCCTCAAGGACTGGCATGCTCCATGATTTCCGGCGCATCTTTCCTGCCCGGAGAAGCGTTACTGAAGGGCGTTCAGTATGTTCACGTTCAGGTTCCTGACCGCCTGAAGCGTGCCGCCGATCACGTTGCGCTCCTCGTCGGTCATGTCGGGAGCAACCTCCATTTCCATGGCGTTGATGTTGGTCAGGGCGGTCTGGGCGTTCGCGATCGCTTCCGCGCGCTGCTGTTCGCTCATTTCCTGTACGAATGCTCCGGCGTTGTCGCCGATTGCGTTGACGATGAGGGTCACAAATCCGAGCGCGAAATTCGCCTTCGCCTTGTCCTCGTCCGACAGCTCGCGATACGTATCAAGCCCCTGCCACAGGGATTCCACGGCCTCTTCCGGCGTCTGCTCGTGAAGCTCCTTGTGCGGTTCGCCGTCCTGCGCATTGTCCTGCCCGGCTCCGCCCCAGTCGGAGAATGTGGAGGCGATATCGACTTTCTTCTTGACCTTCGGGCCGTGGCGGCGGACGGGAGCGGGCTTTTCCTCCGGCGGGACGGGCTCGGAGACCTCGGCAACGGCGGGCGGTTCGGGCTTGCGGTCCTGCATGATCCTGACGGTGGCACCCGCGAGGAATACAACGAGGATGATCCCGCAGACGGCGACGATGACGGTGGTGGTCTTGTTGTTCATTATGGCGTTCCTTTATGGGTTTGTGTTTGGAAAAGTAGGTTGTGTTGTTTTTTGAGTTCAGGCGAGTTCGGAGGCATCGGCTTCCGGGAAAGGTTCCGGCTCCACGCCCTCGCTCGCCTTGATGTACTGGCCGCACAGATAGACGTTGCAGAAGAGATAGCAGAAGCACAGCGCGACCAGGGAGAGGGAGATGCAGACCGAGAGCAGAACCCACGCGATAAGCGGCGGACACTGGCTGGAGATCGCCGTGAAGATCACGTTGGAGCCGAAAACGAGGCAGAAAACCCAGTACACGATCACCAGCATCCCGACGACCCCGAGCAGGAATTCCTTCCAGATCTTCAGCAGGAGCAGCAACGCACGGCCGAGCATCTTGAACGGGTTGACGGTCCTGTCGCGCGTCAGCACCGGGATCACAATGCACATGGAGACGACCCACATGAAATTGAACGGGCTGATCAGCAGGGACCAGGTCACCAGGCTCCAGATATGGGAGGCGGCAGTGCGCCAGCCGCGTTTGAAGTCCGCTTTCTGGCCGTTCCACACGCGGATGATCTCGCTGTCAACCGTGAACAGGAGGAAGTTCGTGAAAAGCGTGTAGGGGAAGTTGATGGCATAGGCGATTGCGAATAAGATGCAAACACTAATCCAATGCATTCCCAAATGGATATGATGATTGTAGAATGCGTTGAGCTCTTCCGTCGTGTGGCACGGCTCCCCGGCAAGGGCGGGAATGAGATAGAGGGCACCAAGGAGCAGGCCGATGTAGAACACCACGAGCAGGAGGTCCACGGCGGCGAGTTTCAGCAGCACGGAGTCGCGGATGGAGATCAGGAGCGAGTTTTTCAGCATCCTGCTGACGGATGCGATCGAAGAGTCGGGTTTGGCGGGCACGGGGGTGCCGGCGATGTCAATGGTATTTGAGGTATTCATGGAAAGAGTCCTTTCTTTCACTTGTTGTTTTTCGTGCTGGCGGCGTGTTTCGCGGTCAGGTAGTCGGTGATATCCTGTTCCGAGATGCCGAACATCCCGGCGGACGTGACCAGCGAGGCGAAAAGGGTGTCCAGATGGCGGCGCTTTTCGTCATCCGAGAGCTCGCGGCGGGCGTCGTCGCGTTCGGCGACGAAACAACCCATGCCGCGGCGCGTTTCGATGAGCCCGGCGAGTTCCAGTTCGCGGTACGCCTTCGCCACCGTGTTCGGATTCACGTTCAGCTCGGCGGTCACGTCGCGGATCGACGGGATCTTCTCGCCCGGCGCAAGCGCCCCGGAGAGGATCTTTCCGGAGAGCAGCTGGACGATCTGCCTGTAGATCGGGACCCCGGAAGAGAAGTTGAGGGTTAATTCTGAAACGTTCATGACAGTTGCCTTTCGCGGCTTGTGTTATGGTGTTGTTGTTTGGTAGTGTACTATTACAATAGCACACCGTTTCACCTTTGTCAAACGAAAACCGCGTTTTTTTCGAAAAAAAGTTGGATTCGAGCTCAAAATAGAGCATTCCTGACTAAGGGAGAGGTGCAGAGACGAGAAGGCTGGAAAACCTTCTCAGGATCAGTATGAGCGAAGAGAGGTACAAACGGAGATCAAGCCGACTTCCCTCCCAAGTTTCAGTTAAATGGTATTCGATTTAACTGAAACTTGCGGGTGTGCAGGCGTATACTCGCGTGTATACATGCGCGCGTATGCGCTTGAGAACGAAAAAACTCCGGCATGAAACAGCCGGAGTCGGGTTCAGCCAAGTTCAGAGAAAAACAGATTGTTTTTGTGCTTACTGCTTTTCCTCGTCGGTCCATTCCGAGTACGGATGGCGGACGAGGCGGGAGTTGCGGAACCTGGGTTCGTGGGAGACTTCGCGTCCGAGCCACGGGGGAGCCGGGAACTCGCGGTCGGGCGAATCGAGCTCGATCTCCGCGACGATCAGCCCCTCGTTCTTCCCGGCGAACTCGTCGACCTCCCACATGAAATCGCAGAACGGGACATACCAGCGGCGTTTGATGATGACGGGCTTGACGCAGAAAGTGGACAGGAAGGCAACGGCGTCCGCAACCGGGATGGGATACTCGAACTCGGCGCGGGAAATGCCCGTCACGGGGCCTTTGATCGTAAGTCGGGCCTTGTCGCCCGCGATGCGGGCGCGGACCGTCACGCCGTCGCCGGTGGGGAAATACCCCTGCTGAAACTCTTTGAATGAGGTTGCGGAAGCTTTCCAGGAAAGGTCTTTGACGAGGAATTTACGTTCGATTTCAACGGACATGGGAGGAGGCTTTCTGCGGAAGCGTAGAAAAACGGTTGCGACTTATGTTTATGTTCAGAAGGCGGGAAGTTTGGGCTTGGGACGGTAGGTCTTCGGCGGCATGGCGGGGATCTTGCCGGCGATAATGTCCGCGACGGCCTCGCCCTGGTCCTTCGAGGCAAGCCAGAGGCCGACGATTGCGCCGTTCAGCTCGGCGCAGTCGCCGACGGCATAGACGTCCGGCGCGGAGGTCCGGAGCGCGGCGTCCACGACGATCCCGCGGTTGCAGGCGAGACCGGCATTCTTCGCGAGTTCAAGGTTGGCGCGGATCCCGGCGGAAACGAGCACAAGCGAAGCGGGAACGGCCGTGCCGTCCTTGAGGAAGAGCTGAGCGGAAGAGTCGTCGAAACGGTCGACCGCGGCGCCGGTATAGACCTTGAATCCGGCGTTCGTGAAATTGGAGAGCAGCACGGCAGATTCCTCTTCGTTCATCTGAAGCGGAAGCAGGCGAGGCGCGGTCTCGATGATGGAAACGGAAAGTCCGCGTTTGTGGAGCGACCAGGCGGCTTCCAGTCCGAGCAGGCCGCCGCCAATGACCGCAGCGGTTTTCCCCGGTTTGCAGAGCGCGACCAGGGCGTCGGCGTCCGGGAGCTCGCGAAGGACATGCACGCGCGGGCTGGCGGAGAGGCCCGGGATCGGCGGCACGAACGCATGCGCGCCGACCGCCAGCACGAGGATGTCCCAGGCATACTCCCCGGCGACGGTCGCGAGCTTGTGTGAAGCGGGATCAATGGCCGTCACGGGTTCGCCGAGATGAAGCTCCGCGCCCCAGTCCGCCATCTGTTCGGGCGAGGAGAGAATGAGCTTTTCGCGCGGGAGCGTTCCGGCGAGGTATTCGGGGAGGCGCATTTTCGCGTAGAACCCGACGGGCGCGGCGTCGAAAAGCAGGATTTCGGCTTCGGGGAGATTGAGGCGAAGGCGCTTCACGGCGTAGGAACCGGCGGCTCCGGCTCCGCAGACGGCAATTTTCATACGTTCCTCACGACAGGTTGGGTTGTTCGCTCAGTTTGAGGCGGGGATCATGTGCGGACGGGGACGTTATCTTCGACGTCATCGGCGTCCTCTGCATCAATATAGCATCTCAAACCGTTTTTTCAAAGACCGCGGAACGAAAAAAAAGAAAAATGATCGCGCAAAAGGCGTCCGGCGGCGATATCCTGCCCAAAATACGTGCAACGCCCGGAACGCCGGAATTTGCGCCTGATATTTAACAGGGGAACATGCCTCGCGGCATTGATTTTTCAGTATGTTTCAGGTCACCTTACAAATGTCGAATCCTTGCGTTATTTCTTCCCGGAATCCATCGGAAACATCTTGATTTTGAGCTGAATCTTCGGTATAGTATAACCAGTTCCGCGTTTTTCGAATATGCCATTCCATTCCCTGAGTGCGGCGAGTTTTTCCTACACACAAACCAGCCAGAGGGGGGCGACAGCGTGTCATACCGTTATGCCAATGCAAAATACATGACGATCGCGGAACTCATCACGAGAAGGATCCGGGCGGGGGAGTTTTCGGGCGAAGAACAGTTCTACAGCCGGGACGAACTGGCGCGGGCATATCATATTTCGCCCGGCACGGCACGCGCCGTACTGCGCGTGTTGGAGGACCGCGGCGTCATCGCGTGCCGGAGGGGCAAGCGGCCGGTCCCGGCGGACGTCATGACGGAACTCAATGCGCCGCCAACATGCAGGCCGGTCTTGTTCCGGGATTCCTTCACGGCAGAAACGCCGGAGTACGACTACCTGGCGTACTGCGTGCGGAATCTCCTGTTGCGACGGAAAATCGGCCTGCGCGAACACGACTCCGGCCTGCCGGACTTCGAGGATTTCGCGGAACATTCCGCAGAAGACGTCGCAATCGTGTTTCCCTCGCCGCTCGTCGAGGGGGAAACGCCGGAACGGCCGCCGGTCCATGCGGCGGGCGCACGGATCGAACTGCTGATCGACCGGACCGGAAGCAACGCGGTGTCCGTGTTCACGCGGAAAGCCGGACTGGACTGCACCCTGCATCTGCTCCGGCACAACATCGCATCCGTCGTCTATGTGAGGTCCGGGCATTCGGCATTTCCCTGGTTCAGGCACATTTCCACGCCGGGCATCCTGCAGGAATACATCCCGGATTGCGGGATCTCCTCCATCGTGTTCGACGGCGAGCTTGAAACGTTCCCGGACTTTTTAATGGAATCGGTCCCGGCCTTCGCCGCGCCGGACCATGCGCCCGTCGCAATCCTGATCGACGATCCGTATTTGTCCGACTACCTGTCCGGCGAAATCCGGGTCGGCGCATACTCTCCGCCGTCGTGGTGTTCATTTTTCGGGACGGCGCTCAACGAACGGTCCATGGTGTTCCCATACCTGGACCTGAAACTGGACGAGCTTGCCGCGTCGCTCCTCAGGACGGCTTCGGCAAAGGCGGAGAATCCGGTCGCCGAACTGGCATGCGACTTCCACCTGATCCAGTTCAGGAATCCGGGGCCGGACTGAAAGACGACCTCTCCCGGCGGGGAATTCAGCTGCGCTTTTTCGCGATGATGCGGTCCTTGAACCGGAGGTCCAGGGAGCGTTCGTCCTCGTGATTCCGGATCGTGGACTCCAGCTTGGGAAGAAGACGCCCGAAAATGTCGTCGCGAAGCTGTTCCTCGCGAACGCGGAGCGGGATCAGAACGGTAAAAGCGCCCGGATCGTTCTTGTAAATAAGGTCGCACTGGATGAAGTCCTGGGCGATGTAAAGATATTTCGGATGGACGTCGGTGAACTCCAGGCGGGTGAGGCGGAGGAAATCAAGCACGGTGCGGATGGAGGAATCGGAGAGGACTTCGCCGCGTCTGAAGGGTTCGGCGTCTTTCGAGGCGCGGACCGCGGACGGCTTGCAGGAAAGCGCGGGCAGCGAACCGGAAACGTCGTAGTAGGCGGATTTGTCGAGGACGGTCGCGGTATCGTCGATGTAGAAATTCGCGCCGAGGTTCGCGACGGGGATGCGTTCGTGCAGCTCGAAGATCAGCTGGTCGGGCAGGACGCGGCGGATGTCCGCGCGTTCGAGTTCGGGGATCTCCGTGCGGAGCTTCGCCGCCATCGCAGCGAGATCATACTCCTCCTTGCCCGAAAACAGCTGCGTGCCGCCGGGACGGATGCGGAGGATCGAGAGGATGCGGTCCATGCGCTCCTGGCGTTCGTCCGGGTCGGCAGGACTCCAGTAGCCGGAGTTGCCGGCGAGGCGGACGCTGTTCACGACGAGGCGCGGATTGTTCGGGAAAAGCGCAAGATAGATGAGCCACAGGAGGACCGCCGCGATCAGGGGGATGCAGACGGCAAGCGCAAACCCGATCCAGAACTTGGCCTTTTTGGAGAGGCCCGGACGGGGCGCGGTTTTCAGATCATCAGAAACAGGCGAAGATGGTTTCACTGGCGTTACCGGAAAACAGAGGGTTCCAACGAATTCGATTAATTTAATATAACGCACGGACGGAAAAATGCGAACGGAAAAAGAGGAAATCCCGTTTTTTTCGTAAGAACGTGCGTCCATGTCAGCCAGTCAATACGGCGGAAAAGGATTTCGAGGGAAGAACGACATGTTCGCACCGTCCGAAATCAGGATCGACAAAGCCGGGCAGGAACCGTTTTCTCCTCGCGCATACGAAGAACGCGAAAAAAATATCCCCTCGCGCATACGAAGAAACGTGAAAAAAAGCCCTTCCCGCGCATACGCAGAAACGTGAAAAAAACGCCTTACCGCGCATACGCGCAAGTTTCAGTAAAATCAAGTTCCATTTTACTGAAACTTGGGATTGATCCGGTTGTTCATCCGGATTCGCCGGGTTCGTCTTCGTTGCCAGCCGCACCAGTCGCTTGCAACACAGCAAGAACATGTACGAAAAAACATCATATCCGACCGGGGCCGGGATGCAGCCCTTTTGTTTCCGGGTTTGAAGGACACGAGAAAAAACTGTTCCTGTGCATACGCTTGCAGGATACGTAAAAAAACACCCTTCACGTGTATACGCGCAAGTTTCAGTAAAATCAAGTTCCATTTTACTGAAACTTGAAAATGGGGTGGCATTATTTGAGCATGTCTTCCATAAAAACATGGAGAAGGCTTGAACTAAATAAAAAAAGCGATATATTATTGTTGCGTCCGACGCGTTCGTCGACTTCGACGGAGCCGGACCGCCGGGATTCCGGCGGCGGACGCAAACGAAGAACCAGGAAGCGTCGAGGAGATTCCTCCAGCATGAAAAAGACAACGGCAACCGGAAAAGACAGCGGATCCAGGATCCGGCGGTGGGTGTCGTTCCACATGACGCGCCTGTTCGACCGGTGGTCGTTCAACGCGGTCTTTTTCCTGATCTTCCTGAAGCTTCTGCAACTATGCAAGCTTCTTGGGGCGAAGCCGACCGAAAACGGGTGGCGGAAAGCCACGGGTATCTTTCTGAAGGGCGACATTTCGAAATTCATGCTTGGCATTTTCCGCGTGACGCCGTATCCGGCCGATGCGCAGCCGCAGGACATGAACGAGGCGAAAGAACGCTTTCTCCAGCGGTTCGCCGGGTTCCTGCGCGAGCACGGGGAGCTTCACTGGGCGATCATGCAGAAGACGTTCCGCCTGCATCGCAGCCGCCTGACGGAAACCGACCTGCTGGAAGTGGAATTCCGGCCGGACGGCACGCTGGAAAATGCCCGGATCGTGCTCGACCCGCGATATCCGCCGTCGGCGCTTTCTGGAAAGGAAATCGACATGCTCCTTTCGTTCCTCGTGCGGACGCACAACCGCCTGAACGGGGGAACCGATCCGACGCGATCCCGGAAACTGTACCGGATCGTCAAGCGGCGCGTGCTGTATCTGAACGCGGCCAACCTCGCGAAACGCATGGAGGCCGTGCGCCTGCTCCGGCGCATGATGAACGCCTCCTGCGTGACGTTCCTGCCGCTGCCGGAACACGGGACCGAGGCGGAGATACAGGCGGAGCGCCTGAAAACGCCGGACGTAACGGTGTACCGGCATCCGGGCTGGGGGCTGCTGAACGTCTTCGTGCGCATCCATCCCCGGCTCGGCGAGGCGGACCTGTGGATCCAGTACCACCATGTCCCGGTGGACGGCCTGGCGATGCAGGAGGTCCTGACCGAACTGAAAACGGAATGGGGCGAGGCGGGCAGGATGAGCTTTCCCTCGCCGGGAAGCCCCGCCGCCGAGGTCGAAATCCAGGAAACGCCGCACAAAGGGCTGTTCCGCGCACGGGCGTTCTTCCGATTCGACGGCCTGCTGGAGTTGAGGCGGCGGATCAACCTGGCGTATACGGCGGAGATGCGCGGACCCGCGACGATCGCCGGCATGATCCTCTGGGGGCTTGCGAAGTCGCCCCAGCTGCACGACGCGAAGATGCTGTTCCCGGTCGACGTGGAGCCGGGGCAGACGGCAGAGGAGAAGCCGCCGCAGCGGTTCGAACGCGAACTGAGCCTGGTCTTCATCCGTCCGTCCGACTACATGACGCCTCTCGAAAAGATGGGCGGGTTCGTGCTGTTCCAGCGGGAATTCAACCGCAGGCTGAAGAAAACGCGCTACCGCTGCAGCGAAACATACGAGATGCTCGAGCTGCTTTCCATGATCCATCCGCTTTTCTACTACTACGCGAAATATCTCATGCCGAAGGAATTCCATGACGTCGTCGGCACGTTCGGGCTGTCCGTACTGCGCCATGCGGAAGTCTTCATCGCGCCCGTGACCGACCTGCAGATACGCGGATTCCTGGCGTTCGGGCGGATGGACATGCCGTGCGAAGAGGGCGGGACGGCGGGCTGCGTGAGCATCTGCGGCACGCGGGAGCAGATCGAGGCGTATCTGACCGCGCTGGAACGAATTTCAGGCGATTATCAGAGCTTGCTCGGCAAGCAGAACCTAATAACGGAAGGTGAAAGACCATGAAACGGACACGTTTATTCGGAATGATCCTGACCACGGCTGGAGTGCTGCTTATGCTCTTCCTGAACGCCTGCCAGCCGGACGCGATCGGATCGTACCAGTCGGCGCTGACGCCGACGGAAACGATCTTCAGCCAGGCGACCAAACGGTCCCTTGCGTACGAAGGCATCCGCCGGAATCCCGTGATCCTGATCCACGGCCTGCTCGGCGCACGGTTGGAAGACCCGGCGACCGGAAAGGAGTTCTGGGGGACGTTTTCTCCGACGCTGCCGGGCCGCGACAGCCTGAAGCTGCTGTCCGTGCCGATGAGCTGGGGAAAGCCCCTGCGCGAGCTTTCCAACAACACGCGGGCATCGTTCCTGCTGGACTCCGTGTCAGTCCGGCTGATCGGTATGGAGTTCTCCATGTCCGAGTACGGTTACGGACCCCTGGTCGACACGATCAAACAGGCGGGGTATGTGCAGGAGGGTTCGAAAGAGCATCTGGAAGACGGCCGATGCCCGACATTTTTCGTGTTTTACTACGACTGGCGGCGGAGCATCGCGGAAAACGCCATCGAACTCGGAAAGTTCATCCGCGCCAAACAGGCC
>JBGUKB010000097.1:0-18594 GCA_045114235.1 Victivallales bacterium
AGATCGTGCGGCGGCGGCCCGAGGACGCGCTGTTCTGCGCGAGTTCCTTCTGAATGGCGTCCTGGTCGACGTGGGCGCCGGATGCCGCCTGCTGGTTCTGGACGGCGGCGAGCTTCTCGTTGTTCTCTTCCGCGCCGGATTTGAAGCGTGCGAGCTTCACGGTGTTTGTGGAGGGACGGGACACGGGCTTCGCGCCTTTGAGCGGGATTTGAACGGAGGTCGTTTCGCCGGACGCGGCCGCCTCCTTGGCGCGCATGGCGCGGGCTTTCAGTTCGCGTCCTGCGGGGCCCGGCGGGGGTTCCATGGCGAATTTCGCTCCGCAGCCGGGGCACTGTGCTTTTTTCTCGAGAAGAAGGATCGGAACGTTGAAGGTGTCGCCGCAACGGGGGCATGCGACCTGGAAGGTATCTTCGTCAGGCATAATAAATAATCTCCGGATTTAAGACGCTAATCAAATAAATAATATACTGCACAAAAGCGTTTTTGACAAGTAAAAACGGCGAAAAAGCGGAAAAAAAAGAAAAAAACGGGAAATGCTGTTGGAATTCTTTAGAAGGTGTGGTATTTTATAGGAATACCTGTTTCATTCACTCCATTACGATTCGTCTTTCCTCTGCAACAGGAGTTGTTCGATTATGAATGTCTTTACACGCAAGATTTGTGTTAAATCTTTTCTCGTTTTGATCGCGGCGGCGGTCGTGATCTGTCCGCATGCCCCGGCTTTGTCCGCGCAGGACGCGGCGCAGACGGAATCCTCCGCGCCGAGTTCGGTCTCCCTGAAACGGCCCGACCGGAAGATGGGATTGATCGCGTCGCTGGTAGTGCAGCTGCTGGCGAAGGAGCACTATACGAGACGCCAGATGGACGCCGCGTTTTCCGGGGAAGTTTTCGACGAATATCTGCGCATTCTCGACCCGACGCGCATTTTCTTCCTGCAGGAGGACATCGACATGTTCGCGAAGTCCAAGGACGAGCTCGCGCGGAAGGCGGCTGCCGGGGACGTGCAGATCGCGTTCGATATCTTCAACCTGCGTTCGCTCCGCCTCGCCGAATACCGCGATTTCGCGCGGGATTTCCTCTCGAAGCCGGTCCAGTACGACCCGGACGAAACGTACCACATCGACCGCGAGGATGCCCCGTGGCCGAAGAACGTGAAGGAACAGCACGAGATCTGGGCGAAACGCATCAAGAACGAGCTGATCGTGGCGCGCATGAGCGACAAGGCCGCCGAGGAGGAGGCGAAGGAAGCCGCCGAGGAAAAAGAAAAGGACGGCGAAGCGAAGGAAGACGGCAAGGCGGAGAATGAGGAGAAAAAGGATGAAACGCCCGCGCCCGCCGCGTCCCTGCTTCCGCCTGAAAAACGCGTCCAGAAACGCGTCGACCAGCTCAGCATCACGGTCGAGAGCATGGACCCGATCGACGTGCTGGAGGGCTACCTGACGGCGTTCGCGAACGTCTGCGACCCGCATTCCAACTACATGTCGCCCGCCACAGGCGAGGATTTCGATATTCACATCTCCCTCAACCTCTCCGGCATCGGCGCCGTGCTGTCCTCCGAGGATGGCTACACGAAGGTCGTCGAGGTCGTGCAGAACGGCCCCGCGGACAAGGAAGGCACGCTCCGGGAGAACGACCGGATCATCGCCGTGGCGCAGGAAGACGGCGAGACGGTCGACGTGATGGACATGCCGCTCTCGAAGGTGGTCACGCTGATCCGCGGCAAGGAAGGCTCGCGCGTTACCCTGACGATTCTTCCCGCGCGTAAAGGCGCGCAGGCCGCGCCCGAAAAGGTCACGATCACGCGCGGCAATGTCCCCATGAACGAATCGCACGCCCAGAGCCGCATCATCGAGGCGAAGACCGAGGACGGCCAGACGAAGAAGATCGGCGTGATCGACCTGCCGTCGTTCTACATCGACTTCGCAGCCGTCCGCCGCGGCGACGAGGATTACAACAGCTCCGGGCACGACGTGCTCCGAATCCTGAACGAGTTCGCCGACCAGAAGATCGACGGCCTGATCGTCGACCTGCGCTCGAACGGCGGCGGCAGCCTGACCGAGGCGGTCGACCTCTCCGGCTTCTTCATTCCCGATGGCCCGATCGTCCAGGTGAAGGACAAGGCGTCCACCTCGGTCCTGCGCGACAATGACCGCGGCCAGATCGCCTACGGCGGGCCGATGCTCGTGCTGGTGAACCGCTACAGCGCGTCCGCCACGGAGATCTTCTCCGCCGCGCTGAAGGACTATCACCGCGCCATCGTGGTCGGCGATCCGCATACGCACGGCAAAGGTTCCGTGCAGGTCGTGACCGACCTCAACAACTACATGCTCTATATCGCGTCCGAGCGCTTCGACGCAGGTCAGCTTAAGCTCACGAACGCGAAGTTCTACCGCATCAACGGCGAATCCACGCAGATCAAGGGCGTCGAGGCGGACATCCCGCTGCCCGGTTTCTCCGAGACCGAGGAGACCGGCGAACGGGCGCTCCGCCACGCGCTTCCGTACGACACGATCCGTCCCGCGCGCTATACCGTATACGACGGCAAGTACGCCGTGACGCCGGGCCTGATCTCCGAGCTCAAGGCGAAGTCGGAGGCCCGCGTCGCCGAAGAACCGGTCTTCAAGGCGCTGATGGCCGACGTCGCGCTCTACGAGGAGCTGAGGAAGAACAAGGACGTCGCGCTCGATTTCGACAAGCGCTGGGCGGAATACGAACGGGAAAAGGCAATCCAGAAGGAACAGGACAAGATCTACAAGGCCGACCGGAATTCGTCTTCGTCCAGGAAGAACAAAAAGGACGACGGACCCGATCCATACCTCGACGAATCCGTCAACATCATGCTCGACATGATCCAGGCGTTCGACAGGGAAAACGAGGAGAAGTCCTGAGCTCGAATCCAGCTCAAACGGCCGGACGGCGCGAAAACGCCGGATCCGGCCTCCTTTTTGCGGAAAATGGTATCGGAAATGTACGGGAAAAGAGTTCAAAACGAGGTGTGCGAGGCAAAATGAGGCGCAAAGGCAATACTTTTTTTGATTTTTTTCTCGTTCATAATGAAGGAGAAACAACTTTTTTTCAAAAAAACGCAAAAAAACCGCTTGCATTTTTTGAAAACATGGGGTATAATATAACCAGTTTTTGAAGCATACCGGGATTCATCCCGCCGGTTCGGCCAGTACGATCGGAACCGGAAAGGATGTCACGTTTTTGCTTTTCGTCCCCAAACGACACCAAAAACAAAAAAACAAAACCTATATAAGGAACTACAACTATGGCAGACAAAAAAGAAATCTTCGCAGACGGCATCGGTCAGATCCACTTCGCCGGCAACATGGTCCGTTTTGACTTCGTCACCCTTCAGCCCGCTGGCGAAGGCGAAGCCCCGACCCCGGTCGCGAACGTCCGCGTGATCATGCCTCCGCAGGGCTTCCTCGGCGCCATGAACTCCATGCAGCAGCTCATCGACAAGATGGTCGAAGCTGGCGTTCTCCAGAAGAACGAAAACAAGTAATTCGATCCAAAGGCAAAGGCCAATCCTGTGAACTCGGAACTTACATTCAGACTTTCTGACTGCGCACGCGAGTACGCGTTCTCCTTCCGCGGCATTATCCCGCAGCGGGAAGGCGGCTTCATGTGCAGACTTCCGGGTTCGCAGCATTCCCTCGGAACCTGTTTCGGTTTCCCGGTCAGACTGGAGGCGGGGACGCTCGCCTTCTCTCTGCCGATGCCGGAATATTCCTTTGGCTTTATTCATTCGGTCGGCGCCAGCCTGCGTGCGGGCGCCTACCGGCTCATCAATGCGGCAAGCGATTTCTACTGCACGGTGTCGAACCTCGTCAAAACGGGGACGAAACGGGTGAAACATCAGTGCGTCCGGGTGATGAAAGACATCCCGAAAGCGTTTGCGCACGTGAGCCGAACAGTATTAGGATGGCGACTATGACTCAGAGAAACGAAGTTGAAAACAACTGACTCAGTTCTGCAAAACAGGATGGCTCCGATTCAGAACTGAGTTTTTTTTGTGCCCTTTTTCCTGACTTTTTTCTTTCTTATGTCCTGTTTTTCCGTCCCGGACGGGAATGTCGATCCCGGACAACTACGGGAGAACAGCCGGATCCGGCCGTTCCGGTTTCCTTTAAAAAATGCCCGGAGACCTCAAAAAAAACAGGGAATGCTCTTGTATTTTCCGCATGCGCGATATATATTGAAAGATGAATGACTGCGTCTTGAGGAGAAACCACCTCAAAATGCCTCGGAAGTGTTCCCAATCTCCAAACCAACATAACCAATCCAACCAACCAAGTCAGGAATGAACTCATTATGAAAAAAATGACGCTCCTTCTCGCCGCGGCGGCCGCCGCTCTGCTCGCGCTCCCCAGCGCGTACGCGGAAAAGCTCTCCTGCCACAATGTCTTCCAGAACAACATGTGCCTCCAGCGGCGCGCCCCGATCAAGATCTCCGGCAAAGCCGATGCCGGCAAGACTGTGACGGTCACGATCGAAGGCACGCAGGCCAAGCCCGCGACCGCCAAGGCCGACGCCAGCGGCAACTGGGAAGCCAAGGTCGAACCGCTCGAAGCGGGCGGCCCGTACAAGGTGAAAGTGACCGACGGCTCCGACACGATCACCTTCGACAACGTCCTCATCGGCGAAGTGTGGATCTGCGCCGGCCAGTCCAACATGGAACTGCCCGTCTCCACCGGCAACACCATGATCCAGATCAAGAACCACCAGCAGGAAGCCGCAGCGGCGAACTATCCGCGCATCCGCCTGTTCGAAGTGCCGAAGACCAAGGCGCCGGGCACTGAATTCGAGGAAATCGTCGGCGCCGGCAGAAACACCGGCGTCTGGATGGAATGCAGCCCGCAGACCGTCCCGAACTTCTCCGCCGCGGGCTATTTCTTCGCCCGCCAGCTCCAGAAGGACCTCGACATCCCGGTCGGCCTCATCATGATCGCGTGGGGCGGCGTCAACATCGAGACTTTCATCCCGGACAGCGAATTCGCGAAGCACAACCGCAATGAAGCCAAGCAGATCGAAGATGCCCTGCTCGCGGGCGCGGCGAATCCGGAGAACGGACAGGTCCGCGGCGGCCAGTTCTCCAGCGAGAAGTTCCCCGGCACGATGTGGGGCGCCATGACCGCTCCCTGGACCCGGTACACCGTCGGCGGCGTGCTCTTCTACCAGGGCGAATCCAACACCGGCAACAAGGATTACTACGACCTCCACAAGATGCTCATCGAGGGCTGGCGCGAGAAGTTCAACGACCCGAAGCAGCCTTGGGTGATCTGCCAGCTCGCCGGTTTCGAGCAGTGGACACCGATGAACCGTCTCCCCGAGGACCAGTGGAAGAGCAAGCCCCCGATGGGCAGCAAGGTCGACGGCTGGGCGCTCACCCGCGAGATCCAGGACGAAATGTCCTACATCTATGAGAACGTCAGCAGCGTCCCGCTGATGGACATCGGCGACCAGTCCGACATCCATCCGCGCGACAAGCAGTCCCTCGGCTACCGCCTGGCGAAGCTCGTCGAGTGGAAGTATTTCGGCGGCGAACTCGGCGTGGGCCCGGTCTACGATCACATGGACATCAAGGGCGACAAGTGCATCATCCATTTCAAGAACGTCGGCAAGGGCCTGACCACCTCCGACGGCGAAGCGCCCGGCGCGTTCGCCATCGCGGGCGCGGACGGCAATTTCGTCTGGGCGGACGCCAAGATCGTCGGCGACACCGTCGAAGTCTCCTCCGACAAGGTCAAGGAGCCCAAGACCGTCCGTTTCGCCTACATCATGTACCGCGGCGACGTCAACCTCCAGAACAAGGACGGATTCCCTGCCTATCCGTTCCGCACGGACAAGGTCAAAAACGAGTATGAGAAGAAGTGAGGTTTCTTTTGCGGAACCACGCCGCAGAGTGAGTTCAAGTTTCCCCCTGCGGCGCTTTCATCGAAACGATTCTCTCCCCGGCTTCGCTTTCACAGCGGGCCGGGGTTCTTTTTTCGCCTCCGGCTTCCTGATTTCCCGCCCGGAATCGAAAAAAACGCGGAAAAAGCGGAAAAAAACGCAAATCCCGCTTGACAATTGGAGCAAACAGATGTAAGTTGAAGGCAGAGAGAACAGGGCCGGAGGTCCGGTCCGCTCGAAGAATCATCAGAACCAAGGAGGTCTCATATGGACATTACCGTAAGCGTTCGTCACTTTGAACTTGACAACGAAGTCCGCGATTACGCCGTGAAAGCGGCGGAGGATGCCTTCTCCGAATTCCGCCTGCGCATCAGCAGCGTGAATATCGTTCTTGACATGCAGAGAAACACGATCACGGCGCACCTCGACGCGGCCGTGAAGGACCACCCCGTCACGGCGGCGTCCCAGGCGTTCGACAACGTCTACAAGGCCATCGACGAGGTCGTCGCGAAGGCTGCCGCGCAGATGCGGCGCTATCTCGACAAGAAACAGGACCACAAGCACACGCCGCCCCTCGGCGAAGCGACTTCGGAATCCTGAGCGATTGATCTTTACCGCGGCTTCATGACCTGAACGCCGCGCGGACATAACGGCATGTCCCGGCAAGTGAAAACTCCGGCGCATGCCGTTCTTTTTCCCCGGATTTCCGCCGGATTTGCGGCAAATAATGGAAAAAAGCGGAAAAAAGCCTGAAAAAAGATTGTTTTCTGCGAAAAACGTGCTATAGTAACTCTTTTCCATCTTTAGAAGGAAAGGACACGGAAAAAATGAAACAGGACACCACGAAAAAACTCCAGAAACTCTACGAAAAGAACGTCATGAACACCTACGGGACCCCCGCGGTGCTGTTCGTGCGCGGCGGCGGCGTCAACCTGTACGACGCGAACCGACGCAAGTATCTGGATTTTTCCAGCGGCATCTCCGTGTGCAATCTCGGGCACTGCCATCCCGCCGTCACCGAGGCGATCTGCCGCCAGGCGCAGACGCTGGTGCATGTGTCCAACCTCTTCCTGAACGAAAACAGCCCGCGCCTCGCCGAGCTCATCGTGAAGAAGACGTTCGGCAAGGGCCGCGTGTTCTTCTGCAACAGCGGCGCCGAGGCGAACGAAGGCCTCATCAAGCTCGCGCGCAAGTGGGGCAACGCGACCGGCCGCAACGAGATCGTCGCGATGGATAATTCGTTCCATGGACGCACGCTCGCCACGCTCGCCGCGACAGGCCGCAGCAAATACCGCGAGGGATTCAACCCCGACATGCCCGGCTTCAAGTTCGCGAAATTCAACGACCTGAAGTCCGTGAAGAAGGCGATCGGCCCGAAGACCTGCGCCGTGATCCTTGAGGCTGTTCAGGGCGAAGGCGGCATCCTGCCCGCCGACGAGGAGTTCGTGAAGGGCCTCGATAAGCTTTGCAAGGAAAAAGACATCCTGCTTCTGTTTGACGAGGTGCAGTGCGGCATGGGCCGCACCGGCACGCTCTGCGCGTGGCAGGGATACGGCGTGAAGCCCGACGCCTTCTCGTTCGCCAAGGCGATCGCGAACGGCATCCCGATGGGCGCGTTCGTGTGCAACGAACGGCTCTCCGGCGTGCTGACTCCGGGCACCCACGGCAACACGTTCGGGGGCAACGCGCTCGCCACCGCCGCCTCGCTCGCCGTCTTCGAGACGATCTACAAGGACAAGCTCCTGGAGAACGCCAGGGAGATGGGCGCGTATCTGCGCGGCAAGCTCGAAAAGTTCATCGGCAAGTACGATTTCGTGAAGGGGGTCCGCGGACGCGGCCTCATGCTCGGCGTCGTGCTTGATTTCCCGGCGAAGGACATCCTCCCGGTCCTGCGAGAGAAAGGGCTCGTCGCCCTGTCCGCTGGCGAGGTCGTGCTTCGTCTTCTGCCCCCGCTGATCGTGAAGCGGGAGGACTGCGACAAGGCCGTGCGCATCATCGGCGCGGCATTCAAGGAATATTCAGCTTCGAAAGGAGGCCGGAAATGATCAGACATCTGCTTACAGGACGCGAATTCGACTGCGCCGCTCTGGAAAAACTTATTGAAACCACAGCCAGCCTGAAGGCCGGACGCGGCAAGGCGAACCAGCCCCGCCCGCTCGAAGGCAAGTCCATCGGCATGATCTTCGCGAAATCCTCGACCCGTACGCGCGTTTCGTTCGAGGTCGGGATCCATGAACTCGGCGGCCAGCCGATCTACCTCGACGAGAGCAAGACCCAGATGGGCCGCGGCGAGACCATCGCCGACACCGCCCGCGTGCTCAGCCGCTTTCTGCACGGCATCGTGATCCGCACGTTCCGCCAGTCCGACGTGGAGGGCCTCGCGCAGTACGGCTCCATCCCGATCGTGAACGCCCTCACGGACGACTACCACCCGTGTCAGGCGTTTGCCGACCTCTTCACGATCTGGGAGCGCAAGGGCAAGCTCGATGGACTGAAGATGGCGTACCTCGGCGACGGAGCCAGCAACATGGCGAACTCCCTCATGATGGCGTGCAAGCTCGCAGGCATGACGTTTGCGATCGGCGCGCCGGAGGAATTCCGTCCGCGCCAGGCGATCATGGACGAGGACCTCGGCCCCGGCAAGGTGGAATGGACCACCGACCCCGCCGCCGCCATGAAGGACGCCGATTTCGTCTATACCGACGTGTGGGTGAGCATGGGCTTCGAGAAGGAATCCCGCGAACGCATGAAGATCCTGGATCCCTACCGCCTCGACATGAAGATGCTCGGATACGCCAGGCCCGATGTGAAGGTGATGCACTGCCTGCCCGCGCACCGCGGCGAGGAGATCACCGACGAGGTCATGGAGTCCGAACACTCCATCGTCTTCGACGAGGCCGAAAACCGCCTCCACATGCACAAGGCGATCCTCTGCACGCTTTTCCAGTGACGGGATCCGTCCGGACGCCGCACCATGGAATCCGTGCCGGGACACAGGACCGTCTCTCCGCGCGCGCTGTTCCGCCGAATCCGGATCAGCGCGACCGCGTTTGAGCAGTCATGCCCCGCGGCGCTTTTCCTGCTTGCAGCAATCACAGCCGTTCTCTCCGTCCGGGGGAACGGCTTTCCTTTTGCCCTGATCCCGGCTGCGTCGGTGCTGCTGGTGTGGACGCTGATCCCCACACGGGACGCCCTGGTTCGGTTTGCCCTGCCGATGCTTCCGGCGCTGATCGTGGCGATGATCTGGGTTGGGCAGCAACGGAATCTAATCGCGGATGAGGCGGGACGGGCGCATTTCGCCGCCGAAGCCGAACTTGTCGTTGACGATCCCTCAGCATCCGCCCGGAGTGGGGAAGCTTTCCGCGTGCGGAATCTGCAGTGCCGCGTGAAACGGTTCCGCTACGGCTCGAACGCCCCGTGGATTACGTTTGAGGAGACATCGCCTCGCGTCCTGCTGGACTGTGGACGGGGTGAGGATGCAGTGAGTATTCCGCTCGGATTCGGTGATACGGTGCTTGCGAAAGGCGTCTTCTCCGCGCCGGAACCGCCGCTTTTCCCCGGCTCGTTTGACTATGCCGCCTACCTGGAGCATGAAGGCATCTACGAGTTGTTCCGCCCCGAATCGCTGGAGATCGTCTCGCGGGGCAGGGGATTCAGGCGGGTTCTTTATGATTTGCGCGACCTCATGCTGGCGGCGGTCTGCCGCGGGTTCCATAGCGTCGAGAACGCGCGGATGGCGGGCGCGATGCTCGGCGGACGCCGCATCTCGCTGGAAAAGGAAACGCGCGCCGGATTCCTCTCCAGCGGCACGATCCATATCCTGACGGTCAGCGGCACGCACGTCGGCATTTTCGCCTCGCTGCTGCTCCTTCTGCTGGTCTGGGTGCCGTTCCGCAAGCGCTGTCTTTTCGTGCTTGCGCCGCTCCTGCTGTATGCTCTTTCGACCGGGATGCGCGAACCGGCGATGCGCGCCTACGTGATGATCGCGATGTTCCTGATCCTGCGCTCGCTCCTGCTGTCCACCTCGCACATCAACACCTTGATGCTGGCGGCGTACGTGATCCTGACGATATCCCCGGCGAGCCTGCTGAAACCCGGCATGTATTATTCGTTCCTCTCCGTGGCTCTGCTGCTGAGCCTGCCGCGCGACGTCGGCTCTCTCCTGCTCGGATTCCTCTCGCGGAAGTTGTCGCAACCGCTCCCGATACGCTACATTTCCGCGCGGCGGATTCGCATGGCGCATTGGTCCCGGATCCTGTTGTCGGCGCTTGCCGCGACCGCTGTGGCGAGTCTGGGCAGCGGCGTGCTGTCGATCCTGTATCAGGGGTTGTTCCCCGTCTCCGCGGTCCCCGCCAACCTGCTCGTGATGCCGCTGGCGTACCTGGCGTTCGTCGCGGCGGGCGTGACGCTGCTCTTTTCCTGGATGGGACCGGTCGGACTCTTCTTTTCAGGCGTGCTCGAACAGATCTTCCGTCTGATCGGATGGCTGGGGCGTTTCTTCGGCGGACTCTGCGAGACGGCGATCCCGAAGCCTCCGGTCTGGACGGTCGTGCTGTTCCTCGCCGCGCTGTTCTATCTGCTCCACGCGAAACGCTGGCGCAGGGCGGTTTCCGCGCTTGCGCTCATGGCCGTGCTGTTCGCGTTCTGGTGGCTCCGGACGGCGTTCTTCCCCGCCGAGGTCCTGATCGTGGACGGCGGCGGGAGCGAACTGGAGCCCGCGGTCGTCGTGACGGATCCCGCGCTCGGACGCGCCGATGTGGTGAACGTGCCGGACTACCGGACGGGGAGCGCGCTGGCGGATTATCTGCATGAACGAGGCATCACGGCATGCCGGTCCATCGCGGTCTCCAGCGGACGCAAGGCGTCGTTCGACGGTCTCGACACGTTCGCCGCACAAATATCCATCATGGATATTTACGCACCCTCGAACGCACTAAGCAAGATGCCGGACGGTCCGGCTATTTCGGCGCTCCCGTACGACGGCGGCGGCCGCTCCTATCATCTTTCCGACGATATTTTTTCCTTTTCCATCGGAACAATTGACGGTATTCTGCTGTCCAATCATTTAGGCCGCGGACATCTGACGCTGAAGGAGGACGGGATCCCGTTCCGGGACGACGAGCTTCAGCAGACGTCGGTACGGCGGCTCCACATCCGGCGGATCGACGCGATCCCGCCCCAAGCAGCAACAAGAAAGGATTGACCCTGCCATGAAATCCGTTTTCAATACGCTTTTTGCCGTTCTCGCAGGCGCGTGCTCGGCGCTCCTGGTCCTGAAATACGTGAATCCGCCCGCCGAAGAGACGGCCGGCTGCGAGACGAAGATGCGCGAGTATGCGCCGCCTCCGGCAGCGGCCGGGGTGCCGGTCGCCTGGCCGGATTTCACCGGCACCATCGAACGCGCCATGCCCGCGGTCGTCTGCATCTCCAACCAGCGGATCGTGTCGTCGCGGCGCGGCTGGGGGCGTTCCCCTCAGTATTATGAAGTGCCGGCGGGGCAGGGGTCCGGCTTCTTCATCCGCGAGGACGGCTACATCCTCACGAACTACCACGTGGCGAGCGGCGCGAACGCGCTTCTGGTCACGGACCACGAGGGGCGCGAATACCACGCCGACCTGGTGGGCGCGGATCCGACGTCCGACCTGGCCGTGCTGAAGGTCGAGCCGCCGAAGGGAAAGAAATTCATGGCGCTCACGTTCGCCAATCCGAAAAACATCCGCCTGGGGCAGTGGACGATCGCCATCGGCGCGCCGTTCAGCCTGGAGCACAGCGTGACCGCGGGCATCGTTTCCGGCGTCCAGCGGTCCGGCGTCGGCGTGAACCTGTACGAAAATTACATCCAGACGGACGCCTCCATCAACCCGGGCAATTCCGGCGGCCCGCTGCTGAACACGGACGGCGACGTGATCGGGGTGAACGACTGCATCCTCGCGCCGAGCGGCGGCAACATCGGCATCGCGTTCGCCGTGTCCGCCGAGATCGCGAAGACGGTCGCCGACACGCTGATCGCGCATGGCGAGATCGTGCGTCCGTGGCTCGGCATCATGGGCGCACGGCCCTCGCAGATGCGTTCGCCCGGCGATGAGAACGAGGCGGTGCAGAAGGGTGCGACGATCCGCAGGATCATCGAGGATTCCCCGGCGGACCGTCTGGGACTGCGCGACGGCGACGTGATCGTGAAGCTGGACGGTACCGACGTGGCTGACACGTACGACCTCCGCAACCGGATCCTCTCGCTCGATCCCGGCACCATCGTCACGATCACGATCATGCGCCGGAATCTGCTCCATGAAACGAGCGTCAAGCTCGAACGCGCCCCCGCCAACTGGTTCCGCGTGATCCCGCAGATCGACTACGCGATCCCGCTGTGACGCGCTCCAACCTTGCGCCTGAACACGTGCAGGGGTGACGCACCTGACTTCGAATCGCCGGGCCGTCCATTTTCGCCGGACTTTTTTGCGGAAACGATTTGAAAGACGAGGCGGAATGCTGTATATTTAGAAATATGCCGTCCGCGTGTGCGTGCTTTGTACAATGTTGTCGGCTCGATTTTCGCGATAAAAAAGACTTTCATTTCACATAGGAGCGAAACCCCATGACATCCGCCGTCAAACGCTTTTTCCACCCCGTTCGATCCTGTCTGATCCTGTCCCTGGTCGTCCTGACGGCCGGCCTTTGCAGCTGCCGGAGCGTCCCGGTCACGGGGCGTTCGCAGTTCCTGCTGACGACCGAGTCCTATGAGAACAGCCTGGGCGCGGAGTCCTATGAGGAATACAAGGCGGAATACCCGGTGAGCACAAACGCCGAGTACAACGCCGCGCTGGAGCGCTGCGGCAACGCGATCAAGGCGGTCGCGAACGATCTGGGCGAAACGGACGATTTCGAGTGGGAGTTCACGGTGCTGGACTCCGAGATACAGAATGCGTTCTGCCTGCCCGGCGGCAAGGTGGCGGTCTACAGTGGCATCATGGACGGCATGGAGAACGAAGCCGAGCTGGCATTCGTGGTCGGCCACGAGATCGGCCACGCCCTTGCGCGCCACGGCGGCGAACGCATGTCGCGCACCATCGTCCAGTCCCTCGGCGCGGTCCTCGTTTCGATGATCTTCGAAAATGAGACGATCGACGCGATCTACGGCACCGGCACCGAGATCGGCATTATGCTCCCGTACAGCCGGAGCAACGAATCCGAGGCTGATGCCATCGGCCTGATCCTGATGGCGCGCGCCGGATACGACCCGAGCGCGTCCTACACGTTCTGGAAACGCTTCACGAACAACGCCGAAGGATCGAGCAAGCTGGAATCCATCCTGTCTACGCACCCGTGCGACTCCGACCGCATCAAGGCGATGGAGGAAAACGAGCCCGCCGCCCGCGAGGAATACAACAAGGCGCCGACCAAGTACGGTTTCGGCAAGACCTTTACCCACAAGTGACCCATAACCCCGGTTTCGTCCCATGCAGAACAGATCATTTCTCACGCCCATCCTGCTTTTCCTCTGCCTCATCGTTCTAGCGATCATCGGCGCCGGGGTCGTGACCGCGATCGACCGCCAGAGATTCCAGACGGAAGCCCTCACGAAGGCGGTCGCCGAGCTCTCCGAACGCATCGACCAGATCTCGGCGGGCGGCGGCATCGCCGTCGCGTCCGGTGGCTCTTCCGCGTTTTCCGGCGAGCCCCCGGCGGGCAACGCGGAGTTCTACGACAAGAATGCCGACCAGGGCGGCCGCTTCATCGGCGCGATCACCTCGGACACGGGCAATATGAACATGATCATCAACAACGACGCGACCGTGTCGGATTTCTGGAGCCTCACCTGCGACACGCTCGCGGAACGCCACATGAAGGACATCGACCGGTTCGTGCCGCGCATGGCGGAGTCCTGGGAGCTTTCCGAGGACAAGCTGACCTACCGGATCAAGCTCCGCAAGGGCATCCTGTGGCACGACTTCACCGACCCGGAGACCGGGAAGAAATGGGAGAACGTCGAGGTCACGGCGGAGGATTTCAAGTTCTACGTGGACGTCATCAAGGACGAGACCGTGAACGCCGCGCCGATGCGGAGCTATCTCGCCGACCTGAAGCAGGTCAACGTCATCAACGACTACGAGTTCGAGGTCGTGTGGGAGCGCCCGTACATCCTGTCCGAGGAGATCACGCTCTCGCTCATGCCGCTGCCCCGGCATTTCTACCACGCCTACGAAGGGCCGTTCGACGGCACGAAGTTCAACGACGACCACGTCCGCAACCGCATGATCGTCGGATGCGGCCCGTACCAGCTCGACAGCTGGGAGAAGGGCAAGCGCGTGGTCTTCAAACGCTTCGAGAAGTTCTACGGCAAACGCGTCGGGATCATGCCCGCGCTGAAGACCGTGGTCTACGAGCTGATCCAGCACCCGAACACCCGTCTGCAGGCGCTCCGGTCGCAGACGCTCGACGCCGACAGCCTCACGACCGAACAGTGGGTGAACAACACCGACACGGCGGAGTTTCAGGAGGACGGCTTCCTGCGGAAGATGCGCCTGCCGAGCATGTCCTATTCCTACATCGGCCTGAACCTCACGAACCCGCTGTTCCAGGACCGGAACGTCCGCGTGGCGCTCAGCCATCTGGTCGACCGAACGCGCATCATCCGGGACGTCTACTCCGATCTCGTGCGCCCGGTCTCCGGTCCGTTCTTCGTGGACTCGCGCGCCAACGACCCCTCGGTCGAGCCCTATGACTTTGACGTCGAGAAGGCGAAACAGATGCTCGCGGACGCCGGATGGAAGGACACCGACGGCGACGGCGTGCTGGACAAGGACGGCAAGCCGTTCGTCTTCACCGTGATCTACGCGAACTCCAGCACGACCGACCAGAAGCTCCTCCCGATCCTGAAGGAGGACTTCGCGCGCGCCGGAGTCAAGCTCGAGATCCTCTCCCTCGAATGGTCCGTTATGCTCGAACGCATCGACAAGCGCCAGTTCGACGCCGTCCGCCTCGCGTGGCGCATGTCCGTCTCGAACGACCCGTACCAGCTGTGGCATTCCGACAACCTGAAGATCGAGGCGTCCAGCAACTTCGTTTCGTTCTCGAACCCGGAGGCCGACCGCCTCATCATGGAGATCCGCACCTGCTTCGACCTCGACAAGCGCACGGAGCTGTACCATCAGTTCCACCGCCTCATCCACGAGGAGGAGCCGTACCTCTTCCTCGTCTCGCCCTACGACCTCTTCGTCATCAACAAGCGCTACGAGAACGTCGTGGAGTACCCGCTGGGAGTCTACCAGAACACCTTCTGGGTGCCGAAGGCGAAGCAGATGGCGGTGCCGGGGCTGTAAAGCGCTGGGGGAGTACGGCATGACCATACGGGGCGTTTGCCTTTTTCCCTCGCCCAAAGAGGGAAAGACTTGAAAAAACGCCTTTTATGGAGTATATTTATGTATGATTTTTCAAAAAACTCTTTTTCTCAAATATAAAGGACCACCGGGAAAATGACCATCAAACGCTCCATACAACGTCATTTCACGCTCATCGAACTCCTCATCGTGATCGCGATCATCGCGATCCTGGCGGCGCTGCTGCTGCCCGCGCTCCGTTCCGCCCGCGAGACGGCGAAGAAAGCCGCCTGCATCAACAACGAAAAGAACCTCGGCCTCTACATCCAGCAGTACGCGCTGAACAACCGGCAGTCCCTCACGCTGCTCCAGAACTACAACGACTGGTACAAGAAGATCATGATCGAGGCGGGCGGGACCTACAAGAACGAAAACGGCTCCCACGTCAGCAAGGACAACCTCGACGCGAAGGGGCAGGGCATCGCCAAGGTCTTCAAGTGCGCCGCCGACATCACGAAGGGCACCGCCAGCTACGGCCGCAACGACCCCAGCGGCGGCTGGACGCTCAAGAAGGACAGCAGCGCGCGCGTCGTCGCGAGCCGCCTGAACGTCGTGAAGACCCCGTCCGACCTCATCATCGTTGCCGACCGCTGGTCCGACAACCACACGCCCGGCGAAACGACCAAGAACGACTCCAGTCTCGGCGCATGGCCGAACGGCGGCGAGTTCGACACCGTGAACGCGTTCAACCTCCGCAACGACCGCGAAGCCGGCGACTACGACCAGTACGGTTCCCGCCACAAAGGCACCGCCCCCATCCTCTACGTCGACAACCATGTGACCGCCGTCGACTACAAGGCCACAGTGAAAGGCTACTCCATCCAGGAGATCAAGGATAACATGAACTGGACCGGGCACGCCTACGGCAGCTGGTCCGACGACCCGGTCCTGAAGAAAAAATAACCGGGACACTTTTTCGAAAGGGGTATTCACGATGCACGGAAACCGTTACAGGCAGGAGAACTTCTCCGGAGCGAGGCCTTCCTCGCATCATCGTTTCACGCTGATCGAACTTCTGATCGTGATCGCCATCATCGCGATCCTGGCGGCCCTGCTGCTGCCCGCCCTGCGTTCCGCCCGGGAGACGGCCAACAAGGCAGGGTGCCTCAACAACCAGAAATCCATCGGCATGTTCATCCAGCAATATGCGATGAACGACCGGCTGTCCCTCAACAGGATCATCGGGGACTGGACAAACTGGTATGGCATGATCGCCGCCTCTGCCGGGGCCGATCCGGCCAAGGTCCTCGCCGGCCCGAATGCCGATGTCATCAAGAAGGACCAGATCGGCTATGCGCTCGCAAGCAAGGTGTTCCGCTGCCCGTCCGACGTCTCCCACAATGGAAGCAACGGTATCACGGAAAAAGGAAACAACCGGTTCCCCGTCAGCTATGCCCGGAACGACGACTGCAGATACATCCTGTCCGGCGACAAGCGGCTTGTCAAGGCCCGCATCTCCGATGTCCGCACCCCTTCGGCTCTGATCCTCATGACGGACCGGTGGACGCCGAAGCATACCATGAACGGGAACGACTTCGCCAGCAGCAAGGAGGAGCATGACAAGACAAGCGTGTTCCACATCCGTCCGGCCACAGACAATTCGGAAGGGGAATGGGGCTATTCCGGGGCCGGATACAACTGGCGTCACAAGGGGGCGCCGCCGCTCCTCTATGTCGACAACCACGTCGAGGTCAAGAACTGGCTTGCGACGATCCCCCCGTCCCAGCGCGCCAACGCCGGCAAGTCGGAACCGACGGAGGCATACGGCGACTGGTCCGATGATCCGGACCACAAGAAATAGGACCACCCCGTTTCCGAAAAAAAAAGAAAACCGCTTGATTTTCCCGGAAATCGTGGTATAGTGTTACGTAACAATACTATAAACAACGACTCCATTTTCGATGAAGCCCCCGACCGGAAAGGATCCTGCCATGAAACATTCCGCACATCGCCATTATACCCTGATCGAACTGCTGGTCGTGATCACCGTCATCATGATCCTCGCCGGCCTTCTCTTCCCCGCGCTCCGTTCCGCCCGTGAAAGCGCCAGGCGCGCGCAGTGCATGGCAAACCAGCGGAATTTCGGCGTGTACGTCAGCCAGTACGCACAGAACAACGACCGTTCGATGAAGGTGCTTTCCAACTGGAGCACCTGGTACCGCGACCTCCTGAAGGCGAACGGCGGCATGAAGGACGGACAGGAGAACTCCAACGACTATCTGGACTCCGACCAGAAAAAGCGCGAAGCCTGCCTGACCCCGGCCGGGCTTGACATGGTGAAGCTCTTCAAGTGCCCCAGCGACTCGTCCGATGGCGCGACCGCGAGCTACGGCCGCAACAACCCGACCAAGGGCGGCACGATGAAGTACAAGGACGGTTCCAGCGGCAGCGAGGGCGACGCCCTGGTCGATCCGCGCCTCGTGAACAGCAAGGTCAGCGACCCGCTGCGTCCCTCCGACCTGATCCTCATCACCGACCACTGGGGACCGAACCACCAGCCGGGCAAGTCCTGCAACACCGAGGAATACGACACCGTGAACGTGTACCACCTGCGCATCCGCGAAGGCGACACCAGCATCGGCGAACTCGGCACCGTCCGCGACGACAAGTCCCGCCACAAAGGCGCGCCGCCGATCCTGTACGTCGACGGCCATGTGACGACGAATAACTGGATGCAGACCATCCCGCCGCGTTTCTACGACCTCACCACCGCCTACGAAAAGGGCCTCGGCTGGCAGGGACGCGCCGTCGGCAGCTGGTCCGACGCCAAGTGCGTGAAGAAATAATTTTCACTGCTGGTTTTTCCTCAAAAAAGTTTGAGCCGCCCGGAGCGATCCGGACGGCTCTTTTCGAGTTTGGAGAATGGTGTTTCAGTTCATTTCGCAGGGGCTTCCGGTGTGCGCGGAATTCTTTGTCCCCAGACAGGTATTCCTTTTTCCGTTAATCCGGTGAAGAACACGGTCTGGCATTTGCGGTCCTGGTCCCAGCCGTAGGCGCAGACGCCGTCCGCCTTCACGCCGTTCGGGAGCTCGACGTGGGTGATAATGCCGTTCCTACGCTCGACATAGCCTCCATACAGGCCGTCCGCGAACATTGTAATCGATTTGTCGTCATCGAGCTCCCATTTGCCGCCGCCCTCGATGGTCCCGTCCGCCTTGAGCGAGTAGATCGTCGATTCGTCGATGCGCCGGAACGTGGTGTCGTCCGTGACGCTGAAGACGATGAAATCCCACTGCGCGGAGTCGCCGGAGTTCAGGATGCCGTCTTTTTCGACGATATTTTTGCCCCAGGTCGGTTTGCCATCGACGACTTTGAC
>JBGUKB010000098.1:0-8759 GCA_045114235.1 Victivallales bacterium
ATCCCGTCCGGTTCGACCTCATGGGACACAGCATGGGCGGCCTGGTCGCGCGGTATTACATGCGGTACGGGGAAACGCCCCTGCCCGACGAAGGCGCCCCGGATCCGGCGATCACCTGGGCCGGCGCGAAGAACGTCGGCAAGCTCATCCAGATCGGGACCCCGAACAGCGGATACCTTGACACCGTGGTCGAGCTGGTGAACGGGTTACGGCTTCAGCCGGGCGCGCCGCTCTATCCCGCCGCCGTGATCGGGACGTTCCCGTCCTACTACGAGATGATGCCGTTCCCGCAGTTCGCCGCCGTGCGCGAAGCGATCCCCGGCAAAACGGAGGAGGAATCCATCGCCCGTGGAAAGGCGGTCGACCTGTACGACCTGAACACTTGGATCAAATACAAATGGGGGCTCGCGAACCCCGACTGCGACGCCGATTTGCAATGGCTGCTGCCGGACGCGAAGACGGCTGCGGAACGGCGTTACATCGCCTTGGAACACCTTCAGAAATGCCTGGCGTCGGCAAAGCGCATCGCGTCCATGCTGTCGACGCCGGATCCGAAGGATTCCGATGTCTTCCAAATGGTCTTCATCGGGGACTCCGTGCCAACGTCGTCGCTCGCGCTGGCCGATGAAACCGGCGCTCTGCGCGTGGTGCGGTACGATTCCGGCGACGGCAAGGTGTCGGCGGTAAGCGCACGGGCGGACCTGCGGAATCCGGACAGTCCGGGCGCCTGGGGACCGAGGATGGAGTCGCCGGTGCGCTGGAAAGGCGTCATTCACGTGAGCGGAGCGCACATGGGCATCACGGTCGCGCCGGACTTTCTGCACAACATGCGGTTCTATCTGGTGCAGGTCCCCGGTGCAGGCGAGGAATAACCCGGGCACTTCTTCGTCACTGCTTGCAGTGTGCCCGAGCGCAGCCGGGCACTACCGCAGCGGAGGACTTGTCCTCACCTCAGAACCGCTTGCTCTGGCGGAAGAAGCACATCTCGTGGCAGCGCGGACAGCGGACGATGTGCTCGCGGTCGTCGCGTGCAAGGAACGTGAGGTTGCATTTGCTGCAGAGGTAGAGACGGTCCTTCACGACGGAATCGCTCGTGCTGTTCTTGCGTTTGCAGAATTCATCGCAAATCCACAGCAGCGCGATCACGAAAAACCATGCGGCGAAGTACCACACGAAGATACGGTCGAGCGGAATCGGGATCATCGGGCGGACGGCTCCTTTCCGATGGCTTTGGCGGACCAGACGACGCGGCAGCGGTCCCCGCGCCGGAGCGACGGCGGAGCATCCTGCGAATTCAGAAGCGTGTCAAGCCAGGCGCGCGCGGCAAGGTCAAGCTCCGCGACGCCGCAGGATTCCGTCAGGACCGCCTCGCAGGAAGGACCGGATTCTCCCGGCAAACGATCGTCCTCATCCGGGTCCGAGATCACATCGGTCGTCTGCCTGAGTTCAAATACGGACGGACGGGAGGGCGGCGTCCGGCGCAGGATGCGTTCCGTCTGCGCGTCAAGGGGAAACGCGGGAAACTTCACGTTCGGCCTGGAATCCGCCACGCAATAGGGACACAGTTCGGACACTGGAACGGCTTCCGCCCGCAGCGCATCGTCCACGTCCGGGACATCCCGGACCAGCGGACGGACGACCGGTCCCGGTTCGAACGGCGGAGGCGGATTCAATTCCGCAAGCTTCTGCGGCGGAAGGACCGGTTCGGACGGAGCGCCGAGGGAAAAATCGTCCTGCGCGAAACGGAAAAACGAAAACCCGACCTCCTCGGGAGGATGCAGGAAGGACACCGGATCGTAGGTGTCGACCATTTTTTGGAAAAGCGGTTCCTGCATCATGGCCTGCGAGGAGATGAAGGACGCGGCAAACCCGGTCCCGGCTTTGCGTTCGCCCGTATCCGGCGCGAGCGGCGTAAACACGGTGACGAGCGCAAGGTGGATCAGGACCACCGCCGCGCCCGCGGCCAGGAGCATGGGCCAGCGGAGGCGTTCCGGCGGAGCGGATTCGTCGACTGGAAGCAGGAATTGTCCGGGGGCGTCCGTCATGATTCAGGCTCGGTGAAACTGGTCGTCCTGCCGCGCGGCGGCCCGGCGGACATGAAGAACGCGCTGACGTTCAGCTCCTCCGCGACGGAAAGCACTTCGGCGACTTTGGAGAGCTTCGCGTTCACGTCGCAGCGGATGATGATGCGTTCCCTGTCCGGCTGGAAACCGAGCGTGTTGATGGCTTCGGAAAGCTGGCGCTTGAGCTCGCCGGAATCCTTGACCACCGCGTCGTTGAAGTAGATGCGGCTGTCCTTGTCGACGGTCACGACGAAGTTGCGCGAGGTATAGGTCAGGGTCCCGCCGGTCCTGGGGAGTTCGACCTCGATGCCGCGGAGCGGGACGAAGTTCGAGCTGAGCATGAAGAAGACCAGCAGGATGAAGAAGACGCAGAAATACAGGACCAGGCTCGGCAGGCCGCTGAATATCTTGAGTTTGGTCTTTACCTGGATCGGGGCTTCATTCGACATGGCCGGCGCCGTTCTCTTTTTTATGGTGGCGGAAGAAATACATGATCTCGGCGGACGCCTTCTCCATGTCCGTGCAGAAGTCCTGCACGCGGGAGACCAGGTAGTTGTAGGCGATGTGGCACGGCACGGCGACGGAGAGGCCGGCGGCCGTGCAGAGGAGCGCCTTGTAGACGCCCTTGGAGAGCTCGGGGAGGGTCGTCACGGCGGCGTCCGGGTTGGCGGTGATGGTCTGGAAGGAATCGACGAGGCCGAGCACGGTGCCGAGGAGGCCGAGGAGCGGCGTCACATAGGCGAGCGTGGCAAGGATGTTGAGGCGGGATTCCAGGCGCGGCACCTCGATCAGGGTTTGCGTGGCGAGGGCGTCGCGGATGTCATCGCCTTCCTTGTAGGCGCGAATGGCGCTGGAGAGGACGCGGGGCACGGGCCCGGGCGAGTTGTCGCAAAGCGAGATGGCCTCGATCATGCCTTCCCGTCGGAGCACGTTGATGAGCCCGGTGACGATCTCGCTGATGTTGACCTGCGCGCGGTAGAACTCGAACCATTTCTGGATGAAGATGAATGCCGCGACAAGCGCGCATATCCCGATGAGGGCGATGACGGGGCCGCCCTGCTGAAGCATGGACAGGTATTTCATGATTTGGATGACTCCGGAGTAGTGGTTGTATTGGAAGACGCCGGGAGCGGCGGCTGGTACTGCTTTTTGCGGAGCGCGCGGATGCGCTGGCGGACGGAATCCTGGTCGGCAGTGCCGGTCTGGCCCAGCCAGACGAGCGCGGAAACGGCGGATTCCACGTTGGAAACGGACGGATCCTTATGCGCGAGGGATTCCAGTGCCTCCACGGCGCGAAAGACCCAGTATGCCTCCACGGGACGGGCGGCGGCATCCCTCGCCGGGACCAGGTAGACCATCTGTTTGAAGAGATCGAAGGCCGCCTTTTCATCGCCGGCCTTCCAGATGGACTGGCCGGACTTGTAGATGGCCATGGCACGGTATTCGGGAAGCAGGTTCTCTTTTTCCAGAAGCGCCTGATACGCCTCGAACGCCTTGCGGTAATTGTCGGCTGGTGTCGCCGGTTTCTGTTTCTCCTCGGGTTCTTTGGCCTCTTTGTCCCTGGGCTTTTCCTTGTCCGCTGCGGACGTTTCCGGCTGAGCGGCGACCGTTTTCGGGGCGGGCGCGGCGGCAAGGGCGTAGATGCAGTCCGCGGCGGAACCGAGGGCGGCCTGTTCGAGCCGCGTGCCGGAGGCGGCCTTCGCCGCGGCTTCGTATTCGGTGCGGGCTTTGGCAAAATCGTTCAGGGCGCGCGCAATGTCGCCGCGGAGATAATGAATGTCCGCCACGGGGGCGTTTTCCGGATCGGAGCCATCGATCCGGCCGAGAAGTTCCTGCGCCGCCGCCAGGTCGTCCCGCTGGAATGCGATCAGGGCTTTCTCGTAGATGGCGCGGTCGCGGATCTTCGGATATTTCTCCTGGTTCAAAAGCTGGTCGAGCGTACTTTCAGCATGCTGGACGGAACCCGCGCCGCGGTAATGCTCCGCCAGGCGAAGCATCGCCGCTCCGGCATACTGGGAATCCGGTTTCTCCTCGATGAACCGCCAGGATTCGCGTTCCGCGCCGATCTCGTCGCCCGAGGCATACAGGCAGTGGATGAGCCAGTAACGGGACTTTCCGTCGTTCCTGTCATACTCCTGGCAGAGACGCCGGAAGACGTCGGCCGCTTTGGCGGGCTGCCCGAGTTCGCTCAGAAGCTGGCCCGCCAGGAAAAGCGCCTGTCCGCGTTCGTTTTTGTTGGCATCGGTCTTCGGAACGGCCTTCTCGTAGTCCAGGTAATTCTGCGCGGCGGCGGCCCTGTCGTGCAGGTAGAACTGCGCGACGGCGGTGAGAAGAAGGACATCCGGCGCGGGGTGCTCCGGGTCGTCCTTGCGGAGCAGTGCGGCGATGTCCAGCATGTCCTGATACTGCCCCGCGTCCTGGCAGCAGCGCATGGCGTTCAGCAGGGCTTCCTGCCGGAACTCCTTGGAAGATTCGCCGACGGCGCGGTAAAGCTTCGCGGCTTCGGCGGGCTTTTTCTCCCGCCACACGACCTCCGCACGGTCCATCGCGCGCACCGGCTTCTTTTCCGGGACCGTGTCGAACGCGTCGATGAACTTGCGGGCGGACAGGAACGCCTTTTCCGCGAGCATCATGTCGAGGACTTTGCGGTAGACGGCCTCGCGTTCGGCGGCGGGGACGGACGTGTCGGACACGGAGGAAAGGCAGAGGTCGAGCGCATCGTCCGGGCGATCCGCCTGGAACAGAATGGACGCTGCCTGAAGCTTGAAGTCGGGCGAAAGCTTCGTGTCCTTGAAGAGCGTCCGCATGCGCATGACCAGATCGGCGGCAGTCTTCCGGTCCTCGAGGCGCCGGAACGCCCCGATCAGGCGCGTCATGGCGTCGAACGCGTCCTCGCGGACAGCGGCGAAACCATAAGCGAGATTGAACGCCTCGGCGGCGCGCCTGTAATCCCCGCGTTTGGAGAACTCGTCGCCGATGCGGCATGCCGCCAGGAAGAAGAAATTGTCCTTGCGCGGAGTGGAAATGGACTGGAGCCTGCTCCAATCCTCCGCGACGGAGTCGAAACCGTCCCGCGAAAGAGTCAGGTAGAACCGAAGGATGCTTTTCGCATCGACGTCGCGTTTGTCCGCGTCGGCGTCGGAGAGTTTTTTGAGAAGGTCGAACGCATCGTCGTACTTGCCGAGCACCGCCAGGGACAGCGCCTGGCGTTCCAGTGCCCGGCGCCCCAGGGACGTCTTGAGCCCGGCCTTTCCGGCGATGTCGCCATAGTATTTCGCGGCGGCGGCATGGTCGCCTTTCAGCTCGGCGGCAAACGCCGCGCAGGAAAAGACCCGGAGCTGCATCGCGAGAAGGTCCGGATCGTCCTTTTCGAGGTAGGGAAGGAGTTTCTGAAGCAGCGCGTCCGCATCGTCGGCGTTGCGGCGGATCAGGTCGATCTCCGCCTGCCAGAGCGAGACGAGGTTCGGATCCAGTTGCGGAAACGCGGCGCGGTATTCGTCCAGCAGCTTCGACGCGGAATCGGCGAGATTCGCGAGGATCAGAGCGTCGAGCTCGCGGGCATACGCGTCCTTGCGCGCCGCCGCGTCGGCGTTCCGTTCCGCTTTCGCACGGTACTGGCGGTAGAAACTCGCCGCCGTGCCGTATTCGCCGTCGGCACGCGCCCGGTCGCCGGAATCCCTGTCAGGATACGAGAGCTTTTCCAACTCCACGGCAGCCGGCGCGTCCTGCGCATCAGCCTGCGCCATGCCGGAAAACAGCAGCATTCCGGCAGCCGTGCAGACAAAAAGCACCCTCCCGGCATGGAAACCGGGAAGGAATCCCGCCTGATCCGAGGTCCGGCGGCTATGTGGAAAATGATTAAGCATTCGCCTCGCCGGATTCCGCCGCGGCATCGGCGGCGTCCTCGGATGCGACGCCCGCCTTCTGGGCGGCGAGTTTTTCCTTGATCTTCTGGTAGATCGCGTCGGCGAGCTCGGGCTTCTCGGTGAGGAGCGCCTTCACGGCGTCGCGTCCCTGCGCGAGCTGTTCGCTGCCGAAGGAGAACCAGGAGCCGCGCTTCTCAATGATGCCCATGTCGAGGGCAACGTCGATGATGGAGCCGATGCGGGAGATGCCCTCGTTCCAGTTGATGTCGAACTCGGCGACGCGGAACGGCGCGGCGAGCTTGTTCTTCACGACCTTGACCTTCGTGCGGGCGCCGACGGATTCGCCGGCGGCGTTCTTGATCGCCTGGATGCGGCGGATGTCGAGGCGGATGGAGCAGTAGAACTTCATGGCGTTGCCGCCGGTGGTGGTCTCGGGGTTGCCGAACATCACGCCGATCTTCTCACGGATCTGGTTGGTGAAGATGCAGCAGGTGCGGCTGCGGCTGATGGCGGGCGTGAGCTTGCGGAGCGCCTGGGACATCAGGCGTGCCTGGAGGCCCATGAAGGAGTCGCCGATGTTGCCTTCGAGTTCGCTCTTCGGCACGAGAGCGGCGACGGAGTCGATGACCAGCACGTCCACGGCGTTGCTGCGTACGAGCATCTCGGCGATGTTCAGGGCGTCCTCGCCGCAGTCGGGCTGGGAGATCAGCAGGTTGTCGATGTTTACGCCGATGCGCTTGGCGTAGGCCGGGTCGACGGCATGTTCGGCGTCGATGAACGCCGCGGTGCCGCCCGCCTTCTGGGCGTTCGCGATCACGTGCATGCACAGCGTGGTCTTGCCGGAGGATTCGGGGCCGAAGATTTCGATGATGCGGCCGCGGGGCAGGCCCATGATGCCGAGCGCGATGTCGAGCGAAAGCGCGCCGGTGCTGATGACCGGGACGTCGACGGTGTGGTTGTCGCCGAGGCGCATGATGGAGCCCTTGCCGAACTCCTTCTCGATTTGCGCGAGAGTCACGTTCAGGTTCTTATCGCGGTCGGGCGCGGCGGCCGCCGCTGCGGCTTTTTTGGATTCTTTGTCCGCCATGGCTGGTGGATTCCTTTCGGTGTAAAAGTGTTAAATGTCAAGATCCTTGACGCCTGCGGCGTGGCGTTCGATGTATTCGCGGCGCGGGTCGACGGCATCGCCCATGAGGAGCGTGAAGATGCGTTCGGCCTCGACCGCGTCCTCCATCGTGACGCGGATCATTTTTCTGCGAGCGGGGTCCATGGTGGTCTCCCAGAGCTGTTCCGGATTCATTTCGCCCAAGCCTTTGTAACGCTGGAGCGCGAGCCCTTCGCGTCCCTGCAGCTTGATGGCCTCGAAGAGCTGTTCCATGGAGTTGACTGTCTTGAATTCGTTCTGCGCGGCGGACACGGCGGTCTCGGCGGACTTGGAATCGTCGGCGGACGCGCCGGTGCGGATGCGGTAGAGCGGCTCCGTGCCGTAGAAGATGTTCTTCGGGTCGCCGCCGGACGCCGCGATCTCGCGTCCCAGTTCCTCGCATTCCTTGGACTCGTAGAGGCGCACGACGTCGATGGCGGGGTGCAGTCCCAGCGGAGTGCCTTCGGGGAGGTCTTCGGGGATTTCGCGCGGCGGAAGGCGTTTCTCGGCCTCGGCGATGACCTCGGCTTCCTCTTCCGGCGTGTACACGAACGTCTCGCTCACGGAGCCGTCGTTCTCGTGCACGATCACCAGGTCGAACGGGAACACGCCGTCGCGTGCCAGCGTGAAGTATTTCTGCGGATCGACGCCGTGACGGTGGAGCCCCTGCGTGACGGCGCGGGCTCTGGTCACATACGAGAATATCCGCATGATGTCGTCCTGCGAGAGCGCGTTTCCGGCCATATCGGACACCTGCACGTCGCCGCAGCCGAGCTCGACCAGGTAGCGATCCAGCTGCTCGTCGCTGTCGATGTAGCGCTCCTGTTTGCGCTTCGTGACCTTGTACAGCGGGGGCTTGGCGAGGTAGATGTGCCCGGCCTCGATGAGCGGGCGGAGCTGGCGGAAGAAGAACGTGAGAAGCAGCGTGGCGATGTGGGAACCGTCGACGTCGGCATCTGTCATGAGCACGATCTTGTTGTAGCGGAGCTTCTCCAGGTGGCACTCGTCGTTGCCGACGCCGCAGCCGATGGCGGCGATCAGCGACTGGATCTCCTTGTTCTCGAAGATGCGGTCCGTGCGCGCCTTTTCCACGTTCAGGAGCTTACCGCGGATCGGGATGATCGCCTGGTACTTGCTGTCGCGGCCGCCCTTGGCGGAACCGCCTGCGGACTGGCCTTCGACGATGAAGAGTTCGCAGATTTCCGGGTCGTTGGATTCGCAGTCAGCGAGCTTGCCGGGGAGGGAGAACCCTTCGAGGGCGCCCTTGCGCTGGACTTCTTCACGGGCGCGGCGCGCGGCTTCACGGGCACGGGACGCCACGATGGCCTTCTCCACGATCTGGCGGGCGACTTCCGGGTTTTCCTCGAGGAAGGTAGAGAGGCACTCGCTGACGATGGAGTCCACGATGCCCTTCACTTCGCTGTTGCCGAGCTTGGTCTTGGTCTGGCCTTCGAACTGGGGATCCGGGACCTTGCAGCTGACGATGGCGGTGAGGCCTTCCTTCATGTCCTGGCCGGTCATGGGCTTGTCGCCCTTGATGAGGCTCTGCGCCTTCGCGTAGTTGTTCACGGTGCGTGTGAGCGCGGACTGGAATCCGGTCATGTGCGTGCCGCCCTCGCCGGTGCAGATGTTGTTCGCGTAGCTGAAGATGTTCTCCTGGAACTCGGCGTTGTACTGCATGGCGAT
>JBGUKB010000099.1:0-28443 GCA_045114235.1 Victivallales bacterium
TTCGCCATGGCGAACACGACCGCGCCGGGGGCCATCGTGCGGACCATGTCCCCGGTGAGCGCCTTCGGCACGGAGACGCCGACGAAGACGTCCGCGCCCTTGATCGCATCGGCGAGCGTACGGGCGTCCGTGTGGGCGGCGAAACGCTGTTTCTGCGGATTGAGGTCGGTGCGGCCGTCGTGGATCACGCCCTTGGAGTCGCAGAGGATGAACTTGGAACGGTCGGCGCCCGCGGACACGTAGTATTCCGCGCAGGCGATCCCGGCGGCCCCGGCGCCGTTCATCACGAACCGGCAGTCGCCGATCTTCTTGCCGACCACGCGCAGGGCGTTCAGGATACCGGCGAGGGAGATGATGGCGGTGCCGTGCTGGTCGTCGTGGAAGACCGGGATCTTCATGGCCTTCTTCAGCGCGGGCTCGATGGCAAAGCACGCGGGCGCGCCGATGTCTTCGAGGTTGATGCCGCCGAACGACGGTTCGAGGCGGGCGACGGTCTCGATCACCTTGTCCGGGTCGGTGCGGCCGTCTTCCTTGAACACGCCGCCGATGCAGAGCGCCACGGCGTCGATGTCGGCGAAGCGCTTGAAGAGGACGGATTTGCCCTCCATGACGGGGAGTCCTGCCTCCGGCCCGATGTTGCCGAGCCCGAGCACGGCGGTGCCGTCGCTGACCACCGCCACGGTGTTGCCGCGTCCGGTGTACTCCCAGATCTTCTCCGGGTGGTCGTGGATCTCGGTGCAGGGCACGGCGACGCCGGGGGTGTACGCCAGGGAAAGGTCGTCCTGCGTGGTGCAGGGTTTCGAGGGCAGGATCTTCAGTTTGCCCGGCTGCGGATTCGCGTGGTAGGCCAGGCTGCGGGAGGCAAGGTCGTTCGACATGGTTGTATTCTCCAGAAGTTGTGTTGAAATTGTTCAGGTTCGGACCGGGATGCCGCGCCCGGCGAGGTAACGTTTCGCGTCGCCCACGGTGTACGTCCCGAAATGGAAGATACTGGCAGCGAGCACGGCGTCCGCGCGGCCTTTTTCGATGACTTCGGCGAGGTCGTCCAGATCGCCCGCGCCGCCGGACGCGATAACGGGCACCGGCACGGAATCGGCGACCGCGGCGGTCAGCTCACAGTCGTACCCGGCCTTCGTGCCGTCGGTGTCCATGCTCGTGAGCAGGATCTCGCCCGCGCCGAGCTCCACGCCGCGCACCGCCCATTCCAGCGCGTCGATCCCGGTCGGACGGCGTCCGCCGTGCGTGTAGACCTCCCAGCGGTTCTCGCCGGGGACGCGACGGGCGTCGATCGCCAGCACGATGCACTGTGCGCCGAAGCGGTCGGACCCCGCCTTGATGAGGTCGGGATTCAGCACCGCGGCGGTGTTCAGGGAGACTTTGTCCGCGCCGGATTTCAGCATCAGGCGGATGTCCTCGGCTGTGCGGATGCCGCCGCCCACGGTCAGCGGGATGAACACCTGGTCGGCGGTCTTTGCGATCACGTCGACCACGCTGGCGCGCGCATCGCTGCTGGCGGTGATGTCCAGGAAAACGAGCTCGTCCGCGCCCTGCCGGTTGTATTCCACGGCGGCGGCCACCGGATCGCCCGCGTCCACGAGCCCCACGAAATGCACTCCCTTCACGACGCGTCCTTTGTTCACGTCCAGACAGGGGATAATACGTTTGGCAAGCATCTTCGTGCGGCTCCTTTCCTTGATTGCGAAACTGGCGGAAAAATCTATCCTATTACTATACATGAAAATGCACACATTTTCAAGGCGTTTTCAGGCTGTTTTCCGCGTTTTCGCGCGCGCATGAGGGCGGCACGGGAAAAACGGAGCCGGGGGATCCGATCCCCCCGGCCTCAAACGATTCAGGAGCGTTCCTGTCAATTCAGGCAGAGAGCGCTTATTCTTCGCGCAGATGCAGCCGCAGGATGCGGAGCAGTTCCCGCATGGCGGCGGGACTGCGGTGGATGCTGTGCCCGGAATGGACGATCACCTCGCTCGCGGCGTTGTCGAGATGGCTGCTGGAATACGGCACCACGCCGTCGGTTCCGCCGGGATGGTCGGCGCGTTCCGTGTCGCCGATGATCGAATGATAGACGAGCCCTTTTTTCATGGGAGAGTCCGCGAGGGCCTGAATGAAAATGGAATCCGGGTCAAGATCATAAAGACCGGAGACGGATTGTTGACCGTCTTTATCTCCTCTTTCACGGCGCTTTTTTTCGAGCTCCTCGTACTTTTCCTTGTTGAGCTTTTCGAATACACGGGCGAAAAGCGGGAGTTTGTCGCGCAGAGTTTTCGGCAGGCTGACGAGCCGCGAACCGAAGCGGGCGAGCGACCACTTGGCCATCTCGGACCCCCTGTGCGGCACGGCCATGAAAACCACACGGTTGACGAACGGCAGCGGCGGGAGGACGGCGAACGTCTCGACCGCGTCCATTTCTTCTTCCGAGAGCGATGCCGTGATCTCGTCCCATGTCCGCTGCGTCACAGTTTCGAGCATGTAGCGCGGATCGTCCTGCAGCAGCGTGCGGGAAACCAGGCCGCCCATGCTGTGCCCGATCAGGACCATCTTGTCGAAGTTCTCGCGGGCCTCCTGCGTGGTACCGAGTTCCTCCCGCGCGGCCAGCAGGATCTGGCGCAGATTGCCGGCGGTCGCCAGGATCGGCATGCCGCTGGAGAAGGAGTAGAACCAGAACTGGTAGCGTTTCCGGATAACCGGGTCGTTTTTCAGCGAATTGATCATCTGCACCCAGGTGTCGGGGCTTGACATCAGGCCGTGGATGAAGAGCACCGGGATCTTGCCCGGCTGGTACGGTTCGATCAGGAACAGCCCGGAGTGGTCCTCCTGCCGGTCGGATTCCAGCATGACGGAGATCAGGTTGCGGTCGGGCAGGCTGTTCAGGAAGCATGCGAGCGGGGTGGAGAAGTCCAGCGCAAGCGGGACACCGTCTTCCGCCAGGAAGGCGAGCTCCGAGGGTGCCGTTTCCTCCAGGGAAGTATCCAGATAGTCCAGGCGCACTTCCATTTCGTTCGAGTCATTTTCCTTGAGTTCCACGATCAGCGTCACCGGAATCGTCAGTCCCCTCGGGCTTTTCAGTATCTTGTGTGTCTCCTGCGGCGCGAGAAACCCGACCAGCGGGATACCGACGCCGGGCTGACGGTTCTTCTGCATCAGGGCCTTGACGGAGTAATCGGAGCAGAGGGAAAAATCCTCGACCGTGTCGTCGGGGACGGAAAGATGATAGAACGGCTTCTCGAAGAAATAACGCCGCCCCTCCAGGTCAAGCAGGCTGAAGGAATTGTTCGCCAGCAGTTTATGCTCCTTCAGATAGCTGAAGATGCCGCGGCAGGCGTCATTGTATATCTGCATCATGCGGAAGGAGGCGAAGTTACTGAACGTAGTATCATTCTCCGGCCAGGCGGCAAACACCGCTTTCGTGTAGAAAAGCGCCGAAAGATGGCCGCGGATGGCAAATTCCGTGTCGCCCGAGTCCAGAGCGGCCCAGCGGCAGAGGTCGGCGGCGATTCGCAGGAATTTCGGATCGTCGGAGATCTCATAATACTCGTTGAGCTTGTGCAGAGCCGATACGGGGTCCTCTTCATAGTCGATCTGCTCCATGTTGCCCCGCAGGAAGTTTTCGGATTCGAAGGACAGCCCTTCGCGGGAGAAGGATTCGTCCTGGTAGTAGCGTTCCATCTCCGACGCCGACGCGGGCGAGATCGTCACTTCCCGGCTCTGGACGAACGAACATGAAGCCAGCAGCAGCCATGCCGATACCATGATTCCCAGTTGCACGGTCAGCCTCATGCGGAAACGAGCGGAACGGCCAGCGCATACGAAGATTTTTTTCATAGATTCAGCTCCTCATGGTTTGTTTATTTGATTCACAGCATGACAGACAAATTCAGTGTTCGCGCAGCCAGCGGGCCTCCGATTCGCCGCCGTAGCGGGCGGGCGGCGCGTCCTTGCCCCGGCAAAGCCCCGGCACGAGCGAACGCGCCCGGATCGAACCGAAGCTTTCCCCTTCCCGATGGACGATCAGGTCTTTTTCGAAGAGCATTTTTGCCGCCATTCCGTTCAGCATCACGCGAATGTCGCCGCCGACATCGTGTTTCCCGGTCGGCAGCATCGGCAGAAGTCCGGTCGTGCAGTTGCGGAAAAGAGTGCTGTAGAATTGCGGGTTCCGCTGAAGCGCCGCCGCCCGTTCGAAGACCGAAAGGACCGTATCGTGCAGGTCCCGGCGATCCAAATTCAGACGGTAGACATAGAGCGTTTCGCCGCGGTGGTCTGCGCGCAGTCCGTAAAAGTCGTCCGGGGTTCCGGCGAGCATGGCAAGGCCGTAGCGCCGGTAAAGCCCGTCGATGCCGTTCTGTTCGGCGCCCTCGGGCAGACGCGTCTCCAGCGAGATCACGACCGTCGTACCGTCCGCGAAGTTCAGCCCCAGCATGGAGTGGGCGATCTCCTCCATATTGTCCCAATGCGAGAACACCGCGTCGATCGAGGAAATCTGTTCCGGGTCGACGGTCACGGTGCGGTACTGGATGTCGAAATCGGTTTCGGACCGGTAGACGAAATCGCGCACGCTGAGAAGCTCGTAACGTCCGTCGTCAAGCCTGTTCACTTCCAGCGTATGCCGCCACGGCGTCTGCCAGAGGGTATGGAAGAAACGCTTCTCCGGGGAGATGAGGCAGAACATCGCGGTAAGCAGGACTTCGATCAACGCCGTTCCCAGCAGCGCCCAACGGAAAAACAGGCCGGCAACGAGCGACGCCAACAGCAGGACGATGCCGCACCATGACACGAAAACGGGGATGTCGAACGCGTGGAACAATGCTCCGGTACACCACGGCACACCGAGCGCCAGCACCGCGAACGATATCCAAAAGAATGTCTTCAGGGACCGGATGCCCAAGCCGCGCAGGATTCGTTTCAACCAGCTTTTCATGGACAGGGAGTGGGGTTTGCCACGCGATGGAAGAAACTTCGAATCCGGCATTTTCAGACCGCCTTATCCTTTCAGCTTTGCGGGGGACGGTTCGGACGGTTGTTATTGCCGGGCTTGCCGCCGTCGCGGTTGCCGCCGTCCTGACGCGGCGGACGCGGCGGACGGTTCTGGTTCTGCTGAGGCCGGTTCGGATTGCTGTTCTGCTGCGGACGGTTCTGCGGACGCTGTTCGCCCGCGGGACGCTGGGGACGTTCGCCCTGTTTCCTCTGCTGGCCGTGCGGACGGTTCTGGTTCTGTCCGTCCTGCCGCGCGGGCTTCTGCGGCTGAGGCGCCGGATTATCCTTTGCCTCGACGGTCTGGTCCGCCTCGCCGGGTTCCGGCTGGTTCCGGGCGGCATCCCCCTGCCCCGCGCCGCCGCGCATCTTGTATTTATCGAGGTACACGACCGAGACTTCGGAGGCGGGGCAGATCACGGTATGCGTGGAGTTTTCCAGCTGGATCGTGACTTTCTGCGTCAGGAGGTTGCGGTCGACCACGCGTCCGCGTCCGTCCTTGCATTCGCAGAGCTCGCCGCGGCGGGGCATGGTCTTTTCGAGCTCCAAATACCCCTCGTGTTCATATTTGAGGCAGCATTTCAGCCTGCCGCAAATGCCGGAGATCGTGGACGGCGTGAGCGAGAGGTCCTGCTCCTTCGCCATCTTCACGTTGATGGACGCGAAGTCCTTCAGGAACTGGCAGCAGCAGAGCGGGCGTCCGCAGTTCGCGATGCCGCCGAGGATGGCGGTCTCGTCGCGCACGCCGATCTGGCGCAGTTCGATATGCGTGTTGAATTCCTGCGACAGCAGCTTCACCAGCTCGCGGAAGTCCACGCGCCCCTCGGCGCTGAACTGCACGGTGATGAGCTTCCCGTCGTACGAATAATGCGCGTTGATCAGCTTCATGGGCAACCCGAGGCGTTCCACGTATTGCCCGGTGATCCGCAGGGCGGATTTCGCGCGCATCCGGTTCTCGTTCGCCTTGCTCTGGTCCGCCACGTTCGCCTTGCGCTGGATCGCGTAGATCTCGTTTTTCTTGGCGGAGAACACGGTCCCGCCCGATTCGCGCTCCTCTTCGACGGGCGCGGCGGGGGTCGATTCCGGCGGCGGCGCGTCGAACTGCTTCACGATCTGGCCGTAGTCCAAATAAAAATCCTTGCGGATCACGCAGTAGTCGCCCACGTGCAGTCCGAGCGAGGAATCGCACCGGGCATTGTACCCGGAGCCGTTGTCAAGCATTATCCCGTAAACAATATCCATACGGTTTCCGATCTCTTTTTTCAGGTCATGGGATCCCGTCCGGGCGTCCGCGCAGGCGGCTGTCCGAACGGGCTCATGCCAAACTCAAAGCGCATCCGTCACCAGCTGATGACGAGTTTCTTTTTCGCGGCAAGCTTGTTCAGGTTGCTGGCGTCCTTGTCGTCTTCCTTGACGCCGTAGGAATAGACCGCCACCTTGGAGCGGAGGTCCTGGCCGGAACGGTTGTTGACGCTGTTGACCGCGGAAATCGCATCGATGGAGCTCTTGATCTTGCCGTCGAAATCGACGTCGAGGATGACCTGGTAGGGACGTCCCCAGGGATCCAGGATGCCCTTGCTCTCGTTGTAGCCCACGCCGACTTCGTAGAACACCGTTTTCTTGGAGTTCTCGCCCGTCAGGATCTTGCACATCTGGACGTAGTCGGAGCCCGAAACCGTGGTGTCGGACGAGCCGGACACCTTCGCGGGCCAGCAGGAGAATTCCGTTTCGTACATGATGATGGCGGACTTCAGGGACAGGCACTCGCTGCTCGCCTTGGACCTCTTCGCGTTGTTGCGGACGGTCCCGAGGGCGGGGAAGACAAGCCCGGCGAGGATGCCGATGATGGCGATCACGACGAGCAGCTCGATCAATGTAAATCTTTTGGAAGAAGTTTTCATGGTATGGTTTCCTTATGAAGGGTTGGTTCTGTCATTTCGCTTTCGGGTTCTTGAAGTTCGCGATGTCGTCGCCGAGGCCGGGCGACTTCCTGGTGGACGATTCCGCATCGCCGACCCCCTTGTCGCGTCCGATGGAGTACAGGTCGTACGTACCGGTGTTGTATTTGCCGGGATTCCGGTAGCGGATCGCGTTCCCCCACGCATCGCGGATCTTGTCGGCGTTGCCGTTTTCGGCGGCGATACTCCGGCAGGTCTCGTACGCGTCACCAAGGAACTCGGGATCCAGCGCGATGTCGTGGAAATCCCCTCCGTCCTCGTTGTAGGTGGAGCCGCCGTTCGGGTAATAATACCCGTGTTTCGCCTTGTACTGTTCGTTTGCCGTGCGGATGATCTCCATGACGGTCTTCGTCTTCGTGTCGTCGGCACGGCGGTAGGCGATCTGCGTGGCCTTGACCGAGATCGCGGCCAGCAGGGCCAGGACGATGATCACGCAGAGAAGTTCGACCAATGTAAAGGGGTGTTTGAAGCGTTTCATGGGGCTCTCCCGGTAACTGTTGATAAATTTCCAGTACGTACTATATCATGCAAACCGGCGGAATACAACCGGATTTCCGTGAAATATTTCCAAAAAAAGTTATGGTTTCGCGCGTGAAGGGGTCATTTCGGGGAAGCTTCCGGCGCGGATGCCAGGATCTCCTGTTTCAGCACCTCGAACGCCTCGTCCTGCGGGAGGTTCGCGAACGGCACGCCCTTGCGGAAGAGCGCCACGAAGCCGTTTTTCGAACCCGCCAGCCCGAACTCCGCGTCCTTCGCCTCGCCGGGGCCATTCACAACGCAGCCCATGACCGCGATCTTCTTCAGGCCGATGCGCCGGCCGGACGCCTTCAGCGACGCCACAAGCTCCTCCACGCGCTGCGCCATGCCGATCAGGTCGTACTCGGTACGGGCGCAGGTCGGGCACGACACGATCTCGGGATACGCGTCGCGAAGGCCGCAGACCTCCAGCAGGGCGATCCCCGCCTTCACTTCCTCGCAGGGCGGCGCGGTCAAGCTCACGCGGATCGTGTCGCCGATGCCGTCCAGCAGCAGCGCGCCGATCCCGGCGGAGTTCTTCAGGATGCCGCGCGCCGTGGTCCCGGCCTCGGTCACGCCGAGGTGGAGCGGGAACGGCGAACGCGCCGCGAACTTGCGGTAGGCAGCGACCATGACCGGCACGGAACTGGCCTTTAATGAAACTTTGATGTCGTGGAACCCGCAGGATTCCAGCGTGCAGATCTGCGTCCCGACCGCCTCGCAGAGCGACTCCGCCATCGCTTCGTCGTGGTCTCCGCAGGCGGCGAGCTTCGATTCGAACAGCCCCTTCGGAAGGCTTCCGGTGTTCGCACCGACCCGGATCGGGATCCCCGCCTCGCCCGCGGCCTCCGCCACGGCACGGACGCGGTCCGCGCCGCCGATGTTGCCGGGGTTGATGCGCACGCCGTGAACGCCCGCGCGGATGGATTCCAGCGCCAGACGCCAGTCGAAATGGATGTCCGCGATCACGGGGATCGGGGATTCCGCCACGATGCGGCGCATGGCCTCGGCGGACGGCATGTCCGGCACGGCGCAGCGGATGATGTCGCAGCCGAGCGCGGCGAGCTCGCGGATTTGCGCAAGCGTGGCGTCCGAGTCGGACGTACGCGTATTCGTCATGGACTGCACGGACACCGGAGCCCCGCCGCCGACCGCGACGCGCCCGACATGCAGCCGGTTACTTACCCGCCGTTTCACCGGATGCCTCCTGCTTCCGAGCCTGCGTTTCCGCGGCTTCCGCCTTGTCCGCTGCTTCGGCGGAGACTTTCGTTTCGGAACCGTCCTCCAGCTCGCTTGCAGCGCGGTGGATATTGAATTCCAGCGCATTCGACCAGCTCCGCGGCAGCATCTTCTTCACGTCGAAGAACGACACGATCGCCATGAACGAGATCAGGACGAACATGAAGAAATAGGTAACGGGCTGGACCAGCTTCGTCGGAACCGGACGCCGGATCGCCATTTCGATCAGCGCGATCATGATGTGGCCGCCGTCCAGCACGGGGATCGGCAGCAGGTTGAACAGGCCGAGCGAGAAGCTGATGACCACGACCAGGTACAGGCCGCGCATGAAGGACCCCTGGAACGTCATGATCATGTAGCGGCCGATGCCGAGCGGGCCGGAGAGGTTCTGCACGCCGATGGTGGTGTAGCCGGTGTCCTGCCCGACCTTGCTCTGGATCGTGTGGCCGAGGCTCTTCAGCGTGCGTTTCGTCATTTTCAGCACGTTGCAGAACTGTTTCCACGGGGTCGGGTGCTCGATGCGGTAGAAGCTCACGCCGATTTCGTACGGGACGAAGGTGCGGGGCGTGAGTTTCACCTCGATCTGTTCGCCGCCGCGCTCCACGCCCAGCGTGATCTCCTTCTCGCCGTTCTCCTCAAGCAGCTCCGGGAACGTTTTGGAAACGTCCTTCAGGGACACGCCGTTGAACGCCGTGATCACGTCGGCGGGACGCAGGACGCCCGCCGCCGGTAGGCCGGGGATGGTATCCGCCACGATGCAGAAGTTGTCATCGGACGCGGGGCCGCTCCCGTAGAAGAAATTGATGCCGACCAGCAGGCGCTCCTTGGCGTCGGGGATCATTGTCGGCGTCACGGGGATCTCAAGCTGTTTCCCTCCACGCTCCACGACGAACGCGAGCGTCTTCCCGCCGGAGAAATTGATGCGGCTCATCAGGTCGTCCGCGCCGCAGACCGGTTCGCCGTCGACCGTCAGCACGCGGTCCTCCGGTTCGATCCCCGCCTTTTTCGCGGCGGATCCGGGGAGAGGATAAACATAGACGCGCAGTTCCGGCTGGAAGAACGGCATCACGACTTTTTCGCCGGGCATGAGCTTGTCGTTCTCGGCGGGCGTATAGGAGATTTCGGACGTCTTGCCGTCGCGGACGATCTCCAGCGTGACCTGTTTTACGTTGTCGTCGTTCAGCATGATCTTCTGCATGAAGTCGTTCCAGCTCAGATCGAATTCGTTTCCGTTCAGTTTCACGATCCGGTCGCCCGCGCGCAGTCCGGCGCGGTATTCGGGGCAGTCCTCCGGGACCTCGCGCACGGTGAACTCCGTGTAGCGGTCGGTGTCGGGTTGCGGCAGGCCGACCAGCCACACCACCACGCCCAGGAGCAGCCCGAAGATGATGTTGAACAGCGGCCCGGCGAACGCGGTCGCGATGCGCTTCCACGGTTCGGCGTGCGGCAGCGGATTGCCCTCGCTGTCGGTAATCTCGTCGCTGGTGGAGTCGATCTGCGGCAGGTCCACGTAGCCGCCGCATGGGATGCAGCCGATGCGGTAGTCCACGCCGTTGATCTTCTTGCCCCAAATTTTCTTGAAGCCGACCGAAAACGCCTCGATGTGGAGGCCGCAGAACCGGGCGACGATGAAGTGGCCGAATTCATGCACGATGATGCACAGGCCGAAGAAGATCACCATCAGCGCGACCGATGCGATCAGGATCAGTGTTTCCATATATTCAAAAACTCCTTTTCAAGTTCGATTCAAGTTCAAATCATTTCGCGGCGGGCAGGACAAGGCTCCGGGCGTAGTCGCGCGCCCGCGCGTCCGCCTCCAGGACCGCGTCGAGCGTCTCGTCGCCGCACGGCCCCATCGTGTCCATCGTCCGCTCCACGATCCGCCAGATGTCCGTAAACCGTATGGTCCCTGCTCGGAACCGTTCGAACGCGATCTCGTTGGCGGCGTTCAGGATCGCGGGCAGCGCGCCGCCCGCTTCGAGCGCGGCGCGGGCGAATCCGAGCGACGGGAACCGCGATTCGTCGGGCCGCTCGAACGTGAGCGTCTGAATGTCAGCCAGGTCGAGCGGAGGCAGGTTCGACGCCGTGTGTTCCGGCCAGGTCAGCGCATACTGGATGGGGAACCGCATGTCCGGCACGCTCATCTGCGCCATCAGGGCGCCGTCGCGGAACCTCACGAGCGAATGCACGATGCTCTGAGGATGGACCAGCACCTCGATGCGCGGCCCCTCCACGTCGAAGAGCCAGCGCGCCTCGATCATCTCCAGCGCCTTGTTCATGAGCGACGCGGAGTCGACGGTCACTTTCGGCCCCATCGACCACGTCGGATGCGCCAGCGCCTGTTCCCACGTCATTTTGTCCATTTCGGACACGGGGGTGTTGCGGAACGGCCCGCCGCTGGCGGTCAGGATCAGCTGCGCGACCTCGGACGGACGCCGCCCCTCCAGGCACTGGAAGAGCGCGCTGTGTTCGCTGTCGACGGGCAGGATGCGTGCATCGTATTTCTTCGCCTCGTCCGTGACCAGGCGGCCCGCCATGACCATGACTTCCTTGCTGGCGAGCGCAATCGTCTTGCGCGCCCGGATGGCGGACAGGGTCGGGAACAGCCCGCCCGTGCCCACAATGGCGCACAGCACGGTCGTGATCTCCGGCGCGGCGACGGCTTCGCAGAGGGCTTCGCGCCCGGAAATGACCTTGCATCCGGCGGGGACCGCCGCGCGGAGGTCGTCGAGGTGCGCGGCGTCTTCCAGACATACGCAGTCCGGCTTGAACTCGCGCGCCTGTTCGGCGAGCAGTTCCCAGTTCCTCCCCGCAGCGAGCAGGGAGACCCGGATGCGGTCCGGCAGGGCGCGGGCGACAGCGAGGGCGCTTTTGCCGATGGACCCGGTGGACCCGAGCAGAGCGAGGTTGCAGAGGCTCATTCGTCCGCCTCCGCGTTCGGGTTCGTCGTCACGGCGTATTCCCACGGATGGGAGAGCAGGAACGTCGCCGGACCGTCGTTTTCGAGCGAGACGAGCATGTCCGCGCCGAAGCGTCCGGTCGCCACATGCCCGCCCCCCTCGGTCTTCAGGCGTTCCACAAAGTATTCGTAAAGTTCGTTGGCCGCAGCCGGATCGCCCGCCGCGTCGAATCCCGGGCGGCGTCCCTTGCGGCAGTCGGCGTAGAGCGTGAACTGCGACACCACGAGCGCGTCCCCGCCGATGTCCAGCAGGGACTTGTTCATCTTGCCCGCCTCGTCCTCGAAAATGCGGAGCCCGGCGGCCTTTTTCGCGAGCCAGTCGGCATCGGCGCGCGCGTCGCCCGCCGTGATGCCGATGAACAGCAGGATGCCGTGCCCGATCTCGCCGACGGTCTCGCCGGCAACGGTCACGGACGCCCTGCGGACCCGCTGAAGCAGCACTCTCATGCGTCGTTTCCCGTTCAGCTCAATTCAAGTTCAGATCTTCGCCAGCGCCTGTTCGAAATCGGCCTTGATGTCGTCGATGTTCTCGATGCCGACGGACAGGCGGATGAGGTCTGGGGGCACGCCCGCCGCCGCGAGCTGTTCGTCGGAGAGCTGGCGGTGCGTCATGCTGGCGGGATGCAGCACCATGGTGCGGACGTCCGCCACATGGACCACGATGGACGCGAGCTTCAGGGAGTCGATCGCGCGCACGCTGGCCTCCTTGCCGCCGACCGCGCCGAAGCAGAGCACGCCGCTGGCGGCGCGCAGATATTTCTTGCAACGCTCATGTTCGGGGCTGTCCTCAAGGCCGGGGTAGTTCACCCACGCGACCTTCGGATGCGCCTTCAGGAACTTCGCCATTTCGAGCGCATTCGAGCTGTGGCGGTCCATACGGAGCGCGAGCGTCTGCATGCCGAGGTTGATGAGAAATGCGTTCATGGGCGGCAGGATCGCGCCGGTGTCGCGGACCCACTGCACGCGGAGCTTGGTGGAGAACGGCGCGGCGGGGAAGTCCTTCGTATAGATCAGGCCGTGGTAGCTCACGTCCGGCTCGGTGAATTCGGGGAAGTTGCCGTTCGACCAGTTGAAGTCGCCCTTCTCCACGATCACGCCGCCGATGCTCGTCTGGTGGCCGTCGAGGTACTTCGTGGCGGAGTGCGTCACGATGTCCGCGCCGAAGTCGAACGGGCGGCAGAGATAGGGCGTGGCGAACGTGTTGTCGACGATCAGGGGCACGCCGAGGCGTTTCGCCGCTTCGGAGTACGCCTCGAAATTCAGCACGCACACGCTCGGGTTCGTCAGCGTTTCGGCGAAGAGCGCGCGGGTATTCGGGCGCGCCGCCGCCACGATCTCGTCCGCGGTGGCGTCATGCGGAACCATGGTGACTTCCACGCCCATGCGCTTCAGCGTCATGGTGAAGAGCGTCACGGTGCCGCCGTAGAGGGCCGCGCTGGCGAGGACGTGCCCGCCGCAGGGGCAGACGTTCATGATCGCGAGCATGTTCGCGGTCTGGCCCGCGGTCACGCCCACGGCAGCCACGCCGCCTTCCATTTCGGCGATCTTCGTCTCGAACGCCGCCACGGTCGGGTTCGCGAGGCGCGAATAGAAGAATCCGTCGGATTTGAGGTCAAAGAGGTCCGCCACGCTCTGCGCGTCGCTGTATTTGTAGGCCGTGCTCTGGAAGATCGGAAGTTGGCAGGGTTCGCCGTTCTTCGGGGTCCAGCCGCAATGGACGGCCTGTGTTTCGGGTTTCCAGTTCTTGGAATTCATATTGTGCGCTCCTTATTTTGCAAACTATACGTTAATCTAAAAATAACATCCCATACAATACCATGCCTTCCGCCGTTTTTCAACTCAAATCCGGCGTTTCTCCCCGATTTTCTCTAAAAAAAAATCCCCCGCCGTCCGCATCCGGACGGCGAGGGAACGTGTTTTGCACTGGAACGGTTGTCCGGGGCGAAGCTTACCCCTCGGCGAGGAAGCCCGCGTCGGATTCCGGCTCCACAGTAAGATCGAATATCCGCTGCGAGATCGCTCCATTGAAGGCGCCCGACAGAGAAAGCGTCTCATAGAGTTCGGATTTGTCGTTGCCGAATTTGAGTGTGAGTTGATCCGCGGAGATGCCGGAGACCGCGACGCTGTTTTCGCCGTCCGTGTAGGTCAGCGCAGCCGCGTCCCAGTTGTCCATACTTCCATCCACGAACCACAGCGTGACCGAACCTTCCGCGAGCTGTTCGACTTCATCAACACCCCAGTTTTCGCAGAAGGTGAAGATGTCGTTTCCGCCGCCGCCGTGCATGGCGTCGTCGCCGATGCCCCCGACGATAACGTCATCGCCGGACGCGCCGACGATGCTGTCGTTTCCGGCATCGCCGTAGAGGGTGTTCTTCCCGTTGCCCGCCCAGATGACGTCGTCTCCATCGCCGCCGCAGAGGGAGATTCCGTTGCCCAGGTACTCGAACCGTCGGCTGGTCATGTCGATGATATCGTCGCCCGCACCCGCCTTGATGATCCGAAGCCTGCACAGCCTGGCCGTATTCTCCCCAATCTCCTCCGGCAGGCCGGTATAAACGTCGTCCAGAAAAAGGGCGTCGCCGTTTTCCGAGTCGGTCAGGAACAGCGTGCCGGGGTCGGCGGAACCGAAGAAAAGGTCCTGAATGCGGCCCTTGCCGGCGGCAGAAACCAGTTCGCCGGTTCCCGACCAGCCGTCGACGGTGCCGACGTGCTTTGCACAATACCGGCTTCCCCACGTTCCGTTCGGCGTGGCGAAGAAAAGGTCGTCGCTGGCGTCGGTCCCGGACTGGAAGACTTTCGGTTCGTCCTTCGTGTTGTCGGAGACGAAGCTATCGCCGTCATACCATACCGCCCCCTCCACGTTCGCTCCCACACGCCATTGATACGTCCCGGCAGGAAGATTCAGCAGGTCGACCGCGGTTCCCGCCGTAGTGAACTGGAGCACATGCCCGAAGTCGTCCATGGAAAGCTCCAGATCGTAATCATTCACGATGGTCGACGAGATCCACGATACCTCGTCCTTCGTTCCGCAGAGATCGGCCAGCACGATGTCGCCGGAACCGTTCTCCAGTCCGGTCACGCGGAACGAATACGCATTGAGCGACTCTTCCAGTTCGTCGACGCCCTCCACGAGCAGATAGTCCATGGAGTCCATCGTCAGGGTATATTTGCCGTCCTTGTACCCGGCGGACCGGACAAGAGTCCCGTCCCCGTCGAATTCCGCGACGGTCAGGCCTTCTTCTCCTTCCAGCACAATCTTGTACCGTTCCGTATGAATGTCTCCGATCAGGTAATAATCCGTGTCGCCCCTGTAGGTAAGCAGGCCGTCATAAAAGCCTTCCGCCAGCACGGTCGCGGCGGCAATGGAGCCGTTGCCGTTGGCGTACTTCTCGTTTTTCCCGCTTCCGGCATAGTCGAAACGGTCGACGCCGGTCTTGAATTCCGCGTAGGTGTCGACCGTGACCCGGCAGTTCCTGTCGCTCTGAAGGCGGACGAAGTATTCGCCCGGGGCAAGATTCTCGAAGGAAACGCCGTCGGTCCCCGTCGCGATGACCGTGCCGTTGGGGGCGAGGAGAGAGACCGCGATCTGCGCGTCATCTTCATCTTCGGCCCTGAATTTTCCCGTGGACTTGTCCGCTGCCGTTACGGTGAAGCTGAAGAAGAATTCGTCGATCAGCTTGATGCCGACGAAACTCTCGCCCAAACCTGAGAAACAGCCGAAGTCCGAAACGGAAACGATCCTGTCCTTCACGAGCCCCTCGACATCGCGGACCGTGAAAGTGGGCACGGGGAAGAGCTTGTCCTCGTTCTCCGCCAGATACGCCGTGCCTAAATCGTACAGCAGTCCGCCCCACAGCGGATTGGATTTGTAATAGGAGGTGATATGGGACTTGATGGCCGCGTTCGCCTTTTCCGGGGAGCTGTCCGAAGCGATCTTTTCGACGGTGCAGACCGTATTGAAGAAGGCTACACCGGATCCCCGGTTGGCGGGCAGGCTCCGGAATTCGAGCACGCTCTCGTTCAGCGCCGCCATCACGTCGAGAAGGGCCTTTTGGAATCCCCCGGACGTATTTTCATAGTCGCGGTCCTCCATGGCACGGGTTAGAAGGAAGCCCAGGTCGGATTGCTGGACTTCGCTGCCGTCGTAGAGGCATCCGTCCTGCGGCGCTTTGAGCATGGCATTGATGAGGACGCTCCTGTCGGCGGGGTTGCCGGACGCGGCGACCGCCCCGGCGAGCGCCTCAAGCGGCGCGGCGAGCCTGGGAACCGTGACGTCGACGGAGGAAAGCATTGTCGTGATCCCGGTACCCGACGACTCCATGTTCTGGACCATGATCTGCGCCATTTCCTGCGCGGTCATATCCGCCGTGATCGTGCTGAAGAAGACGTTGTAGTTAAAGGTCGATTCCGAATAGGAGATGGGTTCCGAGGCCACGATGATCTCCGTGCTTCCGGCCATTTGTGTGACTGTGATCTCCGAACCGAGCAGGCAATTATTGAAAATCACGAGCGGGATATTGCCCTTTTCCTTCAGGAGGCCGGAGACTTCCGAAATCGTGAGGCTGGCCTCCCATTTTGAATTCGTCGTGAGGTCCCAGCAGAGCTCGGCGCTCTCCCCGCCGTGGTCCCACATGATCAGGCCGTAGTTTTCGGCGGACGACTGTTCCTGCACCCAGTCCACGAACCGTTTCAGCGTATCAATGGACCCCGTGTCGAGTTCGCCCCAGGATTCCCAGTCGACCGTCACGGTCAGGCCGGAGTCGTAGGTGATCTTGCCGACGCGGGTGTCGGGCCAGAGGGAATCCCACTTGTATGTGCCGTGGGGCGTCACGTAGTCGCCGGAGTCCTTGGAACCGACCGGAGTCCGGTCCACCAGGATGTATATCTCGATCTCCGGGTCGATCCGGGCCTGCTGCATGGAGACGATATCGTAGAGGGCGGCGTGGCACAAGTCGTTGTCGGCGGCCATGTACACCAGATACGTCCATTTCGCCTTCTCGGATTCCTCCTGTACAACGGCCAGATCGGTGGCGCTGTAAGGAGTCTCCACGGACAGCGTGCAGTCGGCCGCGGCAAGCACGCCCCGATCGTAGTCCGTACCGTTCTTGTTCTCTTCACCGACTGTTGAAACGCGATCTGCCATGGCAAGGTCTCCTTGTGTATTGCTTCTGTCTGTCATTCAGACATTAGGCATAATGTACAACACATTTTACGAAAAAACAAGTCTTTGATAAAAAGAAAAATGCCGCAACGACCGAACCGTCACGGCGGGAGGGCAAGCCCTCCACTGCGGCAGTGCCCGGCTGCGCTCGGGCACACGGCAAACCGTGTTGTCATAGTGCCCGGCTTACGCTCGGGCACAATGTCAGGCGATCACGGTCCAGCTCATGTCCACGCCGCGGCCGAGTTCGGTCCACTTGTTCATGTCGCCGCCGGAATAGTATCCGAGCATGCCGGTCGTGTTCTGGCGGACCAGCAGGTCGTCCTTGCCGTCGCCGTCGTAATCGCCCGCGCCCGCCACGAACCAGTCCTCAGGATCGAGCTGGCCGAGCGGCAACCAGCTGGACGAATCGCCGTTGTTCCACTTTGCCACGATGCCCGTTTCCTTGTGGAACACGATGATGTCGTCCCTGCCGTCGCCCGCGAAATCGCCGATGGCGCGGACCTCCCAGCCGCTGCCGCTCGTGGCGAGCTCGGATGCCACGCCGTCGATGCCGACCGTGTAGTATTTCACACCGCCCAGATAGCTCATCACGACGGCGTCCTTGCCGTCGCCGTTGAAGTCGCCGCAGCCGACGAGCGTCCAGTTCGAATCGTAGCCCGCGCCGAGGGAGATCCAGCTGTCGGTGCCATCGGTCCAAACGCCAAGCGCACCGATCTCGGTGCAATGCCACACGATGGAGTTCATGCCGGCATTTCCCGTGAGGTTGCCGACCTTGTTCTTCCAGACGTAGCCCTCGTAATTGGTGAGGTAGCTGATGTTCACCCAGTTCGAGTCGTAGTCCTGCGCATCGGTGTAGTATCCGATGAATGCGCCCTTGATGCCGGATATCTCCGTATTGCCGACGAGCACGGCGTCCGCCTTTCCGTTGGCGTTCATGTCGTACGCGCCGAGCACGTCCCACACGTCGGTCGGGTGCGTTGAGTTCGTGCTCTGCCACGTGCTCGTGCCGTCCATCCAGAACCCGATCTGGCCCTGTCCGCCGATGTACTGGAACATCACGTCGGAAACGCCGTTCGCGTTGACGTCGCTCTTCGCGCTTGCCGGGGCCGCCTCGCTCACCTGGACCGACAGCACGCCGTCCTTTTCGCTCAAGCTGTAGACGGAGCCGTTGACGGTCGCCGTCTGGCCGACCGTGAGCTTGCCGTACGATACGCCGATGGGGCTCTGGATCGTGATGGTCTCGCTGAAATACGCCGCGCCGTCCGCGAGCTTGTACGTGCCGCGTTTCTGCGACGTGTTGACCGTGAGCGTAAAGACCACGCCTCTGTTCATCGGATAGTAAAGATCCCTCACAAGGACATTCGCACCGCCCGGATCAACGGCGGTGATATCAAAATCCGCAATCGCGCCTGTGGCGAACGTGAGGCCGCTGCAGACGTATCTGCCGGTGACCCTGCCTTTGCTCCCGACCGTGTTTCCGTCGAAAACAGCGCCGGTGGAGGCGATCAGGGTGCCGCCGGAACCGACCGTGGTGGAGCTCAGGGCGCCGCCGCTGGAAACGACCACGCTGCCTCCGGAGCTGACATAGGAGGATTTCATGAGGCCGCCGCTGGAGATGGTCGCCGACCCGCGGGAGAAAACCTTGGCGAAGCAGGCTGCGCCGGAGGGACCGACCATGAGCCTTCCGCCTTGGGAGACAGTCGCACTGCTGACGGTCGCTCCGGAAAAGACCTTGGCGCTGCCCGAGCTGACCATGACATAGTCAACGGTTCCCGATATGCTCGCCGACCCGCCGGAAATGCACGAGAGCGTCCCGGCGGATGCGCCCTGGACGATGGTCGCCGATCCGCCGGAAATGCACGAGAGCGTCCCGGCGGATGCGCCCTGTCTGATGGTCGCCGATCCCAGGATCTCGCCCGTTTTCACTGTTCCGCCGGAAGAAACGAGCAGCGTGCCGCTGGAAACGACCGTGCTGTCGACGATGCCTTTTACGACCGCGCTTCCGCCAAACGTGACCGTCACGGACGTCGCGCGCCCGCCAAGTCCGACTTCGACCGTCCCCGAGATATTTCCTTTGACCAGCTGTCCGCCGCTGGAGATCCCTATCGTGCCGCGGTTGCTGCCTGCCAATGCCCCCACGTTCGCGCTGGACACGATGCAGCCGCTTGCGACGCCGCAGTGTCCGCCGGAGGAAACATTGACCAGATTCGCGGTCGCTCCCTGCATCATGTACAGTTTCCCGCCGTTATTCACAGAGGCCGAATTCATGGCGCCGGAAGACACCCAGAACGTGCCATCCTTGACCATCGCTACAAGCCCGCCTACACTGCTGAGCCCGACATATCCGCTTATCAGGTTGACTGTGGCGTTCCCGACGGTTCTTCCCTCGAGCCTGCCGCCCCAGACCTGGACCGTGGCTCCTGCGCCGAGCGTGGCACGTTCGACCGTGCCGCTCGAGCCGGCGACGCCTTCCACAATCGCGCTGCAGTAAAACGTCTCGGCATAAGAAAATGCGCCCGAGCTGACCGTGACGACCCCTGCGGAATACACGCCGTTTTCGCTGCGTCCGTACAGCGTCACGCTTCCGCCCGACAGGACGGTCTGGGACACAGTGGCCTGATTTCCGACGTACAGGGATCCGCCGCTGAAGACGGTGGTGCCCGACGCCCTTCCGCCGCTGAAGACGTCCATGACGCCGCTGCTGGAAACGAAATTCGACGATGCGGATCCGGATTCATAGACCCGGAGGAGTCCGCCCCTCGACACATAGTTGCCGTACGCCTCGCCGCCGCTGAAGACAAACATATAGGCGCCGTTGCTGACCGTATTGTCGCGGGCCGATCCGAAAAGATCAAGCGTCGCGCCGGAAGATACCGTGTTCGAGCTTGCGTATCCGCCGTGCCGGATGATGAGCTCGGCGGATTCCTTTAACGTGGTCATGCGCGTCCTTGCGCCCGATTGGAGGGTCATAACGGCGTTGCCGCCCAGTGTGATATCGGCCGCGTAACTGTAACCGGGAGAATCAACCGACTCCAAAGTCAGGTTGGCGCTGCTTATATTCGCCGAAAGCAGGTTGCCGCCGCGGACGATCACGCTGCCGCCGGGAGAAACCGTCATCCCGCTGCAGGTAGCGCTTCGGTACACGCCGACCTTCCCGCCGCTGGAAACCCTGACGTCGTACACATACCCGTTCGAGTACACATCCAGAAGTCCGCCCGAACCGACAAGCGGATTCGCCTTGCCGCCGGAAGATATCCACATCGATCCGTAAGCATTGATCTCCGGCCTGCTGCCCAGGAACGATCCGCCGGAGGATACGATCAGCAGCCCGCTTCCTTTGACGATGTAAGAATCGGATGTTCCTTTCGAGAGCGTCTTGCTCCCACTGGAAATGGTGACGGTGTCCGGCATTTTGTTTTCCCTTCGATGGTCTCTGAACAATGTGAATTATTTTGCTATACAATATATTCGGTTTTTCTTTTTTCAAGTGCCGTTTTTGCTTTTTTTGAGGAATGCGGCGGGAGTGCAGTCACAAAAAAAGCCGCAACGGTCGAACCGTCACGGCTTTGAGTTCAAATGCCTTGTTCTGATGATGGGCTGTTATTCTCCCATATATTTCAAATCGGGCTTGCGCGCGGCGAGCGTCTCGTCGAGGCGCCGCACCGGGGTGGTGACGGGCGCGGCGTGCAGGGATTCCGGGTCGGTCTCCGCGGCATGCGCGATGTCCTTCATCGCCTCGATGAACTCGTCGAGTATCTCCTTCGACTCGGTCTCGGTCGGCTCGATCATGATCGCCTCCGGGACGATCAGCGGGAAGTAGATCGTGGGCGGATGGAATCCGCGGTCGATCAGGCCCTTCGCGATGTCGAGCGTGTGGACGCCCTTCGAATCGAGCTGGCGCTTGCCGGAGAGGACGCATTCGTGCATGCACGGGCGCTTGTACTTCCGGTCGTAGTATGCCTCAAGCTGGGACGCCACGTAGTTCGCGTTCAGGACGGCGTTTTCGCTGACGCGCACGAGGCCTTCGCGGCCGAGCGTGAGCAGGTAGGCGTAGGCGCGCAGGATCACGCCGAAGTTGCCGTAGAACGGCGCGATGTAGCCGATGGATTCCGGGTAGTTGTACTCCAGGCAGCAGATGCCGTCCGACCGCCGAATCACGCGGGACGTGGGCAGATACGGGACGAGGCTGATGGAGACGCCGACCGGGCCGGAACCGGGGCCGCCGCCGCCGTGCGGGGTGGAGAACGTCTTGTGCAGGTTCACGTGCATCACGTCGAACCCGATGTCGCCGGGGCGGACGCGCCCGACGATGGCGTTGAAGTTCGCGCCGTCGCAGTAGCAGAGGCCGCCCGCCTGGTGCACGAGCTTGCAGATCTCGGACACGTTCGGGTCGAAGAGGCCGAGCGTGTTCGGGCAGGTCAGCATGATGCCCGCCACTTCGGGCGACAGCATCGCCTTCAGCGCGTCCAGGTCCACGTTGCCGTCCGCATCGCTGGGCACGACCTTCGTCGTGAACCCGGCCACGGTCGCACTCGCGGGGTTCGTCCCGTGCGCGGCGTCCGGGATCAGCATGTACTTGCGGGCGGTGTCGCGGCGGGCGCGGTGGTAGGCGGCGATCAGCATGCAGCCGGTGAGCTCGCCGTGGGCGCCCGCCATGGGCTGCATGGTCATCTGGGAGAATCCGAGGAGTTCGGCGAGCATGCGTTCGGTCTCGTGGAGCACGATCAGTGCGCCCTGGACCAGCACGCCGCCGCGGCGGAGCTGCGGCAGGAGCGGGTGCAGGTCGGCGAATCCGGCCAGACGCACGACTTTTTCGTGGAACTTCGGATTGTATTTCATGGTGCAGGAGCCGAGCGGGTAGAAATTGGTGTCCACGCTCATGTTCATGCGGCTGAGCCCGGTAAAATGGCGCACGACCTCAAGTTCGGAGGCTTCGGGCAGGCCCGCGGGCTCGGAGCGACGGAGGGCGGCGGGAACCGCGGACGCGGCAGGCACGTCGCATTTCGGGAGGACGACGCCGGTGCGTCCGGCGCGGCCGGTTTCATAGATCAGCTTCATATCAGTGCCTCCATCGCGTTTGCGAGCGCCTTGATCTCCTCGCGGGTGCGCTTCTCGGTCACGGCCACGAGGATCTGGTTTTTGCGTTCGGGGTAGTAGCGTCCGAGCGGGAACCCGGCGGCGAAGCCCTTGTCGATGAGCTTGCCGACCAGTTCCGCGGCGTCGAGCGGAGTCTCAATCACGAACTCGTTGAAGAACGCGCCGGATCCGACCGCCGACACACCTTCGATCGCGAGGAGCTGTTCGCGGGCGTACACGGCCTTCGACATGCAGAGCTCGCCGACCTGGCGGAACCCGTTCTTTCCGCAGAGGGAAAGGTAGATCAGGGCGTTCAGGGCGCACAGACTCTCGTTGGAGCAGATGTTGCTGGTGGCGTGTTCGCGGCGGATGTGCTGTTCGCGGGTCTGAAGCGTCAGCACGTAGCCGGTCTTGCCGTTCAGGTCTACGGTGCGGCCGACGATGCGGCCGGGCATCTTGCGCATGTATTTGGACTTGACGGCCATGAATCCGAGATACGGGCCGCCGAAACTCAGCGGGATGCCGAGGCTCTGGCCCTCGCCGGTCACGATGTCGAATCCCATCTCGCCGGGGGTCTTCAGGCAGCCGAGCGCAACAGGGTACGCGGAGCAGACCGCCAGCGCGCCTTTCGCCTGCGCGGCGGCAGCGAGCCCGGTCAGGTCCTCGACCTCGCCGAAGAAGTTCGGATACTGCACGATCACGCACGCGGTGCGGTCGGTAACGGCGGCGGTCAGGGCGTCCAGGTTGGAATCCGTGCCGCGTCCGTCCGCGATCTCGATGCGTTCCAGGTCCAGGTTCCGGCAGTAGCATTCGATCATGCGGCGGAAGATGGGGGAAACGGCGGCGGAGATCACGACCTGGCGGCGGCCCGTGATGTGGGCGGCCATCATCATGGCCTCGAAGAGGGCGGTGCCGCCGTCGTAGAGGCTGGCGTTGGAGACCTCCATGCCGGTCAGGCGGCAGATGGCGGTCTGGTATTCGTAGATGGCCTGGAGCGTGCCCTGCGAGGCTTCCGGCTGGTACGGGGTGTAGGCAGTGTAGAATTCGCCGCGGGCGGCGATGGCGTCGGCGGCCGCCGGGATGATATGGTCGTAGTAGCCGCCGCCCACGAAGTTGATCAGGTGCGTGGCGTTCATTTCGGCGAGACCGGAGAGGTACGACATGACCTCGAACTCGGATTTGCCTTCCGGGATGCCGTCGAGCGAGGGCGCGGGGAATTTCACCCCGGCCTTCTCCCACATATCCCCGATGGACGCAAATCCCGCCGCGGCGAGCATTTCCTGCCGGTCGGCGTCGGTATTCGGGATGTAAGGCATGGCTTTTGCCTTTCTGCTGGTGAACTGAACGGGAAAAGACGGGTCAGAGCGTTTCGACGTACTTGGCGTAGGCGTCGGCGTCCATCAGGCCGCCGAGATCGTCCGCCTTCACGCCTTCGAGTTTGCATATCCAGGTGTTCTCTGGGTCGGCGTTGAGCGCGGCGGGATCGGCTTCGAGGTCGGCGTTGCCTTCACCGACGGTGCCCGCGACGGGCGCATAGACGTCGGAGACGGCTTTCACGGATTCGACCGTGCAGAGGACTTCGCCGGCCGCGACGGCCTTGCCGGGCGCGGGTATCTCAACGTAGGTGATGTCGCCGAGGGAGTCGGCGGCGTACTTGGAGATGCCGAGCGTGGCGGTGGTCCCGTCGAGTTCGATCCATTCGTGCGATTCAGCGTAGTATTTCGCCATGGTTTTCTCCTGAAATTGGGTTGGTATGGTTGAAAATCGGTTGATCGTTTGAGCGGAATAAAGTGTTATTTCGGGTTGGCAGTGCCGTGTGTCCAGAACGGCAGCGATGCGAGTTTCGCCTTCACGACGGCGCGGTGCAGTTCCACCTCGAACTCGGCGTCCGCCGGGATCTCCGCCGCGGCGTCGAAATACGCCATCGCCACGGCGCATCCGAGCGAGGGCGCGAACGTGCCGGACGTGATCGTGCCGACCTGCGTTCCGTTAAGCAGAACAGGCGTCCCAGTATGGGCTGCGCGGCGGCCTTCCAGCACGATTCCGCGCAAGTGCTTTTTCGGCGGCACGGTACGGAGCGCATCGGAACCGACGAACTTGCGGGCGGACTTGTCGAGCTTCAGCAGCGCGCCGAATCCGGCCTCGACCGGGGTGGTCGCCTCGTCCATCTCGTCGCCGTACAGCGGATAGCCCATTTCCAGGCGGAGCGTGTCGCGCGCGCCGAGTCCGGCGGGCTTCACGCCCGGGCATGCCAGCAGCTTCCGCCACACGTCGACCGCATGCGCGGCGTCGAAATACAGCTCGAATCCGAGCTCGCCGGTGTAGCCTGTGCGGCTGATGAGCATGTCATGTCCGAAGAGATTGAACTTAGCCCAATGGTAATACTTCGGCAGGGCGGCGGCGTCCAGGCCGAGCGAGGTCAGCACCGCCATGGAATCCGGCCCCTGAAGGTCGAATTTCGCCGTAGCGTCGGACAGATTCTCAAATTTCACGGATGCCGGGAGGCGTTTGCGGAGCTCGGCGAAATCGACCGCGATCCGGGCCGCGTTCACCACGATGAAGAACTCCTCCGCGCCCATCCGGTACACGATCAGGTCGTCGATCACGCCGCCCGCCTCGTCGTTCAGCAGGAAATTGTAGCGGCAGACGCCGTCCTTCTGGTCGGCCACGGACCGCGCCAGCGCGGCGTCGAGCGCTTCGGCCGCGCCGGGTCCGGCGGCGGTGAACTCGCCCATGTGGCAGATGTCGAACAGCGAGACGTGTTCGCGCGTGTACTTGTGTTCGGCGAGGATGCCTTCCTTGTACTGGACCGGCATGTACCAGCCGGCGAAGGGGACCATGCGCGCACCGAGCGCGACGTGTTCGTCGGCGAGCGGAGTTTTCAGGAGAGTTTCGTCCATGGGAAGCGCCTTTCTGAAGCGGAAACCGGAAAAACGGGATACGCCGGGGACCGCCGTTTTGCTGTCAAAAAAAACATATCAAAATAATATAGACTCGAAACGGTTTGAAATCAAGACCGCGGGGATGGAAAACAGGCTTTTTCCCGTCTTTTTGAATCATGACTGCAACACTTCCTTTTTTTCGCCATGCACCGCCATTCCGGGAACATGCTCAAAACACGCGTTTTTCTTTTCGCACATGGCTTTCCGGGTTGAAAACCGATGATTTCAAGAGTATATTATAATGCTATGATTTTACACGCGCGATGCCGGAACGGAGCCGCATCCGATGCCGTCCGGAAATCGCGCATGCACCGGTTCCTTCCCGGTCCCGGCGCACAAAACAAGCCCGTTTCACTGCCTCTCAGAAGGAGTTTCAAAATGGCTAAGAAAGAGACGAAGGAAATGCTGAAGAAGCTTTTCCTGCACCACCTGATCTGCTCGCTCGGCAAACGCCCGGAAAAAGCCGTCAACCTGAACTGCTACCATGCGCTGGCGCTGACCATCCGCGACCTCATGATGCGCGACTGGATCGCCACCCGCGACGAATACGAAGAGAAGAAGCCCCGCGTCGTCCACTACATCTCGCTTGAATTCCTGATCGGCCGCACGCTCGGCAACGCCATGGTCAACCTCGGCGTGGAAGAAGAGGCCGCCGAAGCGATGGCGGAACTCGGCTTCAACATCGACGAGATCCGCGACGAGGAAGTCGACGCCGGCCTCGGCAACGGCGGTCTCGGCCGCCTCGCGGCGTGCTTCCTGGACTCCATGGCAACGCTCGAGCTCCCGGCGTTCGGCTACGGCATCCGCTACGACTACGGCATCTTCAAGCAGATCATCCAGAACGGCTACCAGGTCGAGGAGCCGGACAACTGGCTCAGCCGCGGCAACCCGTGGGAGATCCGCCGTCCCGAACTCGCCTGCGTCGTCCAGTTCGGCGGCCATGTCGAGAAGATCCGCGACGACGCCAACCCGGACCGCCGCAGATGGGTCGACACGCAGGACGTGAAGGCCATGCCCTACGACACCCCGATCCCCGGCTACCGCAACCACACCGTGAACACGCTCCGCCTGTGGTCCGCAGAATCACTCTACGGCTTCAACCTCACGAAGTTCAACCAGGGCGACTACATCAGCGCCAACCTCGAGTCCAGCCTGGACCAGAACATCACCCGCGTGCTCTACCCGAACGACAATAACTACGAGGGCAAGGAGCTCCGCCTCAAGCAGCAGTATTTCCTCGTCTCCGCCTCGCTTCAGGACATCTTCGCACGCTTCGCCAGAAGCGGAGAAGACCTCAAGAAACTGAAGGACGCCATCGTCGTCCAGCTCAACGACACGCACCCGGCGCTCGCCATCCCCGAAATGATGCGGATCCTCATCGACATCCACAACTACTCCTGGGACAAGGCGTGGGAAGTCACCACGAACGTCTTCAACTACACCAACCACACGCTCATGTCCGAGGCGCTCGAACGCTGGTCCGTGGAACTCTTCGAAAAGCTCCTCCCGCGCCACCTCGAGATCATCTACCAGATCAACTTCCTCTTCCTCCGCCAGGTCGCCACGCGCTACATCAACGACAACAGCATGCAGTCGAGGATGTCCCTCATCCAGGAACAGCCCGAGAAGATGGTCCGCATGGCCTACATGTGCGTCGTCACGGCCAAGCACGTGAACGGCGTCGCCGCGCTCCACACCGAACTCCTGCAGAACGGCCTTTTCCGCGACTTCAACGAGTTCTTCCCCGGCAAGTTCGTGAACGTCACGAACGGCATCACGCCGCGCCGCTGGCTGAAGAAGGCGAACCCCGGACTCTCCCGCCTCATCGACGGAAAGATCGGCGACGGCTGGCCGAAGGACCTCCGGCAGCTCGAACAGCTCACCAAGTTCGAGAATGACAAGAAATTCCTCGAGGAGCTCGCGAAGATCAAGCGCGCAAACAAGCTCGTCCTCGCGAAGTACATCAGCGAGCACAACGGAATCGAGGTCAACCCCGATTCCATCTTCGACGTGCAGGTGAAGCGCCTCCACGAGTACAAACGCCAGCTCCTGAACATCCTCCACGCCATCACGCTCTACCTGAAACTGAAGGACAACCCGGACATGGATTTCGTCCCGCGCACCATCATCTTCGCCGCGAAATCCGCCCCGGGCTATTACATCGCCAAGCTCATCATCAAGCTCATCAACGCCGTCGCCGAAGTCGTCAACAACGACAAGGCCATCGGCGACAAGCTGAAGGTCGTCTTCCTCGCCAACTACCGCGTCTCCCTCGCCGAAAAGATCATCCCCGCCGCCGACCTCTCCGAGCAGATCTCCCTCGCCGGGACCGAGGCGTCCGGCACCGGCAACATGAAGTTCGCCCTGAACGGCGCGCTCACCATCGGCACGCTCGACGGCGCGAACATCGAGATCCGCAACCAGGTCGGCGAAGACAACATCTTCATCTTCGGCATGAACGTCGACGAGGTGAAACAGCTCCGCGAGCAGGGCTACCATCCGAACGAGTTCGTGGAGAAATCCCCGCTGCTGAAGCGCGCGCTCGAGCTCATCCGCACCAACTTCTTCTCGCCCGGCGAGTTCGACATCTTCAAGCCGATCCTCGAAAGCCTCGACTGCGACAACTACATGTGCGCGGCCGACTTCGATTCCTACGCCGCCGTCCAGGAGCAGGTCGCCGAGCTCTACCGCAAGCCGGTCGAATGGCAGAAGAAGTGCCTCCTCAACATCGCGAAGATGGGCTACTTCTCCAGCGACCGTTCCATCGAGGAATACGCCGAGAATATCTGGGAAATCAAGCCCTGCCCCATCAACATCTCCAACAAGCACGGCTACGACCTCGCCGCCCACCAGCTGGCGAAGGAGTAAGCGTCCGCCCGAACTGAAACTGGATTCATCCCCCCATGAACTGGCTCAGCTCCGGACCGTTCACCGTCTTCGACCTCGAAACGACCGGCTTCAGCGCCGTCCGCGACCGCATCATCGAAATCGGCGCGGTCCGCGTGGAGCTTGATGGCTCCGTTTCGAGGTTCCAGACGCTCGTGAACCCCGGCGTGCCGATTCCGCCGCGTCTGACCGCGCTGACCGGCATCGACGATGCCATGGTCGCCGACGCACCGAAGTTCAAGGAGGCCGGATTCAAGTTCATGGATTTCGCCCGGAAATCACGCCTCGTGGCGCATAACGCCCGCTTCGACCTGTCGTTCATGCAGGAAAGCCTCGCGCGCTGCGGCATGGAGCTGATCCAGGGCGGCGCCTACGACAGCATCCCGATCTTCCGCCGCGCCTACCCCGGACTTTCCAGCTACAGCCTCGAATTCCTCCGTTCGAAATTCCCCGTGCCCGACAACTTCCCCGGCCAGCCCCACCGCGCCGCCTACGACGCCGACGTCACCTTCTCACTTTTCTCCATGGCGATGAACATCCTCTGCGGGGAGGCATAGCCTCCACTTGGGTAGTGCCTTGCTTCGCAACGGCACGGGGAAGCGTAGCCTCCACTTGGGTAGTGCCTTGCTTCGCAACGGCATGTGAGGAGCCCCCGCCAGAACGAATAAGCCAAACGGACAACAGAACCGGACTTTTTTGCGCCCAGAGAAAAAGAGA
>JBGUKB010000100.1:0-25928 GCA_045114235.1 Victivallales bacterium
CCGAGGGACTTGGCGAGGACGTCGACGACGCCGCCGAGGTTGAGGACGGGGCGCATGGCGCCGCCGGCGATCAAACCGGTACCGGGGGAGGCCGGACGGAGGAGGACCTTGGAGCCGCGGAATTTCGCGGTCACGGTGTGGGGGATCGTGTGGCCGGAGAGGGGCATGACGACCATGTTCTTGCGGGCAGCTTCGCCGCCCTTGCGGATGGCGTCGGAGACTTCGTTGGCCTTGCCGTAGCCGAAGCCGACTTTGCCTTTGTGGTCGCCGACGACGACGAGCGCGCCGAAGGAGAAGTTGCGGCCGCCTTTGACGACCTTGGAGCAGCGGTTGATGCTGATGACGACTTCTTCAGTGTCGGACTGCTCGCGTTCCTCTTTGGCGGGAGCGTCTTTTCTGGATTTGTCAAAACTCATAGTGTGGATACCTCTTAGAATTGGAGGCCGGCCTTGCGGGCGGCGTCGGCAAGAGCTTTGATTCTGCCGTGATACTGGAATCCGCTGCGGTCGAAGACGACCTTGGAGACGCCTGCGGCGATGGCCTTTTCAGCGGCGAGCTTGCCGAGAGCGGCGGCGGCTTCGACGTTGCGCTTGAGGTTCAGGGCCTTGAACTCGGGAGAGAGCGTGGAGCTGGAGGCAAGCGTGACACCGGCGTCGTCGTCGATGAACTGGCAGTACATGTTGTTCGCAGTGAGACTGACGCAGAAGCGGGGGACGGAGGCCGTCCCGGCGACTTTTTTGCGGAGACGCACATGGCGAAGCTGTCTTCTGACTTGGGAATTGCGAGTCATTCTTTAATTCCTTTCACCCGTTATGCGTTCTTCTTGCCGGGCTTGATCGTGACCTGTTCGTCCGAATAACGGACACCCTTGCCCTTGTAGGGTTCGGGCTTGCGGAAGGCGCGGATCGTGGAAGCGACGGCGCCGACGAGCTGCTTGTCGTATCCCTCGATGGAGATCTTGTAGCCGTCGGTGACGGTGAGCTTGATGCCTTCGGGCACGATGTAGATGATGTCGTGGGAGAAGCCGAGCTTGAGCGTGAGCTTGTTGCCGGCGAGGTCGGCACGGAAGCCGACGCCGACGATCTCGAGGCCCTTGGAGTAGCCCTTGGACACGCCGATGACGGCGTTGTTGATGAGGGCGCGGTTCAGGCCGTGCATCGCTTTCGCGTTGTCGAGGTCGGTGTCGCGGCTCAGGACGATCTGGTCGCCTTCGACCTTGACCGTGATGTGCTTCTGGGTGGGGATGGTGAGCGTACCGAGCTTACCGGTGATAACGGTCGCGCCGTCTTCGACTTTGGCTGTGACGCCAGCGGGGATGGCAACCGGTTTTTTACCAATACGAGACATGATGACTCCTTGAAGTTACCAGACGTAGCAGAGGATCTCTCCGCCCACGTTTTGTTTCTCGGCGTCTTTGCCGCTCAGTACACCTCTCGACGTGGAGAGGATGGCGATACCCATTCCGTCCTTGACCTTCGGAATGTTCTGGCTGCCCCAGTACAGTCTGCACGACGGCTTGGAAACACGCTGAAGGTTTTCGATGACGGGCTGGCGTTTGAAGTATTTCATGGTGATCTTCAGAACCTTCTTCGTTTCACCCTCGACGACATAGTCGGCGATGTAGCCTTCCTGCTTGAGGACTTCCGCGATGGCGGTCTTCATGATGGAAGAAGGCATGGAAACGACCTTCTGCATGGACATGCAGCCGTTGCGAAGGCGCGTCAGCATATCTGAAATCGGATCCTGCATACTCATTGTATGGATTCCTTTCTGTTACCAACTGGCCTTAATCACGCCCGGGATCTGGCCCGTGGAGGCCATTTCGCGGAAGCAGATACGGCAGAGTTTAAATTTGCGGATGACGGCGCGGGGACGACCGCAGGCGGCGCAACGCGTGTAGCTACGGACTTTGAACTTCCCGCCGCGTTTCTGTTTCGCAATCAGACTTTTCTTAGCCATTTCTTAACGTCTCCTTACTTGGCGAACGGGAAATCCAGCATGGTGAGAAGTTCCTTCGCCGCGGCGTCGGTCTTCGCGCTGGTCACGATCGTGATGTTCATTCCGAGCGGATATTTGATCTTGTCGAGGTCGATTTCGGTGAAGATCGAAACATCCGGGATGCCGAGGTTGTAGTTTCCGACGTGGTCGAAACCCTTCTTCGGAGCGCCGCGGAAGTCGCGGACACGCGGGAAGGCGTTGTGGACCAGACGGTCGAGGAACTGGTACATGCGGTCGCCGCGGAGGGTGACCATGAGACCGACGGACATGCCGGCGCGAAGTTTGAAGTTCGCGATGTTCTTTCTGGACTTGCAGACGACGGGGGCCTGGCCGGCGATGGCGGAGAGGTGGGTACGGGCTTCGGAGAAGGCGTCCTTTTCCATCTTGGTGCCGATACCGGTGCTGATGACGATCTTCTTCAGCTTCGGAATCTCCATGACGTTCTTGAGGCCGAGCTTTTCCTGAAGAGCGGGACGGACCTGCTCATTGTAGTATTTTCTCATATCGGGCATTGTTCAGTTCCTCCACTCACTCGGCCTTCTTCGCGCCTTCGTCGGCGGAAGCGATCTTCTTGACGTTGGAGACGTGCACGGAGACGGCGCGGTCGGCGAGGCCGCCGTTCGGATTCGCGGCGCTCTTGCGGACGGTGCGCTTCTTCGTGATGCGTTCACGGTCGCGGTCGGTGGGATTCTCGATTTCGAGGACGACGCGGTCTTTCTTCTTCAGGATGGCAACGACCTTGGCGGTCTTGTTCTTCCAGCCGCCGCTGATGACCTGGACCTTGTCGTTCTTCTTGACGTGGTAGTGCTTCTGGCACTTGTTGAGTTCGTTATTCATCAGAGGACCTCCGGCGCCAGGGAAATGATTTTCATGAAGTTCTTGTCGCGAAGTTCACGGGCGACCGGTCCGAAAATACGGGTGCCTTTCGGATTCTTCTGGTCGTCGATGATCACGGCGGCGTTCTTGTCGAAGCGCAGATAGGATCCGTCGGAACGGCGGATGCGGGCGGCGGTGCGGACGACGACGGCCTTGACGACGTCGCCTTTCTTCACGGTACCGCCGGGGATGGCTTCCTTGACAGTGGCGGTGAAGATATCGCCGATGGAGGCGATGGTCTTGCGCTGGCCGAGGACGGTGATGAGCACGATGCGCTTGGCGCCGGAATTGTCGGCGACTTCAAAACTGGATTGCATCTGAACCATAGTTCAAGTCTCCTCTTATTCGCTGCGGCTGATGATTTTGACCAGGCGCCAGTGCTTGGTCTTGCTCAGGGGGCGGGTCTCCGCGATCATGACCTGATCGCCGACCTTCGCTTCGTTGTTCTCGTCGTGAGCCGCATAACGGACGTGGCTCTTGACGACCTTCTTGTACCGGGGATGCGCGGAACGCGTCACGATCTCAACGACGATCGTCTTGTTCTGGGCGTCGCTGATGACGTTTCCGACGCGCGTTTTCCGGTGGCCGCGCACGACGGCTGCGGCAGCGGTATCAGTCTTAATGGTTTCGTCCATTTCAGGTATTCCTTATTTGCCGGCCGAAGCGCGTTTGTTGAGTTCGGTCATCACCCGGGCGAGGTTGCGGCGGGCGGTGCGGATCTTGGCCGGGCTTTCGAGCTGACCGGATTTGGCCTGGGCGCGGAGGAGGAACTTTTCCTTGCGGAGAGCGCCGTCGCGAGCGACGAGCTCGTCCTGCGGAAGTTCGCGGATCTGCTGCATGGCCTTATTGACAGATTTTTTGTTTTTCATGACAGGTCCTTCCTCACATTAGACAGCCGGGATCCGGGAAACGAAGCGGCAGCGGATCGGGAGCTTGGAAGCGGCGAGGCTCATGGCCTCCTTCGCGAGGGTCTCGGAGCAGCCGGAGATCTCGAAGAGCATGCGGCCGGGCTGAACCGGGGCGACCCAGTATTCGACGTTGCCTTTGCCCTTGCCCATACGGACTTCCAGGGGCTTCTTCGTGCAGGGCTTGTACGGGAACAGGCGGATCCACACCTGACCGCGGCGTTTCATGTGGCGGGTGATCGCGACACGGGCGGCTTCGATCTGGGCGGCGGTCAGGAAACCGCGCTCAAACGTCTGCAATCCGAAATCGCCGAAATCCAGTTTGTTGCAGCGTTGGGACAGCCCGGCGTTATTACCGCGCTGCACCTTTCTGTGCTTTACTCTTTTTGGCATTAACGGCATTTTGCATTTCCTCCGTGAGTTCCTTGTGGCAGATCCAAACCTTCACGCCGATTTTGCCTGCGGTCGTGTTGGCCTCGGTGAATCCGTAATCGATGAAAGCCTTCAGGGTCTGAAGCGGCGTGCGCCCTTCCTTGTAGGTTTCGGTGCGGGCCAGTTCTGCGGCGCCGAGTCGGCCGGAGCACTGGATTTTGACGCCCTCGGCGCCGAGTTCCATGGCGGTCTGGATGGCCTTCTTCATGGCACGGCGGAAACCGATGCGGCGTTCGAGCTGGGCAGCCACGTTTTCAGCGACGAGCTGAGCGTTGGTCTCGGGCTGCTTGACCTCGATGACGTCGACGATGAGCTCCTGCCCCTTGTCGAGCAGCTTGCTCACTTCGTCGCGCAGTCTGTCGATCTCGGCGTCCTTGCCGCCCTTCTTGCCCAGGAGCACGCCCGGACGAGCGGCGAAGATGGTGGTGCGAACGCGGTTGAAATAGCGTTCGATCAGGATGTTGGAGATCGCAGCCTGATTGTAGTTCTTCTTGATGTAGGTGCGGACCTTGCGGTCTTCGTGGAGCCACGTCCCGAAGTTGTCCTTGCGGGCGAACCAACGGGAGCACCAGTTCTTGTTCAGGGCAAGTCTGAGCCCGATCGGATTAATTTTTTGTCCCACTGTGATTTCCTTTCAATCTCAGTCGTCGGTAAGAACCACCGTGAAGTGGCTCATGCGTTTGCGGATTCTGCCCGCCATGCCGCGTGCCTTCGGACGGAAACGCTTCAGCATCGGACCGGGGTCCGCGACTGCGGTTTTGACCATCAGGGACGCTTCGTTCATTCCGCTTTCAGCTGCGGCCGCCCTGGCGCATTTGAGCGTCTTGGCGAACAGCTTGGCGGCTTTTCTCGGGGAAATTTCCGCGATCGCAAGCGCCTCGGCGTAGGGCTTTCCCTGGATGACCCGGGAGAAATCCATACCCTTGGACGGAGCAATGCGGACATACCTTGTTACTGCCCGAACTTCCATGTTGTTCTCGCTTTGTTGTTTATTGTTTTGGGTTGAAGATAGTGCGAATTGTATGTATTTGAGCATCCCGGACCCCGCGGCACAATGCGCCGCAAGACCCGGAAAATGGGTTCCAATGGAGCTGCCGTCCGCCGCGTCTGATACCGGGCATTTTCAGCTTGGCTGAGTGTCCCCGGGCAAAGATCGCTTAGAACAGCGAATTGGGCTGCCGCCGCCTTTTCCGCGGCAAACAGAGTTAATACTATACATTCTCATTCCATCTTTTTCCAGTCCGTTTCCAAAAAAAACGCACTTTTTTTTCGATTTTTTTCGGTCCAAGACGGAAAAACATGGAAAATGTTGGATTCATCATTTATTTGCTTTTCGCCGCCCTGCCCCCGCGGAACATCCGGTCGACCGCCTTTACAAAGCGCATCGTCCGCGTCATCCGCGGCGTGATCGCGCCTTTCGGACAGTGTTCCTGGCAGCAGAAACACCGGATGCAGTGCGGAAGGTCGAAGGCGGGTTTGCCGCCGGAAAGCTTCAGGGATTTCGGCGGGCACATCTTCACGCAGACGCCGCATCCGACGCATTTCGCCGGATCAAGCACCGGATTCACGACCATCAGCTTGTAAAGCGGCTTCTGCATCCATTTCGGGATGCCGACGCCGAGATGCATCTGCGCCATGTCCATGACGGGACGGTCCGGGAGCGCCAGCGGTTCGCAGACGGGCAGCGGATCGGGATTGTCGACCGTTTCCGGCGTGGGGAACAGCCCGCGCGCCTTCGCGCGTTTGATGATGTGCAAGGTGTCGGGATCGACGCCGAGGACCCGCGCCGCGACCGCGTCAAACGCCAGCGCGTCCGTGCCGCCCGCGACGAAATGCCGGTCCGCCGGAGTCCCTGCGCCGGGACCGTTGCCCTCCATGCAGGTCACGGCGTCGAGCAGATTGAATGTCGGACGGACGACGAGATAAAGGTCGAGAAGCATGTCGGCGAATTTGTCGTAGTCGCGTCCGACTGCAAGATGCCAGGCGAGCCGGTCGCCGCCGTTGACGAGTCCGAAGAGGTTTTTGACGCAGAAGGTCAGGGTCATCATGCCGTGCGTCTTGGCTTTGGCGAGGTCGGCGACGAAATCGTATTCGCGGAACTCGTCGGCGATCTCGAGGTTGCGGAAGAAAACGGCGTCAAGCGGGGGCTGTTTGATGTAGTTCTTGAAATTGGCGGATGCGACGCCGAGCGATTTCAGTTCGTCGGCGATCCCCATGGCGCGGAGGATCTGCGGCGTGGTCTGCACGGCGGGATTCTCCAGGATGGCGACACGCAACGCTCCGGCGTCCAAAAAGACTTTCGCCGTCTCGACGATGAACCGCGGATGCACGGCCTGCGGGTCGTTGTCCTTGCGCCAGGCCAGCAGATTGGGTTTCAGCATCACGGATTTGCCGGAGACGCCGCCCGCCGCCTCGATCTGAGGTTGCAGGACGTGTTCGAGCGCGGGACGCAGCGCCTGTGTCGTATAATCGGCACAAGAAGCGAACGCCAGCCGGATACTTTTCTGTTCGGGCGTCACTTGCTCTTCAGCCATTGGATCAGCTCCGTAACATCGGCGATGAGGTCGGGATTCCGCGTGCATTCCGGCTTGTGACCGGGGATGAACGCGGCGATGCGGCCGCCCCACGGGGTAGTCGCCAGATACGCCTGCGGATACGTGTATCCGTTTATGGTCGTCTCCATCAGGACCGTGACCGGGGAGACCTGTTCGAGGTCAATATATACCTCGTCCGTCGGGAGTTCGATGCGGCGGAGACGCGAGGCGAGCGGATGGCGCACCTTGGCGACCTTGACCGTGCAGGGAACGACCGGATGCGTGGACGGCGCGATTCCGTCCGGGTCCTCGGGGCGCACCCAACGGAGCCCGACCATCCCGCGCCACCAGTCCCAGCCCCAGAACGCCGCGCTGGACCCGTGAAGCAGAAGCAGGTCGCCGCCGCGTTCGCAATACGCCCGGACAGCTTGTTCCGCGCCGGGGCCCGGCATCGGCTGGCCGCAGGTCCCCGCAATCATGTGGAGCACGAGCAAGCCGCAGTCCTTCTCCCAGTCGCCGGATTCGAGCAGGGACCAGTCATTCTCCGTGAATACCGTTTCCTTGCGGAAATCCTCCGGCAGAAGCTCGAAGATGTGACTGCCGGGGTTCACGCCGTAATGGTCGTCGGCGAAAAAGTAGTTCACGGGGTGCCTCCTTGGGTTGGTGCTGAGCGGGGGGATGCGATTGAATCAGTTCAATAATATAGCATCTCTCCGGGAGAAAATCAAAACGATGCTTGAAAAAATCAGGGCGCGCGTGTATTGTATTTTTTATATTGTTTATCGGAAGCGGAACGGCATACGGCTCTTCGGTTCCGCATCGTTTTGGTCGAAAGAGGTCATCATGGCACATTATCGAACGCTGCACATTGGCAGAAATGGCGGATACCCGATGCCGTGTCTCGAATACGGATTCCGTCCTGCCGTGCTGGAACACCGTCTCTTCCGCGCCACGGTCGGGAAATCCGGGCGAGCGACACCGCTGAAACTCGCGGTCGCGACGCCGTCCGGGCAGGTCGTGAGCATCGAGACCGTCGTGTACGGCAGTCCGAGCGCGGCGGAATCCGAGGCGAACTTGCGCCATGCGGAACGCCTCGTGAAAAGTCTGCTGTGGATCGCCGGGGGAAGCCGGATCATCGTCGCCGGATCGGACGAGATCGCGGCGGCGCTCGCGAAGATCTATTCGCCGGACGGCGAACGCGCGTTCGACTATGCCAGCATGACGAATATCTACGAAACGCCGCTTACTGTGGAGTCCGTCCCGTACGAAGACGCCCCGGCGAACAATGAGCCGCAGGCGGGCCTCGGACGGCATTTCGAGGGCTGCCGCGTGGGGTTCGACCTTGGCGCGAGCGACCGCAAATGCGCCGCCATGCAGGACGGCGAGGTCGTCTTCTCCGAGGAGGTCGTGTGGGATCCGTCCAGACAGGCCGATCCCGCGTGGCACCGTGAAGGCATCAACGACTCCATCCGCCGTGCCGCCGCCCACCTGCCGCGCGTCGACGCGATCGGGGGCAGCGCCGCCGGCGTATACATCAACAACCGCGTGCGGATGGCATCGCTGTTCCGCAGCGTCCCTCCGGACCGGTTCGAACAGGAGGCCGCGCCCGTTTTCGAGTTCGTCCGCGAGGACTGGCACGGTGTGCCGTTCGCGGTCGTGAACGACGGGGAAGCCGCCGCGCTCGCCGCCTCGGTCCAGCTCGGACGCAACGGCATCCTCGGCGCGTCGTTCGGCAGCAGCATGGCGGGCGGATATGTGAACGGCGCGGGGTGCATCACGGGCCGCCTCAACGAACTCGCGTTCGTGCCGGTGGACTATTCCGAGTCCGCTCCGCGCGACGAATGGAGCGGCGACTATGGATGCGGCGTGAACTATTTCTCCCAGCAGGGCGCGGCGCGTCTGGCCGCAAACACCGGGCTTCTTTTCTCCCCGGACGTGCCGCTTCCGCAGGTGCTCCTGGGGATTCAGGCATACGCGAAGGAAGGCGATGAACGCGCGCTGAACGTCTTCCGCAGCATCGGAACGGCGTTCGGGTACACGGTCGCGGGCTTCTGCGAGTTCTATCCGGTCATCGAAACCGCCGTCATCATGGGGCGCGTGACCAGCGGCGTCGGCGGCGACCTCATCTGCCAGGAGGCGAACCGCGTCCTCGCCGACGTCTTCCCCGAGCTCAAAACGACCGTTGCCGTGCCGGACGATTCCCTGCGGCGGCACGGACAGGCCGTCGCGGCCGCCACGCTCCCGGAAATCTGAACTCAAATCTGAAATACTCAACCTCACATAAACAGGAGAACAAACATGAAAGAAATGACGCTGATGGTGCTCGCCGCCGGAATGGGCAGCCGCTACGGCGGACTCAAGCAGATCGACCCGGTCGGGCCGAACGGAGAGATCATCCTCGACTATTCCATCCACGACGCCATGCAGGGCGGATTCAACAAGGTCGTGTTCGTGATCCGGCGCGACATCGAACAGGCGTTCCGCGAGGCGGTCGGCGCGAAGTGGGAAAAGCGCGTCGCAGTCGAATACGCGTTTCAGGAGCTGAACGCCCTGCCCGCCGGGCACAATGTTCCCGAAGGCCGCCAGAAACCGTGGGGAACAGGCCACGCTGTGCTCTGCGCCGCCGACAAGATCGCGGGGCCGTTCGCAGCCATCAACGCGGACGATTTCTACGGACGCAGCGGATTCATCCAGCTCGGCAAGGCGCTGGCGGGAAACGCCGATCCCGGCCGCCATTTCATGGTCGGATACCCGCTCCGCAATACGCTCTCCAAGTTCGGCTCCGTTTCGCGCGGCGTCTGCACCGCCAATGCGGACGGCACGCTGAAGGAAGTCACCGAGCGCACGAAGATCGAACCGGACGGCGCTGACGGCGCGGTCGCGGTCGACGAGAACGGCGCGGAGCTCAAGTTCACGGGCGGCGAGATCGTCTCCATGAACTTTTGGGGGTTCATGCCGTCGCTGTTCGACGGCCTCCGCGGCCTTTTCGAGGCATTCCTGCGCGAACACGGCTCCGAACTCAAATCCGAGTTCTACCTCCCCGCCGCCGTCGCCTCCATGATCGGTGCTGGGCAGGCATCCGTCGGCATCCTCGAAAGTCAGGATTCCTGGCTCGGCGTCACCTACCGCGAGGACAAGCCGCGCGTACAGGCCGGGATCGCCGCGCTGGTCGGATCCGGCGTGTACCCCTCGCCGCTTCTTTCGTAAGCTCATTTTCTGCGGAGAAACCCCATGTCCGTTTCCGACCGCACCGCGCTGGAAGCCGCTGCTCAGTTCGAGCTGGGCGGACGTGCCGTTTCCGCAGCGGCGTTCGGCAGCGGGCACATCAACGACACCTTCGCGCTGACGGTCGAGAAGCCCGCGTCCGACGCCTATGTCCGGTTCGTCCTGCAGCGCATCAATCCGCACGTCTTCCCGAATCCGCTCGCCGTGATGGACAACATCGTGCGCGTAACGCGGCATTTGAGGGAGAAATACGCGATCCTGCCGGACGCCGGACGGCGCGTGCTGACCGTGGTCCCGGCGAAGGACGCGAAACCGTGTTGGTTCGACGAATCCGGCGCGTGCTGGCGCTGCTATCGCATGATCGAGGGCGCGGGCACGATCGACGCCGTGCGCGAGCCCGCCCAGGCGAGGACCGCGTCGTTCGCGTTCGCCCGGTTCGCCCGTGATCTTTCCGACCTGCCTCCGCCGCGCCTTCAGGAGACCATTCCGGCGTTCCACGACACTCCGGCGCGATTGCGCGCGCTGGACATTATCGCAAATGAGGACCGCCTCGGGCGCGCCGCATCCGCCGCTCAGGAGCTCGCCGAGATCGACGCAATGCGCCACCTCGCGCCGCTCATCACGGACGCGTTCGCCGCCGGGCTGATCCCGGAGCGCATCACACACAACGACACGAAGATCAACAACGTGATGCTCGACGACGCGACCGGCGAGGCGATTTGCGTGGTGGACCTCGACACCGTGATGCCGGGGCTGGCGCTGTACGATTTCGGCGACCTCGTGCGCGTGGCGGCGAATCCGGCCCGCGAAGACGCGGGAAAACTTAAAGACCTCGAGGCGCGCCGCGACATGTACGACGCCTGCGCCGAAGGGTTCCTGGCGGGATTCGACGGCTACCTGACCGAACAGGAGATCAGGCTCATGCCCATAGCCGGAGCCGTCATCACGTTCGAGCTCGCCGTGCGGTTCCTCTCCGACTACCTCGACGGCGACCGCTATTTCAAGACGGCGCGCCCCCGCCACAACCTCGACCGCGCACGCACCCAGATCGCCCTCGCCCGGTCCCTCGAAAGACTCGCGGTCTGACCCGCCCATCCGCCTCGCGCCGAACACGGCGGCCCCTTGTCGGCAGATCCGACCGGCATGGGCATGGATCGGTCGTGCACCGACCCGCCGACGGGCATGCCGCGCATGCCAAGACGAAATGCCCGGCCCCGCGAACGGAGCCGGGCAACGTCGAATTGTCCCTTAGCCTGTCGGAGGCGCGACGTGCGCGGAATCCCCCGAACCCTGTTCAACGACCTTTGCGCGGGACGCCGTGCTGGCTCGGCGCGACCGGGATGCCGCCGCCCCTCTTTTCCGCCGGACGGACGACCACCGTGCGGGCGGGCGCCGGATCGCGGCGGGGTTCCGCACGATGCGCCACAGTCGCGGGAGCCGGGCCATGGCCGGAACGCGGTTCCGGGCGGACGACGACCGTGCGCGGCGGCGGATCATAACGGCGCGGCGGGGGCGCCCATCTCGGCGGAGCCGGGGGACGCGGCCCGATGCCGCCCCAGATCCAGGCATCGGAGTAGTAGAACCAGCCTTCGTAGTACGGGACGTACTCGCCGCCGTAGTAGCCGTAGCTGTACTCCGGGATCGTGGTCACCGTTTCCGTCACGACCGCCGTCGCCGGCGCAGTCGTGACAACGACCGGCGTAGTCGTAACGGCGGGGGTGGTCGTTACGACAGTCGGCGTGGTGACGACCGGCGCGGTCGTGACGACTTTCGTTTCGACCACGCGTTCGCGAGGCGTCACGATGACCGGGGCGGGACGCGGCTCGAAAACCGCGCGCACCAGGTTCACGATGTCGGCCGCGAGCTGGATGCCGTTACTGGGACGAGGCGGCGGTCCGTGGTGAGGCCCCTGTGCGAAAGCCGCCGGAGTGAGGATTGCCGCCGCGGTGAACGCGGCGCCGATAGCAAGCGTCTTGTTGAGAGTCTTCATAGTCGGATCTCCTGTGTTGAGGGTTTAAGAATCAATTCGACTGACAAACATTCTTGTTTGCCGAACAAAATATAATTCGAATAATTCGTAATGTCAAATTGATTTTAAACTTTTTTTCGATTTTTTTTGGAAAACCGAATTAATTGAACTCAACTACATGGCGGAGTCCTCCTCTGTTTCGCTCTTGTCCAGATGATGGACGTCCGTCAAAACCCCGTCGAAGGTGTTCAGGATGGATGCGATGAACGGCTTCCGTTCCGTTTCGCGCCGCAGGGCTTCCGCGTCCTCTTTCTGTTTGCGTTGCGCGGGCGTGACCAGGCCGGAACGGCGTTCCATGCTCAGATACGCGCCGGGACGCTCCGCGATGGCGGCGAGCCTCATGTCGAGCAGCGGCTTTTCACGCGAGATGAGAAGATACTCTCCCGCGGAATACACGGAGTCGAACGCGACCTGAAGGCACGGGCCGTTGAACGAGATCACCTTGCCCGCGAGCATGGCCTGGGCGAGCGTCTTCTTGCAGAGCGTTTCGCGGACGTCGAGGATCAGCTTTTCCCAGATGACCGGGCCGGGTATCTCTTCGGCCTCCGCGTCGGCGTCTTTTTGAGCAGGCGTGACCTCGGCGCGGCGGCGCGCACGGGGCGCTTTGACCCGGACCGCGGTTTCCTCCTCGGGCGGACGTTCGACGACCGGTTCGGTAATGACCTCGATCTGAGGTTCCGGCGCAGGTTCCCGAACAGGTTCCGGCTTCACTTCGGTTTGAGGCGCGGCGACCGGTTCGGAAACCGGCTCGGCAATGACCTCGACCTGGGGCTCCGGCGCGGATTCCCGAACAGGTTCCTGTTTCTCCTCGGCCGGTTGTTCCGGCTTTGCCTCGACTTGAGGTTCCGGCGCGGTTTCTACGGCAGGCGCGGCGGGAGCGCTGTCAACGGGCGTTTTTTTTTCTGGTTCGGGCGCGACCTGAGCTTGCGGCGCGACCTGAGCTTGCGGCGCGGCCTGCTGTTTCGGCTGTTTCCCGATCTCGTTCACGGGGACTGCCGGGATGGACGGCACGGCAAATTTCGAGCCGGGGGCGGTGAAGGCCTGCCCGGCGGGGAGTTCGTACAGGGGGACGACGGATTCGAGGGGCGCGAGTTCGCCGGTAGAACGGATCTGGTTGAGGCGCGCGATGAGGTCGGCGATCTGGGGCGCGTGGGCGATGCGCATGGCCTTCAGGAGGATGGATTCGAGGAAGACCTGCTTGTTGATGGCGTCGCGGAGCAGATAGCCCGCACCGGAAATGCTTTCGAGGAGGCGCTGGACCGAGGCCGGGGCGATGGTGGCGGCGATGCGCCGGAACGCGTCGATCTTCTCCGGCGTTTCGTCAAGCACGGAGACGGTATTGTCGCCGAGGATGCGGCTGAGCAGGATCCCGCGGAGCCAGGAGATGATCTCTTCGAAGAGCGTTTCGAGGTTTTTTCCCTGGTCGGCGAAATTGTGGATGTCGCGGATCACGGCTGCGCGGTCATTGTGCGTGATGGAGTTCAGGAGGGCTTCCATCTCCCTGGGCGCGGTAAGGCCGAAGAGGTCGAGCGCCTGATCCTCGGTGATGCCGGATTCGTCGCCGCCGAAGAAGGAAATGAGCTGGTCGAGCAGGGACTGCGCGTCGCGCATGCCGCCGTCGGCCGCCTGGGCGATGACGTTGATCGCGTCGTTGGATATCCTGACGTTTTCGGCGTCGGCGATCAATTTGAGGCGCGCGGCGATGGCGGTGGTCTGGATGCGGCGGAGGTCGAACCGCTGGCAGCGGGAAATGACCGTGGGGAGGACTTTGTTGACCTCGGTGGTGGCGAAGATGAACTTGGCGTGGGCGGGCGGCTCCTCGATGGTCTTGAGCAGGGCGTTCCACGCGCTCTTGGAGAGCATGTGGACTTCGTCGATGATGTAGATCTTGTATTTCGACCGGATGGGGAGGTGCTGCACGTCCTCGCAGAGCTCGCGCGCCTTTTCGACCTGGGTGTGCGTGGCGGCGTCGATCTCGATCACGTCCACGCTGGTCTCGTCGGCGATGGACCGGCAGGATTCGCACTGGCAGCACGGCTCGCCGTCCTGCGGGTTTTCGCAGTTCAGCGCCTTGGCGAAGATGCGTGCCGTGGTGGTCTTCCCGATGCCGCGCGGCCCGACGAAGAGGTACGCGTGGGCGATGCGGCCGGACTTCACGGCGTTCTTAAGCGTGCGCGCGATGTGTTCCTGCCCGACCATGTCGGAGAAGCGCTGCGGGCGCCACTTTCTGGCGATCACCTGATAGGACATAGTTGTAGGTTCCTTCTGTTACGGGCGCGCGGGGATCACTTGTGCCAGGTGTTGAGACGGACGGCCTGCCACAGGGAGCCGACCGGGTCGATCTTCTTGCGTTCCTTCACCGCCATGGGGATCGGCACGTGCGTGAAGGATTCGCTCCAGTGTCCGATGACGACGTCGGTGCGTCCGGTCATGGCGGCGTGGACGGCGTTCTGCGCGAGCATGAGGCAGAATACGGCGTCGGTGCCGTTGGCGGCGCCCGCGCGGATCTGGTAGGTGGGGTCGAAATACTTCACGTTGACCTCGAGCCCTGCCTCCTTCGCCTCCCGCTTGATCTCGTCCTTGAGGAAGGTGCCGATGTTCTTGTTGAGCAGGTTGCCGGATTTGTCGTAGGCGCGGTCGCCGGGGATGAGCTCCTGGCCCGCGCCCTCCGCCACGATGATGACGGCGTGGTGGCGGCGGCGGATGCGTTCGAAGAGGAGCGGGAGGAACGCGTTTTCACCGTCCTTGAGGGTGAACTTCACCTCGGGGACGAGGCAGAAATTGATGTGCGTGTTGGCGAGGGTGGCGTAGGCGGCGATGAATCCACTGTCGCGGCCCATCACGTGGATCAGCCCGATGCCGTTGTACGCGCCCTTCGCCTCGTTGTGCGCCGCCGTGATGATCGGATTCGTGGCATACACGGCGGTCTCGAATCCGAACGTGCGGTCCATAAAGCAGATGTCGTTGTCGATCGTCTTCGGGATGCCGACCACGCTGATCTTCAGGTTGCGTTTCTTCGCGGCCTCGGCGATGGCGTGGGCGCTGCGGAGCGTGCCGTCGCCGCCGATGCAGAACAGCATGTTGATGTCCATACGGACGAGCGTCTCCAGCATCTTTTCCGGATCCTGCGCGCCGCGCGAGGAGCCGAGGATGGTGCCGCCGGTCTCGTGGATGTTGTCCACCGTGTCCTCGTTCAGGATGACCGGCTGGTAGCCCAGGTCGGCGTTGAGGCCCGCGTAGCCGTAGGGGATGCCGTACACGAGCGGCACGCCGTAGGTCTGGCGCAGGGTCAGCGTGAGCCCCTTGATCACGTCGTTCAGGCCGGGGCAGAGTCCGCCGGCGGTCAGGATCGCCGCCTTGCTCCAGCGCGGGTCGTGGAAGATCATCTTGCGGATGCCGGCGCGTTCGAAGACCGGCACGCAGCCGTGCATCGCCTTCGTGTGTTCGAGCACATCCGTGTAGTCGCGGTCGAGCAGGATGGCTTCGTCGTCGGTATGGAAATGGACCGGGCTGTCGACGAGCGGGGACTGGATTTTGCATTCGCCGAGTTTGCTGACTTCGAAGAAATGGGGGCTGACGGGCGCGGGCATAAGTGACGATCCTTCTGTGTTGCGGTGTCGGGTTGGTTTATTTAAATACAAAAGAGAATATATATCCGGTTGGAGCGGTTTTCAAGGCGGTTTCCCGAAAAAAACGCGTTTTGACGCCGCGCCTCCGCCTCTCTTTTCCGAAATAATCGCGGACTCCGTTTGATTTTTTCGCTCCGTATGCTACATTAAAAAAGAACGAATCCCTCCCTCAGCTCCATCAGAAAGGTGAAACACCATGACCACGTCCTTCTTCCCGCGGATCGTCGCCTGCATCCTTCTGTCCGCCGTCCTCCTGTGCGCGCTCCCCGGATGCACCAAACGCATCGACACCTCGACCGAGGACAAGTATTACAAGACGCTGACCCAGGTCATGGATTCCCTGCCCGCCTCGAAGCACCGCGAGTTCGACGAAGGCATGGCAATGATCTGGTTCTACTCCGAGTCCGACGAGGCCACCAACGCCATGCTGAACGGCAAGTCCGGCAAGGAGATCCTCGCAGTCATCGAGGAGATGAAGGCCGCCCTCCCGAAACTCGACGCGTCCTCGAAGGAAGCCTACGAAGCCTCCCTCGAAAAGATGAAGGCCGGGCTCCCGAAATCCAAACAGTCCACCTTCAACGACTGGCTGAAGGAAATGCCCGCGTACCGCAAGGGCAACAAAAAGATCGAATCCCTCGACGGCATGACCTTCCAGAAGATCGTCGAAAACCGCGACTTCGTCAACAGCCAGAACCCCGGCCTGAAGGATCAGTGACGGAAAATCGCCGCGCCTTTTCCGGCCCGTTCCTTTTTTTCTTTTTTCGAGTTTTTTCGCTAAGATTTGTGTTCTTTGCGCGTCTAATTGTCAGAACAGTGCTTCGACAAACATCCTGCAACACAAGGAGCGGACCATGAAAACGCACCGATTCAAAACACTTTGGGGCATGGCACTCAGCCTCGTCCTGCTTATATCTGCCGTCCCGTTCATCGCATCCGCGCAAGCCGGGGCGCCCCCCTCTGCAAACGCCGGGCCGTGGAGCGCCATCTACCCGGACGGGGTCCCTTACAAATTGACTAACGGGGACGTCGTATATATTCCCATCGGCGGCGGCATCCCGCCCGGTCCTTCCGAGGAGGAAATACACCAGTCGCGGGTGTGGAATGAGACCCGCAAGGAACGCAAGATCATTCTGGAAGGGACTTTCAAGGGGAGCGGGACCTTTATTTTCGAGAGCAGCACGATCCGCTACCGACACGAGTCGGGCGAATATCCGATCGTGACGGTCAACGCCAGGTACTGGGGGGACAAGGACTGGGGGCTCGGAATCCCGACCGGCACATTCAAGCTGCCGTTCTACATCGGGCCCGAGGATTTCGAGCTGGAGCAGACCGAAGGCGCCAAACCCGTGAAGGTCACGAAGAGCAAGTACCGAGTCGAGGTGTATTTCGAAAAACCCGAAGTAACCGAAGGCGAAGCCTCCCGCTATTCGATCACGATCACGCCGTCGAAACAGGCGGAAGCCGAAAACAAGCAGGAAAACGCCGCAAAAACAACCGTTGGCGCCGCCGCCAATAAAACGCAATCCGGGACGCAGTCCATGCCTGTTTTCGGATTCCCGAGTCTGGATATGAACGGGATGCCGAAAAGTGGCCGTCCGGCGTTCGGAAATCCGTTCGAGGAACAGCTCTTCGACGGGCCGACGGACGGGATGGCGCATCCGACCGTCCCCGTGACCCGTATGATCACCCCGCCCGATTCCGTCAACATGTCGACCGCAAAAATCGACGTCCGGGGAACGGTCGACAAAGCCGCCGGATTCCGGTTCGGCAAGTGGTCCGTCACATATCTGGACGCCGCGCCGGACCCGGACCGGACTTCCGATCCCGCCCCGGTCCCGTTCGAGGGAAAGCCGGCGAGCGGCGTCTCCGTGCTCGGCAGGCCGTGGGAGAATCTTTCCGAACCGCACAGTATCCTCGCCGTCATCGACCCGGCAAAGATGATCCGGATCCATTTTGATGCCGGGAATTGCGACGTACGGTATTTCGAACACGGCGAGGAGCTGGACGTGATCGTCACGAACAACACAGCCAAGCCCGCGGAGTTCGCGTTCACCCTGTGGAACGCCCCCGAATACATCCCCAGCAATACTCCTCCCCCTACGGGCGGATTCGGCATGGGCGGCTATACCCCGCCGTCCGCGAAAAAAACACGGGAGTATCCGGCGGGGACCGTCTCGGTGGAGGGGAACCTCGACGGAAGAGGGCGTTTCGTTTTTGAGGGAGACACGATCGTGTACCGTCACGAAAAAGGCAAAAATCCGACCGGGACCAGGATCAACGGCATAAACTGGAACGACCTGACGAAGCCTTTCGAGCTCGGTTTCACCCCGGATTACGATAGCACCGTTATTTTGGAAGAGGAAGGGCGCAACCGTGTTCTGCTGATGCTGAAACCGGATGCGTTCGAACTCCTGATCGATGGCGACGTGGCCCCCTCGTCGGATTATTATGTCAAGGTCCGCACTAAGACGGATTTCCAGCCCAAAGAAACCGCCCCGAAGACAAAGGCTTCCGCTCCCGCACGGACAAAGTCGCCGCCCCCCGCTCCGAAGAAGCCTTTGGTTCCCGTGTTCGGGCAGGAACGGAAAGTCGTCATCAAGGGGACGATCGACCGGGATGCCGGATTCCGGGTGGAGGGAAACACGCTGTCCTACCTGAATTATTACAGGGAGGGAAGGATACTGAATCAATTGTCGCCTGGCATGGTGTCTCAACCTCTGAACCGAAGCACTCCCCTGTACGACGGAGAATTCGCGTCCGGCGTTACCGTAGACGGCAAGCCGTGGGACAATCTGACCAGGCCCGTCAAGCTGAACATGTCCCACGACATAACGGACGCGAAGGCAATCCGGTGCGATGCCGGACAATGCGAGGTCAAATACCAGCACTTCCGCGACATTTTCGAGATCGCCCTCACGAACAGGACCGGCAAGCCCGTTCCGTTCGAACTCACGCTGTGGTTCTCCGGCCCGGCGGAACCGAAGTAAGGCGCCTGTCCCAAAAAAGGGGAGCATACCCCTATGAAGCATCTTTTCCGGGAATAACGGCAACGAATTTTCGGGAAAAAACGGCATCCGGCTTGCATTTTCCGCAAAATGATGTATAGTATTTAGTTACTTTTACGCGAAACTCATACAACACATAACAGATAATAACGGAGATTCGAAATGTCCAAGCATCCCAGTCTGAAGGCCGCCGGCCGCATCCGGAAACAGAGAAACGTCCTGAAGCGTTTCGAACGCATCAACCTCCTCAAGCAGGACGGCCGCTGGCAGGAAGGCCAGAAAGTTCTCAGCGCTCTTCCGAAGACCAAACCCGAAGAGTAAGTTTCGGAGCCGCCGCGCGCGGTTCGAACATCCGCTTTCCGGTCCGCCGGAATCCGCGGAACCTGAGATCAGGGACGTCCCGACCAAGGTGCGTCCCCGTTTTTTTACCCCCGAAATCGGAGACTACAAGCAATGGCAAAAGGAACGGTCATTCAGAAAATCTTAGCGAACCATCTCGTATCCGGCCGCGGCGTTCCGGGCGAACCCGCGGCGATCCGCATCGACCAGACGCTGACGCAGGACGCCACCGGGACGATGGCTTATCTGGAACTCGAAGCGATGGGGACGGGCAAGGTGAAGACCGAGCTGTCCGTGTCCTATGTGGACCACAACATGCTCCAGATGGGCCCGGAAAACCCCAATGACCACCTCTATCTTCAGTCTGTCGCCGCCGCGCACGGCATCCGCTTCAGCCGCCCCGGCAACGGCATCTGCCACCAGGTCCACCTGGAACGCTTCGGCGTGCCCGGCAAGACCCTGCTCGGCTCCGACTCCCACACCCCGACCGGCGGCGGCATCGGCATGATGGCGATTGGCGCTGGCGGCCTGGACGTCGCGCTCGCCATGGCGGGCAAGCCGTTCCGCCTCGCCTACCCGAAGATCATCGGCATCCGCCTTACCGGCAAGCTCCAGCCTTGGGTCGCCGCGAAGGACATCATCCTGAAGGTCCTGAGCATCCTCACGACGAAGGGCAACGTCGGCTGCATGGTCGAGTATTTCGGACCCGGCGTCGCCACGCTCTCCGTGCCCCAGCGCGCCACCGTCACGAACATGGGCGCCGAGCTCGGCGTGACCACCTCCGTCTTCCCGTCCGACGCCTGCACCCGCGCCTTCCTCGAAGCGCAGGGACGCGGCGATGTCTGGACCGAACTCGTCGCCGACGCCGACGCCGAATACGACCGCGTGATCGACATCGACCTCTCCACACTCGAGCCCATGGCCGCCTGCCCGTCCAGCCCGGACAACATCAAGACCGTCGCCGAACTCTCCGGCATGAAGGTCAATCAGGTCATCATCGGCTCCTGCACGAACAGCTCCTACCGCGACCTCTCCATCGTCGCCGGCATGCTCAAGGGACGCAAGGTCCACCCGAACGTCTCCCTCGACATCGCGCCCGGCAGCCGCCAGGTCCTCGCCATGCTCGCCGCCGACGGCAAGCTCGCCGACATCGTCTCCGCCGGAGCCCGCATCCTCGAATGCGGCTGCGGCCCCTGCATCGGACAGGGCCAGAGCCCGGCGAACGGCACCGTCACGGTCCGCACGTTCAACCGCAACTTCCCCGGCCGCTCCGGCACGAAGGGCGACCAGTCCTACCTGGTCAGCCCGGAAACCGCCTGCGCCGCCGCCCTCACCGGCGAATTCACGTCCCCGCTCGCGCTCGGGTTCGAATACCCGGTGTTCGAGGATCCGAAGTCCTTCACGGTCGACGACTCCATGATCCTGCCGCCCGCCGACGATCCGGCGTCCGTCGAGATCATCCGCAAGCCCACGATTGGCGCGCCGCCGAACTGCAAGCCGCTGCCCGAGAAACTGGACGGCGTCGTGGTCATCAAGACCGGCGACAAGACCTCCACCGACGACATCATGCCCGCGGGCGCTTACCTCAAGTACCGCAGCAACATCCCCGAGTACGCCAAGGCCGTCTTCGCGCAAACCAACGTCCCCGGCAAGCCCACGTTCGCCGAACGCGCCTCCGCCGTCCGCGATTCCGGCCACCAGGCGGTCATCGTCGGCCGCGACAGCTTCGGCCAGGGCTCCAGCCGCGAACACGCCGCCATCTGCCCGATGTACCTCGGCGTGAAGGCGGTCATCGCCATCGCCATCGAACGCATCATCCGCGCCAACATGATCAATTTCGGCATCCTGCCGCTCACGTTCGCGAATCCCGCCGACTACGACCGGATCGACCAGGAAGACGCCGTCGAGATCGCCGACCTCCGCAAGGCTGTTCAGGAAACGTCCATCACCGCCACCGTGAAGAAGCCCGGCGGAGAGTCGTTCCGGATCCAGCTGAACCTGAACGTGTCCGACGAGGACCGCGTGATCCTGGCCGCGGGAGGCCGCCTGAACGTGAAGTAAGGCTGCGCCGGACCGAATCAAGACAACCCACGCGTGCGGCGTCCGGCGAACAAAAACACGGACAAGCGGACGCCCGCGCGGACAAATAATCAAACCATGTTTCCGGCTGAAAAGCCGGGTTTTCCGAGGGTGCGGGAATGAACGTCAAAAAAGATAAATTCGAACATTGGTCGGCGGAGGACTCCGCCACGCTTTACGGCATCAACGACTGGGGCGCGGGCTATTTCCACGTCAACGAGAAGGGCGAGCTCACGATCTCGCCGAACCCGGACAAGGACGCCCCGGCGGTCAGCCTGCCGGACATCGTGCAGGGCATCCGGGAACGCGGCATGAACATGCCCGTGCTGATCCGCGTCAGCAACATCCTGGAATCGCGCATCAACCAGCTCCACGCGAGCTTCCGCAAGGCGATCGAGCAGACCAAATACCAGGGACAATACAAAGGCGTCTTCCCCATCAAGGTCAATCAGCAGCAGCAGGTCGTGCAGGACATTTCCCGATTCGGAAAAGATTTCCACCACGGCCTCGAAGCAGGCAGCAAGGCCGAGCTCATCGCCGCCCTCGGCACGCTCCACGACCCGGAGGCGTGCGTGGTTTGCAACGGCTACAAGGACGAGGAGTTCGTCGACCTCGCGCTGTTCGCCTCCATGCTCGGATACCGGTGCATCCTCGTCATCGAGATGCCCAGCGAACTCGACGTGATCATCGAACGCAGCCGCATGCTGAAGGTCAAGCCCATGATCGGCGTCCGCATGAAGCTCTCCACGCGCGCCGGGGGCAAGTGGACCGAATCCGGCGGCGACCGCAGCGTCTTCGGCCTGAACACCGCCCAGCTCATGGAGCTCGTCGACTACCTCAAGAAAGAGGAAATGCTCGACTGCCTCCGCCTGCTCCACTACCACATCGGCTCCCAGATCCCGAACATCCGCGACATCCGTTCCGGCGTGCAGGAGGCCAGCCGCGTCTACATCGGCCTCGTGCAGGAGGGCGCACCGATGGGCTACCTCGACCTCGGCGGCGGCCTCGCCGTCGACTACGACGGCTCCCACACGAACTACCAGCACAGCCGAAACTACACCATCGACGAATACTGCGTCGACATCATCGAGACCGTCGGCGAGCTCCTCACCGAGGCGAACGTGCCGCACCCCGACATCATCACCGAGTCCGGCCGCGCCACCGTCGCGTACTCCTCCATCCTGCTGTTCAACATCCTCGACGTCGCCCGCTTCGACCCGGTCACCATCCCGGACAAGCTCCCGGAGAACGCGCACGACCTCACGAAGGACCTGATGAACATCCTCTCGAACATCAACCAGAAGAACCTGCAGGAGTTCTTCCACGACGCCATCTACAACCGCGACGAACTGCGCCTGCTCTTCAAGAACGGCCGCATCTCCCTCCGCGAACGCGCCCTCGTCGAATCCGCCTTCTGGCACATCATGGCGGTCGCGAACAAGGAAGTGCAGAAGCTCTCCTACGTCCCGGACGAATTCGAGGACCTCGACGCCCAGCTCGCCGACATCTACTACGCCAACTTCAGCGTCTTCCAGTCGCTCCCCGACTCCTGGGCCATCCACCAAGTCTTCCCCATCGTCCCCATCCACCGTCTCAACGAACGCCCCACGCGCAGCGGCATCCTGTCCGACATCACCTGCGACTGCGACGGCAAGGTGGACAAGTTCGTGGACCTGCACGACGAGCTCCACACGCTCCCGCTCCACGAACTGAAACCGGACGAGGAATACTACCTCGGCGTGTTCCTGGTCGGCGCGTACCAGGAGACGCTCGGCGACCTCCACAACCTGCTCGGCGACACTAACGTCGTCAGCATCACCATCTCCCCGGACGGACATTTCGACATCGACAAGGAGATCGAAGGCGACTCCGTCGGCGACGTGCTGTCCTACGTCGAGTACGACGCCAAGGAGCTCATCACATTCTTCCGCAGCGTCGCCGAACGCGCCGTCCGCAAGAAAATGATCACTCCCGCCCAGCGAAAGACCATCACGAACGCGTTCGAGGACGGCATTCGCGGATACACCTATTTCGAACGTTAAGACACTTCACAGAAGGAGACCCACACCATGTCAAGAGTCCTGATCATCGGAGCGGGCGGCGTCGCCACCGTCGCCGCACACAAATGCGTCCAGGCGTCCGACGTCTTCACCGACATCATGATCGCCAGCCGCACGGAGTCCAGATGCAAGAAACTCGCCGCCGCCCTGAAGCGTCCCGTTCAGACCGCCCAGGTCGACGCCGACAACGTCCCGCAGCTCGTCGAGCTCATCAAATCCTTCCGGCCCGACGTGGTGCTGAACCTCGCCCTGCCCTACCAGGACCTCCACATCATGGACGCCTGCCTCGAGACCGGCGTGGACTACGTCGACGCCGCGAACTACGAGCCGCCGGACGTCGCGCACTTCGAATACAGTTGGCAGTGGGCATACCGCGACCGCTTCCGCGAGAAGGGCATCACCGCCCTGCTCGGCAGCGGATTCGACCCCGGCGTCTCCAACGTCTACACCGCGTGGGAGAAACAGTATTTCGACGTGATCGACACGCTCGACATCATCGACTGCAACGCGGGCGACAACGGCCAGGCGTTCGCCACGAACTTCAACCCGGAGATCAACATCCGCGAGGTCACCGCGAAGGGCAAATACTACAAGGACGGCAAGTTCATTGAGACCGAGCCGCTCGAGTTCTCCAAGATGTTCGACTTCCCCGCCGGGATCGGCCCGAAGAAGATCTACCTGCTCTGGCACGAGGAACTCGAATCGCTCGCCCCGTACCTGAAGCCCTACGGCCTCAAGGAGGCACGTTTCTGGATGACCTTCTCCGACAATTACATCAAGCACCTCGAAGTCCTCCAGGACGTCGGCATGACCCGCATCGACCCGGTCATGTACGAGGGGCACGAGATCATCCCGCTCCAGTTCCTGAAGGCGCTCCTGCCCGATCCCGCCTCCCTCGGCCCGCTCACCAAGGGCAAGACCTGCATCGGCTGCCTCCTGCAGGGCTCCAAGGACGGCAAGCCCGTCAAGCGTTTCGTGTACAACGTCTGCGACCACGAGGAATCCTTCCGCGAGACCGGCGCGCAGGCCGTCTCCTACACGACCGGCGTCCCCGCCATGATCGGCGCGATGATGCTCGCCACCGGCACCTGGAAGGGCCCCGGCGTCTTCAACATGGAGGAATTCGATCCCGCTCCCTTCATGCAGAAGCTCAACGAGTATGGCCTCCCCTGGGAAGAGATCGTGTACTGAGATACACTCAAATCGGGACGGTTTTCCGAACGGGGAACCGTCCTTTTTTCTGTCTGAGAAGAATGAAACGCAAGACGAAAATCCCGGAAAACATCTGGAACCTGCTTTGCACGGCGGCGATCATCGCCTGCCTTGTCCTTGCCGCCGTCGCGATCCTCAAATCCTTCCGCTGATCCCGCGTCCTCCAATGCCGGAGCACAGCCGGGCGGGCACTATGACTATGGCATCAAGTTTTACCGTTTCGAAGCCGCGCCACGCTTCGGATCCGGTCTTCAGTCGTTGTACGCGACGGCTTTGTCGTACTGCTTCAGGACGGCTTCGGACGGGGGGCCGGCGAGCATCGCGGCGACGAACGCGGCGAGGGCTCCGGCGGCGAATCCGGGCAGGAGCTCGTAGATTCCCGTCTTCTTCAGGAAGATGATCCAGCAGATGTCGACGGCCGCACCCGCCACGATGCCGGCCACGGCGCCCGCGAAATTGAACTTGCGCCAGAAAAGCGACAGGAGGATGGCGGGACCGAACGCCGCACCGAAGAGGCCCCAGGCATTTTCCACCAGCCCCATGATGGAACCGGAGTTCGGATTTGCGGCGATCACGAGCGCAACGATGGCGACTGCGAGCACGACGAACCGCCCGACCCACATCAGCTCGCGGTCGGACGCCCGGTTCCTGCGGAGGATCGGCTTGTAGACGTCGCTGGCGAGCGCGGACGAGGCGGAAAGCAGCTGGCTGTCCGCGGTGCTCATGGACGCCGCGAGCACGGCGGAGAGCAGGACGCCGGAGATCACGGCGGGGAAGAGACAGCGGACCATCTGGATGAAGATCAGCTCGTTTTGCTCTATGTCGGGATCTGCGCCGAAGTTCAGGCGCCCAAGGATGCCGATCAGCACCGCGAAGATCAGGATCAGGACCGTCCATGCGATGCCGATCCAGGCGGAGCGCTTCAGCGTCTTCTGCGACGAGATCGACATGAACCGGATGATGATGTGCGGCATCCCGAAGTAGCCCAGCCCCCACGCCAGCCCGGACACGACGTCGCGCCAGTCCGCGGCGGGATTCCAGTAGGAGTTGGATGCGTCGATGTACTCGCCGAGGAAATCCATCATGAGGAAGGCGAAGACCGGTGCGATCAGCATCGCGCCGAGGATGAGCAGCCCCTGGAAGAAGTCGGTCCAGCAGACGGCGGAGAACCCGCCCATGAATGTGTATCCCACGATGATGAACACCGCCAGGTACATCGCCGCCATCGGGTCCATGCCGATGACCTTGTAGAACAGCATGCCGCACGCCTTGATGCTGGATGCCGCATAGACCGTGTACGCCAGCAGGAACACGACCGCGCAGATCACCTGAAGCGCCTTCGATTTCGCCAGGAACCGGTTGGAGAGGTACTGCGGGATCGTGATCGCGTCCCCCGCCACGATGGAGAACCGGCGCAGGCGCGGCGCTTCGATCAGCCAGCTGGCCGTGTAGCCCGCCACCAGCCCGACCGGGATCCAGATCTTGCCCAGGCCGAACGCATAAACCGACGTCGGAAGCCCCATCAGCACCCACGCGCTCATGTCCGACGCGCCCGCGGAAAACGCGCCGACCCATGCGCCCATCTTGCGGTCGCCCAAGAAGAAC
>JBGUKB010000101.1:0-12357 GCA_045114235.1 Victivallales bacterium
AATGCCGCCCTAGTTCGAAAATCGCGATAGTGCACATGCAGTCAATGAAACAAACTGGTGACACATAATCGAATGGCTATCTTCTGAACTCAAACCGGGACTCCCCATAGCCCATTCGACGTTTTTCGCATAATCCGGGCATGTGTCACCAGTTTTTTAAGGAATGCACGTGCATTCAAAGAACCCATCCGGTGACACATTTTTCCGACGCGCTTAACTCGGACCCATTCTCGGGCCCATTCTCGGGCCTGTTGTTTTGTTAAACACTCCGACATAGCCGTGATGGTTCCGTGGGCTGCCTGTCTATTCATTACAACAATTCGACCTGCTTTTCAGCGGAAAAGCTTCAAGGCGCGGATGCGATCTGCTTCCGCATCCGGGCAAGGAACAGTTCGGCTGCGGACGAAAATACCTGGTATTTCTTCCAAACGATGTCAAGCCCCGATTCCAAACGAGGTTCCAGCGGCCGAAAAACCAGATCGCTGTGCGCCGTTACATTCAGAAGTTTGTCCAGCGCGACTGCAAGGCCGACGCTGTTTTTCACCAGCAGTGCAGCGTTGAAAATCAAATTGAACGTGGCCACGATATTCAACTTCTTGTAATTGTCGCCGAACCACTCAATGCAGGGTGCCCCGATTCCGGAAAAGTGGAGAAAAACTGACTTTTGGTCGTTGACTTTTGGTCAACACGTGTTATATTACATGTAACCGAACAACGAAAGGTTTTCATCGATGGAAAAAATGACCAAACGGCAAAAAGAAGCCCTCGAAACCAGGGCGAAACTTCTGGATGCGGCCAGAAAGATCGTGTGCGAACGCGGACTCGCGGGAACGAACGTGGAGGAGATCACGGCCAGTTGCGGCGTCGCGAAAGGAACGTTCTACACCTACTTCAAACGCAAGGAGGACGTCATTTATACTCTTTGCAGGGAAACCTTTGCAATAATCCGCGACGAGACCATATCAAGCCAAAGCCCGTTTCCTGAGCGCCTTGCGGATTACATGGTCAGATTTGCGGGCTACATCGAGCAGTCCAGCCTGAAACTGTGCCAGGAATGGATCCGCAACACCGCCGAACCGGACTTCTCCGGCAACACGGACGGATTCGACAAGCTGGTGTTCGACATCGAGTCGATGGAAAACGTTTTCAAGGACGGCCAGGCGAGAGGCGAAGTAAAGAAGAACACTCCTGTGAAACAGATTTCGACCATGCTGATCCATGAGCTTTACGGAGCCATGCTCTGCTGGGCGACGTCGAACGGGAAATACGGGTTCACGGAGCAGACGCGGATCTTCTGCCGGAAGTATCTGGGAATCATCCTGAAGCCGCATCTCGTTACCAAACGGGAAAACGCCTGACGACACGCGATTCATCCGCCAACCGACATAAAGTAACAACCAACCAGGATTGGAGCCTCATCAATGAACAGACGTGATTTCCTGAAGACTACTGCCGCCATCGCGGCATTCGCCCCCATCGCCGGAATGGCGCAGGACGCCGCGCCCGCAGCAAAGACCGAAAAGCCCGCGGACAAGGCCGAATCCGACAAGAAGCAAGTCACGCGCCGGGCGTACCGCGGCACGGACATGACGATCCCGCTGCTCGGATTCGGCATGATGCGCCTGCCTCAGACGGCGGACGAAAAGGTCGACTACGCGACTGGCGAAAAGATGGTCGCGAAGGCCATGGAAAGCGGCTGCAACTATTTCGACACGGCGTACATGTACCACAACGGCGAGAGCGAGAAGTTCGCCGGCGCCGTGCTCACACAGTACAAGCGCGAAACGTATTTCCTGACGGACAAGATGCCGATCGTGATGATGAACGCCGAGGCGGACAACGAGCGGATTTTCAAGGAACAGCTCGAACGCACGAAGGCCGGGTACTTCGACTTCTATTTCCTGCACTGGCTGAACGCCGCCCACTGGAAGAAGGCGAAAGAGATCAGGACGCTCGAATTCATGAAAAAGATGAAGGCGGAGGGAAAGATCCGCCACATCGGTTTCTCGTTCCACGGCGAGCCGGAAACGCTGAAGGAGATCGCGGAGTCCTATCCGTGGGAACTCGTCCAGATCCAGCTCAACTACCTCGACTGGGAACTGTGCCGTTCCGGCGAGCAGTACGACGTGCTGACGAAGCTCGGCATCCCCGTCTCCATCATGGAGCCGCTGAAGGGCGGCACGCTCGTCAGGCTCACGCCGGAATCGAAGAAGATACTCGACGAGGCGAACCCGAAGGTCAGCACGGCTTCGTGGGGGCTCCGTTATGCCGCGTCGCTGCCGAACGTCCAGGTGGTGCTGTCCGGCATGTCGGACATGGCGCAAATGGAAGACAATCTCAAAACGTTCACCCCGATGGTCCCGCTCACCGAAGCCGAACGCGCCACGATTTCGCAGGCGCTCGCCGCCTACCGCAAGTCCGGGGCCGTGCCCTGTACCGCCTGCCGCTACTGTTCGCCATGCCCGTTCGGCGTGGACATCCCGCGCAATCTGGCGCTGCTGAACCAGCTCAAGGGCGGGCTGCCGCTCTTCCATGCGAAACTCGTGTACGACGCCATGACGGAAAAGGAGCGCGCCTCCTCGTGCGTCGGCTGCGGCGCGTGCAAGAAAAAGTGCCCGCAACAGATCGACATCCCCACGCACATGAAACAGATCGCCAAGGATTTCCAGTGATCCAGGCGGCACAGGAGAACACAGGAGAACGTTCTGAAAAAATGGTCCGGGCGGAATTGTCCTCTCATCGGAAGAATTTCGCCCGTTGATTCCGAACATACAACCGAACCCCATCCGTCAAAAAAGAGTTGACGGAGATTTCACCAATAATCGAGGAGATCATAATGGCTTGTTTCACTGCCCCTCTCGCCGCGGCAATCGCCGCCGGAATCGCCCGCCGCACAGTCGCGGCCGGAAATAACGACAAAACGGAAACCGTCAGCTGGGCCACGAAACTCGGGTGGCTTGAAAAACTGTCCCTGGGAGGCTGCGCCTTGCTCGCATTCGAGCATATCTGGCACGGTGAGATCATCTTCCGGTTCCCGTTCCTGACCGGCGTCCGTGACGGCGGCACGGCGGAAGTTCTGCGCGAGATCGCGACGGTCGGCGGGGCCATGACCGCGCTGATCCTCACTGTATGGGGCGGAATGCTCCTGGTGAGCGCCGTCATTGTCAAGCGTACGCCGCCGATCATTGAAAACTAATTGATATGCGGGCGCGCACAGGCCAGGCGAAACAATCCATGCCCCAATAAAAAACGCCGCCCACATGAAACGGATCGCTAAAGATTTCCAATAATCCTGAACTTCAAATAAGGAACGCATACCATGAACAAATTACTCGCAGGAGGACTCATCATGTTCAGTATTTTCACCGGATGTTCGCAGGGCAGCGCCCCTGTGGAGGAACCCGTCGCAGTCGAACGGGGCAAAGCCGCGGTCGTCTACTTCTCGTGGAGCCCGGACGGCAACACGCGTTTTGCAGCCGAAACCATTGCAGCGAAGCTCGGCGCAAAGTCTTTTGAGATCAAGGCGGAGAAGCCTTACAGCAGCGATTACAGCACCTGCTGTGATGAAGCGAAGCCGGAATGCACCGGAAAACAGCTTCGCTCGATCCTGCCGATCGACGGCCTCGATGTCGCGCAGTACGATGTGATCTTCGTCGGCACACCGAACTGGTGGGGAACGATGGCTCCGCCTGTGCGGACCTGGGTGACGCAGAACGCCGCCGCGCTCGAAGGCAAGACCGTGTGCGTGTTCCAGACTAACGGCGGAGGCGGGATGCAGCGCGTCGGCAAAGAGTTCGCCGAACTCGTCCCGAACTCGAAGGTGCTTCCCGCGCAGGCGTTCTCCGGCAGTTCCATTCGCAAAAACGTACCGGCGTTGGAAAAGTTCGTCACCGACCGTGTATCAATCAAGTAAAACCGGAAACCGTCGCCACATGACGGAAGATACAGGAGAACACACATGAAAGTCCGACACAGAAACCTTCTCCTCTCCACCTCGCTTTGCATCATGCTTGCCGCTTCATCCATGATTTCGGCGGCGGAACCCGAACAAGGAAAAAACATGAATTCTGATTTGCTGACAACCAAAGAACTCGCCATCGTCGACCTCGGCGCTGCCATCGCCCGGGGCGAACAGGACAAGCTGGCGTCCGCCCTGAACCGGGGCTTCGACGCCGGACTCACGCTCGCCGAGGCGAAGGAATTCGTCGGGCAGCTCTACGCCTACTGCGGATTCCCCCGCGCCCTCAATGCCGCGGCCACGCTGATGAACGTCGTGAAGGAACGGACCGAAGCGAAGAGACTTGTTCCTGAAGGGAAACAGCCTTCCGCACTGCCTGCCGGAAAGTCCATCGAGTTCGGCACGGAAAACCAGACGAAGCTCTGCGGCGGTCCGGTCAAGGGCGCGCTTTTCGACTTCCATCCCCAGCTCGACGAATACCTGAAGGCGCACCTTTTCGGCGATATCTTCGCCCGCGACAATGTGGACTGGCGCACCCGCGAGCTCCTGACCGTCGCGGCGCTTGCGGCGCGTCCAGAAACCGAGCCGCAGATGAAATCGCATCTGCAAGTCGCGAAAGTCAACGGCGTCACGGACGAACAGGGCGCGGCCATCGAGGCGCGTGTGCGTCGTCCTGCTGAACCGGAACAGCTTCCCGCCGACTGGTCCGTCTTCCCCGTTGGAGAACCGAACACGGCCTACGCGCAATATTTCATCGGACGCAGTTTTCTTGCCCCGGTCTCCTTGAACCAAGTTCCGGTCTTTGCCGTGACATTTGAGCCCGGATGCCGCAACAACTGGCACATTCACCATGCCGACAAGGGCGGTGGCCAAATTCTTATTGTGACCGCCGGAGAGGGGTACTATCAGGAATGGGGCAAGCCCGCGCAACGCATCCGCAAGGGCGACACGGTGAACATCCCTGCCGGAGTCAAGCACTGGCACGGGGCCGCGCCCGACTGTTGGTTCCAGCACCTCGCGGTCGAAGTCCCCGGCGAAGGCGGCAGGAACGAGTGGTGCGAGCCCGTGGACGACGACGCCTACAAGGCCGCGACAAGTAACGATCTCAAATAAACGACCTGAAACAACAACTGGAGCAAAACCATGAAAAAAGTCCTCATCATCTCCGCATCACCCCGCAAGAACGGTAATTCCGACCTGCTCTGCGACGAGTTCGCTCGTGGCGCGAAGGAAGCCGGACACGAGGTGGAGAAAATCCGCCTGGCGGAAAAGAACGTCGGTTATTGCAGCGGGTGCTACGCCTGCCAGAAGCTGAATAAGTGCGTCAAGAACGACGACGCCAACGAGCTTGTGGAGAAGATGCTCTCCGCCGACGTGATCGTTCTAGCAACTCCGGTCTATTTCTACTCGATGGACGCCCAGCTCAAGGCGCTGATCGACCGGAGCGTTTCCCGGTGGAACGACTTCGGACGCTTCAAAGGCACGGAATTCTGGCACATCATCACCGCCGCCGATACCAACCGCGACATCATGTCCGCGACGCTGGAAGGTCTGCGCGGCTTCATGCGCGACTGCATGGAAGGCACGGTCGAGCGCGGCGTCCTCTATGGGACAGGAGCATACGAAAAGGGCGAAGTCCGCTCGCTCCCGGTCTTCAAGGAAGCCTACGAAGCAGGCCGCTCCTGCTGAAGGAAAGTTTTGTTCAAGTCACGTTCAGCCCCCGAAGCCAGCGATGGTTTCGGGGGCTGAACGTATTAGGGAGAGTTTACCCCCTTTCTTCAAAAAACACGCTTTTGCTTCCGCTGAAGATTTATTCCCTTAAAAGACAAGAATGTGCTGAATATTTCTCATTCTTTTAGCACTTTAATGCCGATTATTGTTCAAAGCGAACAAAAAGTCTTTCGTTTTTCACAAACATGCAAAATAAATGCTATGCGATAAACGTTAAATGATTTAGAAAATATTACTATTTTTATCAATCATCCCGGCAGCAGTCTCCTTCTTCCGGCAGAGCGCGGCAACCAGCACCCCGCAGCGGTTTTCGCATCTGCCTCACCCCCGCGAAACGGAGTGTGCGGCCTCAAGCCAATTTATAAGGAGAACGGGAATGAGACACGTCCTGATTTTTGCCAACTTGATCCTTGCTGCCTTCGTGTGCTTCAACGCATACGAATGGCTGAACGAACCTTCGGTCGAAGCAGAAGTCGCCACGACAGCAAAAAGGGAACGCCGCGCAGCAACTCCGCAGCCAACCCCTGTCGCGCAGACACAACAGCCGTGGCAGCAGCCCTGGGGATTTGTCAGCGCGCCCATGTCTACGGAGAATCAGGTCGCGACCACCGTGGCGCTGAACATCTTCGATCCCGAACGGGCGCCCAAGGCAACCACGAATAACACCAGAACAATTGCCATGCCGGTCAATCGAGGCGACATGACGCTCGTCGGCACGTTCACCATCGGAAAAGTCGTGGGGGCGATCATCCTCCAGCGCGGCATGCAGATGATGAACATGTGGCAGCAGCCCGGACGAAATAATAACAACAACCGGAACAATAACAACATGCCCAATGCCGAAGAACTTGCGGCTGCTCAGGAACAGCAGATGCAGGAAGCGCTGGAGAATCGCGCTGAGCTGTCTTCCCTGCTTCAAACCCTGCAAATGAGCCCCGGTGTCACGCCTCAGCAGACCGAATTGCTTCGTCAGCGTTTGAACCGTGCCAACGAGCAGATCGCGCTCCTTCAGAACCAGAATCAGCAGCGGGTTTTAGGACGTGACGGGCTTCCCATAGACGGCATCACGGCAACGACCGCTTCCAATTCCAATAAGCAGTATTTCCGCGTAGGCGAAACACTCCCGAACGGTTACACGCTCGCAGCTGTGACGCCATCGACCGCCACGCTCACCCGCAATCAGGAACGGATCGAGCTCACGATGCAGGGTTCCTCTACGAATGCGGCCAACAGCGGATTCGGTATGGGCGGCTTCGGCATGGGCGGCTTCGGCATGGGGGGCTTTGGAGATATGGGCTTCGGAATGGGTGGTTTCGGGGGCATGGACTTCGGCGGAGGTATGGGAGGCTTCGGAGGAGGCATGGACTTCGGCGGAGGTATGGGCGGATTTGGAGGAGGCATGGACTTCGGCGGTGGCATGGGGGGATTTGGTGGCGCTGGCGGCATGGGCGGTTTCGGAGGAGGAGCTGGCGGCATGGGCGGCTTCGGTGGGGGCGGTTTCGGCGGTTTCGGCGGTTTCTGATTTTACGATTTGACAATACAACATTTCAAACTCAACTCCAGCGATAAAAGGAGAAGAAAATGAAAACAACAAAATGGATTCTCACCTGCGCACTTGCGGTCTCCATGACAGCGGCAACAATCTGGGCTCAGAAAGATGCACATAAGGACACAGGCAAAAGTTCTACAGAACTGGATATGCTTGTCGATCTTGCGGAAATGGATTTGCTTGCCGACATGCTCGAATCTCTTCTGCGGGAAGAGGAGAATGCCGACAGCAACTCCATCGCCGATTTCCAAATACCGGGAAATGATCTTGCCTGCATGCCCGAAATGAGCTTTGATATTTATGGTGGCGGATTCGGCATGGACAACATGAGTGGCGGCTGTTACCCGATCATGGTGGGGTTCAATGGCATGGGTGGCTTTGGTGATATGGGCGGTTTCAACGGTTACCCGATGATGGGGGGATTCGGCGGCATAAGCGATTTTTGCGGATTCTGAGCTTGGCGTTGAAATATTTTACAAAGGCCATTTCCTTTTGGATCTGGTCTTTTTTTTATTGTCCGTATTTCCGCATGATTTGAGTTTATGAATAGAATAAATTATTCTTTATAATACATGCAAATGAGAAAAATACAAAAAATGAAATCATACAATACAATATGTAAATATTGCTATTCGTTAATTGATATGAAAACACAGCTGTGAATCGCAAACGGACACCGTAGGAACAACTTGCGGACCCCTTGTCCAATATCCTACAACCAAAATAAACAAGGAGAACGACTATGAAGAAAATGACTACACTCATCGTCCTCGCACTTACTGGAATCGTGTCCGTCAACACCTACGCACAAGGCTTTGGCGGAGGAATGGGGCTCGGCGCAGGCGGTTTTGGCGGTCCCGGCATGGGACCGGGAGCCGCTCCCGCTCCTGCCGGAGTCTTCAATGGACCCGGCATGACGGCGCCAGACGCTGACTTTAGCAGCTTCGGCTTTGGCGGTTTCGGAGGCGGCGCATCAGCTGCCGGTCCTTTCCCCGCAAACGGCTTCGGCTTTAGCGGCTTTACAACACCCGGAACCACTCCTGCCGGAGGCTTCGGCGGCATTGGCGCTGCTCCGGCTCTGACCGGTGGCTTCGGTGGCGCTCCCGCTGGCGGCTTCGGTGATTTCGGAGGCTTCGGTGGTTTCGGCGGATTCGGCAACGCTCCCGCTGCTGGTCCGGCTCCTGTTCCGCAGGGTGGCTTTGGTTTTGGCGCAGCACCTGTTCCTTCCACTGGCTTCGGTGCTCCCGGCATCGCTCCGGCTCCGCAGTTAGGCTTTGGCGCTCCCGGTGCAACTCCTGCACCGCAGGCGGGCTTCAGTGCCTTGGGGGCTGTTCCGGCTCCGACCAGCGATTTCGGCGGATTCGGTGGATTCGGTAGCTTTGGCAATGCTCCCGCTGTTGGTCCCGCTCCGGCTCCGCAGTTAGGCTTTGGTGCTCCCGGTGCAACTCCTGCGCCGCAGGCGGGCTTCGGTGCCTTAGGTGCTGTTCCGGCTCCGACCGGTGATTTCGGTGGCTTCGGCGGTTTCGGCGGTTTCGGTGGACCCGCTGCCGGACCAGCGCCTCAGTTTGGTCCTCATGCAGGTTTCGGACCTGGCGCTGCTCCGGCTCCGACCGGTGGCTTCGGCCTCGGTCCCGCTCCGCAGGCGGGTTTCGGTCCCGGCGCAGCTCCTGCTCCGCAGGCAGGTTTCGGCATAGGTCCCGCTCCTGCTCCGCAGGGTGGCTTCGGTCTCGGTATCGTTCCGGCACCGCAGGCTGACCTCAGTGCTCCGAAAGCCGCGATTCAGGACAGACAGCCCCGTGGCAGACGCGAAGGCAGACACGAAGGCAGACGCCAGAATCGCGAACGCGGCGCTGCTCCCCGTGGCGGCTTCGATGCCGGATTCGGTGGACCTGCTCCTCAGGGTGGTTTCGGCGGCTTTGCTCCTCAGGGCGGCTTCGGCAGTTTCGAAGGTCCTGCTCCTCAGGGCGGCTTCGGAGGGTTCGGCGGCTTTGGACCGCAGGGAGCCTTCGGCTTCTAAGTTCTGAAAAACAAATGATTCTTCAAGGGCCATCTCCTCAAGGACTTGGCCCTTTTCCATTTCCAAATACAGGATGAACCTCAGCCCCCGGAGCCAGCGATGGTTCCGGGGGCTGGTTGTACTTGAGTGAAACAGCCTGCACCTGCCGTACATGTGTCACCAGTTCTTAAAGGAATGCACATGCATTCAAAGAACCCATCCGGTGACACTTTTTTGTTATTCATATCTTCCGATCATACAGGATAGCGGCGTTCAGGACCACGATCACGGAACCGGCATTATGGACGAGTGCCCCCAGGACAGGCGTGAGGTATCCCAACACGGACAGCACGATGGCGAGAACATTGATCAGCATCGCAAGCGTGATGTTGAAATGAATACTGAAAATGGCTGCGCCGGCAAGGCGTTTCAGGTATGGGATATGCTCCAAATTATCCCCCATCAACGCGACATCCGCTGCCTCGATTGCGATGTCGCTGCCCATCGCAGCCATAGCCGCACCCACGTCGGCGGTCTTGATGGCAGGCGCATCGTTCACGCCATCGCCGATCATGCACACAGTTTTTCCCTGGTCCCGCAGACGCGCGATTTCCATGACCTTCTGTTCCGGCAGAAGCTCCGCATGAATCTCCGAAATCCCTGTTTGGGATGCGAAATACTCCGCCGTCTGGCGATGGTCTCCGGTCAGGAGCACGACTTCGACACCGAGTTTCTTCATTTGTGCGACCACGTTTGCCGCCACAGGACGGATAACATCCGATAAACCTACGATTCCGGCAAAACGTCCGCTCTCGGCCACGACCACGGTTGCCTTCCCTTGCATTCTGAGCGTATTCAAGTGCTCTTTTGCAGACTCCGGGATTGACACCCCCTGCATATCCAAATAACGCAGGCTTCCACAAAGAATGCGCTTTCCGTCCCTGTTCGCGGACACGCCTTTGCCGGGGATCGTCTCGAAACCGGGCAACATGGGCAAATCCATGTCCTTTTGAATGGCGGCCTGTGCAATCGCTTTCCCGATGGGGTGTTCGGACTGCGCTTCAGCCAGAGCAGCGAGATGCAGAAGCTCGTCGGCTGATATCGTTCCGTTAGCCGGGATCACATCGCTCACTTCGAGCCGTCCGAATGTCAGCGTTCCCGTTTTGTCGAACGTGACGCAGTTCACACGGCCCATTGTCTCCAACGCCTCGCCGGATTTGATCAGTACGCCGCGTTTTGCAGCCTGTCCGATGGCAGCCATGATGGACGTCGGCGTCGCCAACGCCAGAGCGCATGGGCAGAACACCACAAGCACAGTCACAGCCCGCGTCACGTTCTGCGTGCCAAGATATGCCGCTACAGCCAAAAGCATCGCTGCAGGAACCAGCCATGCCGCCCATTTATCGACGATCCTCTGCGTGGGAGCTTTGTTTTTTTCTGCCTCCTGAACCAGCGAGATCATCTTCTGAAGAGACGAGTCCGCTCCCACACGCGTCGCTTCGATGTCGATTGCGCCGAACCGGTTGACAGTTCCGCCGAATACGCTGTCTCCGATGCCTTTGTCGACTGGAAGCGACTCCCCGGTCATGACCGACTGGTCGACCGATGTGTTTCCTCGCACCACGATACCGTCGACCGGGATCGTCTCACCGGGCAATACGCGCAATATCCAGCCTTTTTCGATTGTTTCCGCTGGAATCTCCACGGCGTCCTCCTTTCCGTCCGAAGCCGTGATGCGCCGCCCCATCCGCGGAGCCAGCTCAAGCAAAGACGCCAGCCCCTTCCGAGCACGGGCGACAGTCCGATCCTCCAAGTATTCGCCCAACGCCATGATGAACGCGATTTCGCCCGCCGCAAAATCCTCGCCAATGCAAACAGAGGCGACCATCGCGACCGTAACCAGAAGATCGGACGAGATATGACCGCGTGACAGGTTCTTGACAGCATGATACGCGAGCGGAAAACCACAGATAAGCGCTGTGCCCCATGCCGGGTCAAGTGGCGGGTGAATGCCGCATAGCATCAGGATCAGGCTCAGGGCAAGGAAACACCCGCCCAGAATCGTCATGCGGATGTTCTCGCACATCTCACATAGCTCCTCCATTTTGTTGAACATAAAAAGACTCCCTTTTTTGATTGTTAGATACATATACCTGTATAGGTATTATGGTTTAATAAAAATAAACAAGTTGATGTGAGGCTGTTTTTTGATGGATCCACACCCTTTTTTCTCAGATATCCGGACGTCAGTTCATCCGTGAAAAATGTTCCAGCGCCTCGGAAAAGCTGTTCAGTGTTTCCTCCGCATCGCCGTTTTCAATACCCTCGCGCACGCAATGCCGCAGATGGCCTTCAAGCACGATCAACCCGACCCGATGCAACGCGCTTTTCGCCGCATTGATCTGAATCAGGACCTGTTCGCAAGGGACGTCCTCTTCTATCATCTTGTTGATGGCGTTGATCTGCCCCGCGATTTTGTTCAGGCGGATATGCAGTTTTTCTTCGTCCATGCATTTTCGCATACAGCGCTTCCTTTCCGCCCGGCAGGGCATGTTGTAATGATTCCTTGCAAACGAACGCGGCGGTCGTCTTCCTTCGGATACAGACCGGTGCCATTTGCCCGTGTTAGTCTGCTTTTTGTTCGCATGATATAATATACCCCTACCCGGTATATTTGTCAAACCATTTTGCAAACTTTTTCGAAAAAAAACTCGAATATAAACGAGATTCACTGTATACGGGATGATTCTTGTCCCGGCACAGCCACTGGAGATGGAACATGGCACAGCATAAACACAGGCCATATTCCCGACAATCGGAATAATCCCCCTTTACGGAGGAGCAGCGGCAAATGGACCGACAGACAGTCGGAGGACAAAGAACTACTGAAATAATCGGCAATAGAGCTTGACTTTTTCTTCTTTGGTGGTATATTAGCATGTAGTAAATGTTTCGCGTGGGTAGTCGCGCGAAGTTTTTTTAAGCAAAAACACAACTTATTTGGTTGTGTATAGGAGATCCAATCAAAAAGAACCTGGTTTCATTTCCGTGTGCCGTCGATCAAACACCAAGCTGGCACGGCAAGAAGCAGGCTTCGGCCAATCCGTTCAGGCACAAATCGCC